>CAXSBW010000090.1:0-10242 GCA_964235795.1 uncultured Acidobacteriaceae bacterium | reverse complement strand
CACGACAAAGAAAGAAGTACACGAGATGTCATACTTAAAAGGTGCGGTAAGCTAGCATCTACTATGGCAGCTACTCCGGGCGTGGCTCCGCCTGGCGCAGAACTTACAGTGAGTTGAGCAAGTTCCGGCACACCATCACTCAAGGCAACAATACTTGGTAGAAACTTGCACTGCACTGCGGTGGTCTGGCTAGAGCAGGACATCTGGACCTGTGTTTGGAGAGAGCTGGTCGGCGTCATTGTGACCTGCACGACACCTGGAGTAGTTGGTGAGGTAGTCACATGAGTCGACGAGAGCGAAAGCGTAAAATCTGGCGGGGGTGGCGGGCTTGGCACGCCCGCGTGCTCATAGGCACCCATATCGATAATACTGGTCGGTAAACCCTTGGCATTCTGGATACGTACATTTCCTAGTATATCGCTCAGGCCTATCCCGGCGGCTGTGTTCGTTCCGGCATCAACAGCAACCGACTCTTTCTTAAGCTGGAAGTTAGGACTGCCCGGAGTCAAATCCAAGAAGAGCGGGTCTACTGAGATGTTTCCGTTCCTTCCTGTCAGCCCTGCACAGCGGTTTCCGTCATAGGTAGCTAGCCCACCAAAGGAGTATATGTCATTGTAGCTCAGGGTCACGGAGCCAGCAACATCACCTGCTGACGGATCGACACATTCTACCGGAGCAAGGGTGTCAGCACCTATAAAAAGATTATTGCTAGCTATTATCGTCCCAGAACTTCCGAGCAAAAGCTGGGTTCCTTGATTGTTCTCTTGTCTAGATCTTGACACATAAACGTTAGACGCTACCGTATTGTTTGTAAGATAGACAGTAGCATTGCTAGACACAGAAATATTGATGCCTCCCTCATCTTCAAAAGCACTGGTGGAGTAGCTCAGGGGCGTGGCATCCTCCACGTTTGCAAAGACGAGATTTTGCGTGACACTCGCCGACGTGGAGCCTCGTATAGAAATACCTGACCCATACCCAATTCTGGAAATATTGTTTGTGATGACGTTATCACTGACAAGGACGGACCCGCCGTCAAGAATCGTTAATCCTGGAGATTCAGTAGAGCCAAGAAGGATATCATTCATGTTATCCGATACAGTATTTCCTGAAACGACGGACTGGAGTCTGGCTGAAGACTGACCATCTATATAGATTCCTGTGCCTTTCGCCTGCGATGAACCGTTGCTTGGATTAAGATTCGGACAGCCAGATGCGGTCAAATTGTGAGATGTTTCTGAAACAGTACTGCCGATAATTAAAGGCGAGCTTCCGAATGACCCTATGCCACAATCCACATTATCAATGATTCTCACGCCAATGATCGATGGTGCTGCATTGCTGATGAGGATTCCACCTGCCGCTGGAACCGACGGGTTCCCAAGATTGGCCGGAGATCCGTGCTCTATCGTCAGGTTGGTGAGAACTGAACTGCGCCCTTCCCCATTCGTAAAACTGAATACGGGCCCTTTCATGTCAGCGTCAATTCTCACCCCTTGCGCTGGACCCACACCCTTCACCGTGATTGCTTTCCCGTGAAAACTTACTTCTTCGAAGTACATGCCTAGGGCAATACGCACTGTGTCTCCATCACGGGCCTCATCGATGCCCGTCTGTACCGTAGGTGCGTCTGCTGGTACATTGATGACGCGCTGCGAAAAGCAGGAAGGTGGGGTGAGCAGCAACACCGATATGCTCATACAGCGAACGCTTGCGGGAAAATACATATAAATCACTATATAGTGTGGAGACAAAGATGCGAATAAGGCATATTAGCTATTGCTTAATGCCTCCAAAAAGCGAGGGCGTAGATATCATGCCCTCCTCTAGAAGAGGCACTTCCGTCCCCACGAGCTTACGAGAATGGCCGACCGTGGCTACCCGTCACCAGCCCCGCGCCTAATAGGCCGTGTAATCAGACCAGAGGGAATAGGAAGAGTCATTTGCCACTGTTGCTGCCGCCAGAGCTCCGTTAAAGAGACCTAGGCGAGGAGTGAAATTTAACGTGTTAGGATATTGTTGAAATCTCCAGCTGTTACCGTCGGGAGAAGAGGCTATGTAGAAATGATGAGTGCTAGACTCTGCCTGAAAAGCAACGTCTATATTGTTGTTAAAAACGACAGCTGAAAGGCCGGACTTAGTATACCATCCGCTAATCTGATGTGATGTGTTAGCAATGATATTTCCATCCTGGTCAAGCTTAGATTCCCATACACCATTACTTGAGTTGTCCTGCCCATCAAAAGCGTAGACCGCCCCGTTAAAAGAGACCATTGCACATTGGACGGGGCTCAATCCCGTGGTGGAATGCGTGGAAAATCCTGAGCCCTTGTTCTCGGGTACATAAATTAGGTTTTTCAGGCTGGAGCTGTTTCTGGTTCCATAGCGGATCAGCAATGTATCGTTGGGTGTTACTTTTATTGAGGGCGCAGAAGTAATATGTACTGACGTGTCGGTAAAAACCCGGTTTGCGTTATATGCATTGTAACCATGAACTGGGGTGAGCGAGTAAACTTCGAGGTTCTCGTTTTGGTCTGAGAAGGCCAAGTAGGGGATACCATTCCAAAAACCCAGACCGTAGCCGCATCCATTCGGATAGTCGCCTGTGCATAAAGAAGTAAGCGCGCCCTTTATTGAGCCCGCTGGAAGGATCGGATATGCATCAGGTATAACTCCCCAGTTATGGCCATCCGCACTTTGTCGCAAGGAAAAAAGCTGTCCTTGATTGTCATACGAGCCCATTAGCAAGACGTTGCCGTAGTACCCGTTAGATGTTTCAACTAGCTGCGAGAACGGATTGGTATAGCGCTGATTGTTAATACTGGGTGTGTTGTGAAAGCCTGTGAAGTCCGGGAACGTCTGCGCGTGAGCAGCAGCGCCTGAAGCAAGGGTGCCGAGAAGTGCAAGTAGCGCGGTTAGCCCCGACCCGCGTCGAACTTTAGCCGGCGGTAAGAGGGAAAAGTGCGAGATAGTTATGGGGTATTCACTTCCTTAAACTTGCTAGAATTGCGACTTCGTTAGGGTGTGCCCTGACTCGAAACAAGTCAACAGCGATACGCCTTCCATGCTCTACAAAGTGTTAAGCCCCGCAAAGACCCTAGCCAGGTTCAAAATTCCTAATAGGTTCTAGGCTTCAAGGAACCATCGAAATGTCTTCTCCGCCGCCCAGGAAGATAGTCAATGCTACAACACCCACTCTGTTCTTACAAATGCCCTTAATTATAGGATCACTTAGAGGTGCTTCAGCCGCGGCCAGCCAAGACAAACCTGACCCCGCAGCTATCTGTGCTCCTGCGTTAAACATGTCGGTATCGCGTGGTTCTCCCCCTGTCTACTCCGCCTGATCCGGCCTTTTGTACGGCCCCTTCAGATAAGCCCGTGCTTCGTTCAAAGCGCCCTGTGTGTTGTCATTCGTCTGCACTGCCTGCCGGTACTCATTGACGGCGCGATCCCGCTGTCCCGTTACATCGAAGATCTTGCCGAGCGCAATGTGGCTCCAAACCTGTGTCCAGCCCGGCTCGCCGTCGCCGCGCAGCGTGTCGCGGTAACTGTTCGCCGCCGACTGATAGTTGCGCTGGGTAAACAGCAGCTCCCCGATCCGGTAATTCGCGAGCGAGCTGGCCGGGTTTGCCGCCAGCGCCTTCTGGTACTCCCCCAGCGCCGCCGTCAGGTCGCCCTGGCCCACCAGTTGTTGCCCACGCAGAATCGCCACCCGCACCTGCATATCAGGGGAATTCGTCAGGATCCAGTGGTCCGGGTCCACCTCGATATGGCGCGGCGAGCCGAATGTATCGACCACATACTGTGAGCTCGTCCCCTCCACCTCGACCCGCTTGTTCTCCGTCTTGCCTTCGGTCTGCACTCGCAGGTCCACGGGCATGTTGAACAGGTCCAGGTCCTGCCCGAGCGTACCGATCGTGCGAAAACCCTTGTCGTTGCCCAGCCGGTACACGGCGTACTTATCCACAAACTGCGGCGCGCCCGTGCCGTCCAGCCACTCTGAGAAAAATGCCGTCAGCTGTTGTTGCGACTGTCCTTCGGCCAGCTTTTCCAAGTCCGAAGTCGACATACCCTTGTCCACGAACTGCGTCTGTGCACCGCGAACGATCTTTAAGAACGAGTCGTCGCCCACCTCCCATCGCAGCATGTGGAAGACCATCGCGCCTTTTTCAAGCGTCATCGACTGGAACTCCGGCGAAAATACCGGGAGCCGACCCGTCGTCGCCAGCGGAGTCGTGTCATAGGCCAGCGCACCGGCCGAAACATCCAGCACGGCCTGTTGCAGCGCCGGCTTGCCGCCCTGGTCCTCGACAAACAGGAGCTCCCCATAGCGCGCCATCCCGTTCGTAATCCAGGTGTCGTTCAAGGTCGCCGGGCTTACGGCCGAGCCCCACCACTGGTGCGCCACCGTGTTTGCCAGCAGCCGCACATCGGCCTTGTTGGCCAACCGCGATCCCGCAATCGCCGCGATCTCCGGTGCCCAAGCGGCCGGTACTGTGTCGTCCGGCAGCTCCACCACATTCAGCTTGTTGGACTCCGGCATGCCGAAGGTGCTGGTAAAGAATGCAAACTCCAGGTTGGCCGTGTCGGCATAGGCCGCCGCCGACCCCGTGTGCGCCGCCGTCGTGTACACCCGGATATTCGGCGACCCGGCCTCAGTCACCGGCGGCAGAAACCTGCCGACAATCACCGTGCCCGGAAAACCCGGCCTGGTCCAGTTGAAATCGAACTCCTGCCCCCCGGGCAGGGCCAATGAAGATCCCGCGCCGTTGCCTGTCTGCGCACCGGCCGGTGTCTGCGCCGCAGGTGTCGGCCGCGCGACTCGGCGTGATCCGCGGACTGAACCGGCCGCTGTTTTCGCCGATACCGTCGTTTTTGCCGTTCCTGTTTTGGCGGTACCTGCGCTTGCGGCCTGCCCTGCCCCCGATTTCGCCGGCGGTGCTGCCGGGGCGTTATCCTCGCTTGCGACCTCCGTGCCATTCTTTTTACGCTGCTCGCTCGCCGTCGTGGGAGCCTCGCCGGCTGCCTCGCCCCGCCGTTGCAGCTGCGGCTCGCCCGGCCCTGCCTGGCCTGGCGCCGGTGCCGCCTCGCGGTGTGCCTGCTCCGCACTTACGGTTTTGCCCGGTACTGCACTGTCGCGGGTTGACCCTGAGCCGATCGCGGTGTAACCCGCCGGCACAAAAACGTGCATCTCTGCCGTAAAACGGTCTGTCGTGTACCCCACCATGGGGAACCAGCGCCCCGCGTACAGCAGATACGACACCGGTTCCGGAGTCGCCGGGCCGGCGCCCGCGTTTGCTGCGGAAACCGATCCCGCCGGCCCACCCTCCGCCGCCCCTGCTCCCGCGCCTCCGCCACCAATCGACGCCAGCTTCAAGCCTTCGACCGGACCGCCCTCGGCCCCGGTCAAGGCCCCCGTGTACCGAAAGGTCCACGTATAGCTTTGCCCCGCCACCAGCGGTTGCGCCGGCGTCACGCGCACCGTCGCATTCTGCCCGCGCTCGCCGTTCAGCGCCGTCCCGCTCCCGTCGTGAACCTCCAGCACCTTGAGCGCGCCATTCAGCTCAAAGACCGCGGCATCGCCGGCCTGGTTGGCCGTAAACGTCACGCGCGCCTGCGCGGTCAGGGTTTGGGTCGCGGGGTTTACCTGCGCGTCGATCACATAGCCCGTCACCGCGATCGGCAGACGGGTTTCTGCCGCGATCAGCGACGGTGAAACAGCAAGCAGAAGGGCAGCAGCGGTGGTTCGGAAAACGTTCATAGGGAGGGACTCGGTTGGGTCTGAATCAGCTTAGACCCGTCTATGGCTGAAAGGATGTGGTCGGCCACCGTCTCGATCGGACTCGTGTTTTGATGCAGCCGCATCCGCACCTCGGCCAGCCCCCGCACCATCGCGTCGCGTGCCGCTCCGTCCGCGAGCAGAGGCCGCAGGGCTGCCGCGACGGCCCCCGGTGTAAACGCGTCCTGGATCAGCTCCGGAACGACGCGCTCGCCCGCGATCAGGTTGCACATCGCTACATGCGGCACCTTGACCACGCGTCGGGCCACTGCGTAGGACGCACGCGAAAGCCGGTATACCACCGCGAAGGGTTTGCCGATCAAGGCCGCTTCCACCGTCGCCGTTCCGCTCGCCACCACGCTTGCCCGCGCATGGTGCAGCGTCGCCCTCGCATCACAAACCGCCGTGACCCGCGCTGCGCCTGTCTGCAACAGCATGCTTCGCACCTCATCCACCTGCGACGAAGTCAGGGTCGGCGCCAAGGGCAGCACATACTCGTACCCGGGGCCCAGCAGCCCGGCCGCATCCAGCATCGCCGGCAGGTTCAGCGCGATCTCGCGCGGCCGGCTGCCCGGCAACAGGCCCACCCAGGGCTTCGCCGGGTCCAGCCCATACTCCGCCGCAAACACTTCCCGCGAGACAGATGGCAGCCGCAGCTCCGCCAGAGGGTGCCCCACAAAGGTGGCCGCCACCCCGCGCTCGCGATACCAGCTCTCCTCAAACGGGAAAATCACCAGCATCCGGTCCACGTCACGCTGAATCCTCCGCAGCCGATAGCGCTTCCACGCCCATACCTGCGGGCTCACGAAAAAGATCACTGGAATCTGAAGCCGCCGCGCCTGCCGGGCCAGCCCAAGATTGACATCCGGAAAATCGATCAATACCAGCGCGTCCGGCCTTTCAGTCGCCAGCGCCCGACGCAGCCGCCGGTACGCGCTGTATATGCGAGGAATGTGCCGCACGATCTCCGTGATCCCCATCACAGCCACGTCCTCAGCCCTGGCAACCCGCCGCAGCCCCGCTGCCTCCATGCGTCGGCCGCCCAGGCCCATGAACTCGGCACCGGGCAGCGACCGCCCAAGCGCCGCCATCAGCCGAACGCCGTACTCTTCGCCGCTGGCCTCGCCGGCTGACAGGAATATTCGCGCCGCCACGATCATCTAATCCGTGCCGAGCGCCAGCGCGCCCTGTCCTGAAAACTCCAAAGGCGGCGAAAATGCCTCCTCCGGTACCCCGGCCTCCTGGTCGCGATATTGCAGCTGGTATAGCTTCCAGTACAACCCGCGCTCCACCAGCAACTGCTGGTGCGGCCCCTGCTCGCGCAGCTGCCCCTTGTGCATCACCAGGATCGTATCGGCCCTCTGCACTGTCGACAGCCGGTGTGCGATCAGCACACTGGTTCGCCCGGTGACCATCCGCTCCAGTGCCGAGCGCACCCGCAGCTCCGTATCCGTATCGACCGACGAGGTCGCCTCATCCAGGATCAGGATCGCCGGGTCATGCGCCAGCGCCCGTGCAAAGTTGATCAGCTGCTTCTGGCCGGTTGAAAGCCCGGCTCCCCGTTCCCGCAGCAGTTCCTGAAATCCAGCCGGCTGCGCCTCGATAAAGTCCAGCAGGTTGACCTCTTCCGCCGCCGCTCTCACCCGCTCCGGCCCGATCGCCGAGCCCATCCGAATATTCGCCTCGATCGTGCCCGAAAACAGGAAAGGATCCTGCAGCACCACGCCGAATCGCGACCGCAGCGCATGCAGATCCTGCGCCCGCACGTCCACGCCGTCGATCAGCACTGCCCCATGCTGCACATCGTAGAACCGCATCATCAGGCTGATGATGGTGGTTTTGCCCGCGCCGGTGTGCCCCACGATCGCCGCTGTCTCGCCCGGCTCCATGCGGAACGAAACCCCGCGCAACACCCACTCCACATCCTTCAAGTCTGACGGGTGCCGCGCCTGCTGCTCTGCGGTCAGCGTCGCATAGGAGAACCAGACGTCCCGGAACTCGATTGCCCCGGACTTCATCGGCGCGACCGGCGACGCAGGCGAGGCGATCTCAGGCGCGGTATCGAGCAGCTTGAACACCCGCTCGCTCGCCGCCATCGCCGCCTGCAGGATGTTGTACTTCTCGCTCAGGTCCTGTATAGGCCGGAAAAAGCGCTGCGAGTACTGAATGAAAGCGACCAGCACCCCCACCGAGACCGCACCGCGCAACACTCCCTGGCCGCCAATCCAGATCACCAGCGCGATCGCGATCGTGCTCAGCAGCTCCACCACCGGGTAGTACAGCGCATACGCCAGGATCGAATCCTTGAACGCGATCATGTGCTGCCGGTTGATCGCCTCAAAGTCCGCATAGGCACGCGGTTGCCGGTTGAATAACTGCACCAGCGGCATCCCGCTGATGTGCTCCTGCGTATATGCGTTGATCTTCGCCACCGCCGCGCGAATCCTGCGATACGACTCGCGCACGTATTTACGAAAAATCCGCGTGCAAAGAAAGATCAGCGGCAGCACCGCGAAGCACAGCAGCGCCAGCCACCAGCTCATCGACAGCATCACCGCCACAATTCCGATCAGAACAAAGACATCCTCAAAGATCGCGAAGATCCCCGACGTGAACATCTCGTTCAGCGCGTCCACGTCGCTTGTGAGCCGGGTCACCAGACGCCCCACCGGGTTGCGGTCGAAAAAGCCGATGTGCATGCGCTGCAGATGCGAAAAAATCTGCCGCCGCATGTCGAACATCACCTTCTGGCCCATCCACTGCAGCACATACGTCTGCATCCACTCCAGTGCGTAACCCAGCAGCAGCGACCCGAAATAGACCCCGGCCAGCTCCGAGATGCCGTGCTTCGCCTCCGGGCTCAGATACTGCGATAAAAACGTATGCTTCGCGCTTGCCGTCGTGTGCGGCGTCAGATACAGGTCCAGCCCGACCTTGAACAGGTAAGGCCCCAGCACGTCGATCCCTGCCTTCAGCAGGATCGCGACCAGCGACACCAGCGCGACCGCCTTGTAAGGCCGCAGGTACAACAACAGTCGCCGCATCAGGCGTCCGTCGTACGCCTTGCCGACAACCTCGTCATCCTGCTGTGTTTGCGCGGCTTCTGCCATGGGATACCTCCATTCTATCGGCGCAACGGCCACGCGGCTCACGCTCGAGTAAAAATAGGGAAGTGAGGTTTCCCATTTTGGGACTCAATCCGGCTTCCAGGCGGAACGGGCATCACGCTTCCGTCGGCCTTTACATCTCCGTCCCGTTCTGCCGCGCCAAGTGCACCTTCTGCAACTTCGCGTCCGGCGTCTACCCCCTTTCCGCCATGCCCGCCTACGTCGACGCCCTGTGCCGCCAGCTGGCCCGGGCCCACGCCTGGGCTACGGAGAACGGCCTGCACCTCCCGCAGCAGGTCGATACCATCTACCTGGGCGGCGGCACCCCGTCGCTCCTGCCGCCCGAGCTCCTCACCCGGCTTTTCGCCGCCATCCGGCAGCAGTTCGTGGTCGCCCCCGACGCCGAAATCACCCTCGAAGCCGCCCCGCTGCAGCTCGCTCCCCCCACCCTTGAAGCCGCCCAGCGCGCCGGGGTCAACCGCGTCTCCTTCGGCGTGCAGTCCTTTGTCGACGGCGAAGCCCGCGCCACCGCCCGCACCCACTCCGGAGCCCAGGCCCTCGCCGAACTCGCACGGGTGCGTGCCGCCGGCGTCCCGCACGTTTCCGCCGATCTCATCGCCGGACTGCCCGGCCAGACCGGCATCAGCTGGGCCCGTTCCGTCGCGACTCTCGCGAGCGCGCCCGTCGATCACGCCAGTATCTATATGTTTGAGCTCGACGAGGACTCACGTCTCGGGGCCGAAGCCTTGCGCGGCGGCCTCCGCTTCGGGGCGGCCCTGCTGCCGCACGACGACATCGTGGCCGATTGGTACCTTCAAGCCTGCGAAACCCTCGCCCACGCCGGACTCGCCCAGTACGAAATCTCCAACTTCGCCCGCAGCGGTTCCGCGGGTTCCGGCAAGTCCCGCCATAACGAGCGCTACTGGCTCCGCGCGCCCTATCTCGGCCTCGGCGTCGACGCCCACTCCATGCTCCACGGCAGGGAAGAGAGCGCCCCCGCCCGCTTCGCCACCGGCGATGAGCTCCAGCCATTTCTCGAGGCACCTGCCTGGACCGAGCCCGAGCGGCTCACCCCCACCCAGGAGCTCGAAGAAGCCTGGTTCCTCGGCCTGCGACGCAACGCCGGCGTCGTCCTGCCGGCCTTGCTGCAAGAGTTCGGCCCCGAAGCTGTCACCCTTTACGAACCTGCCTTGCGCGACCTCGCCGACGCCGGCCTCGTCACACTTTCGCCCGACAGCCGTGTCGAAGATCAGGTCGTCGCCCTCACCCCACGCGGCCGACTGCTTTCAAACGAAGTCTTTGCCACCCTGCTTGCCGCGAGCGAAACCTCACAAGCGGTACCCGCATAACTTGGCA
>CAXSBW010000089.1:0-10409 GCA_964235795.1 uncultured Acidobacteriaceae bacterium | reverse complement strand
AAGCTGAACACAGGCTCGTCTGCGTCCGGTGCGAAGCTTGCCTTGGTCGTTTTCAGGAAGTGTTCATCGTCGCGCTCGGGGAAGTCGGGCTTGTAGTGCGCGCCGCGCGACTCATCGCGCAGCTGTGCCCCCTGCGTGACCACGCGGGCCAATTGCAGCATGTTGCCGAGCTGCCTTGTAAAGGCAAAGGATGTGTTCGCCCAGGCGCTTTTATCGCTCAGGTTGATGTTTCGGAAGCGCTCCAGCAGCTCGACGATCTTCTCGTCGGTCTCGCCCAGGGCCTTGTTGTAGCGGATGACCGTGACGTTCTTGGTCATGGTTTCGCCGAGTTCGCGCCACAACTTGAAAGGGTTTTCAGTGCCGGTGGACGAAAGCAGCCGCTCGTTGATCTCTTCCTGGCGTTTGCACTCGCTCACACCGTAGCCGTTCGCCGGCGCGGGGGCAAGTCCGTTCGCATACTTCAGCGCATTCGGCCCGGCCTGGAAGCCGCCATAGATGCAGCTCAGCAGGGAATTAGCCCCCAGGCGGTTCGCGCCGTGGTAGTTGTACTCCGCCTCACCCGCTGCAAACACGCCCGGTATGTTGGTCATCTGGTTGAAGTCGACCCATAGGCCGCCCATGGTGTAGTGCATGCCGGGAAAGATCTTCATCGGCACTTCGCGCGGGTCGTCGCCGACGAACTTTTCGTAGATTTCGAGAATGCCTTCGAGCTTGCGATTCAGCGTCGCGCGGTCGATATGGGTCAGGTCGAGGTAGACCATGGGCTGACCGTCGATGCCCAGGTTGTGCTCGTAGACGACCTTGTGGATGGCTCGGGTCGCGACATCACGCGGGACCAGGTTGCCGTACTTGGGGTACCACTCCTCGAGAAAGTACCAGCGATCGGCTTCGGGAATCTGCTTGGCCTCGCGCGGGTCGCTGAGCTGGCGCGGCACCCACACGCGGCCGCCCTCGCCGCGCGCCGACTCCGACATGAGCCGCAGCTTGTCCTCGCCCGGAATGCAGGTCGGGTGCACCTGGATGAACTCGCCGTTCGCATAGAAGGCACCCTGCTGGTAGAGCGCCGACTGGGCCGAGCCCGTGCACACGACCGAGTTGGTGCTTTTGCCGAAGATCGCGCCATTGCCGCCGGTCGCGACGATAATCGCGTCGGCGTCAAAGGTGCGCACCGACATATCGCGCAGGTTCATGGCGCAGATGCCGCGGCACACTCCCGCGCCGTCGAGCACGGCCGAGAGAAACTCCCAGCCCTCGTACTTGGTGACCTTGCCCTCGGATTCGTAGCGGCGCACCTGCTCGTCAAGCGCGTACAACAACTGCTGGCCGGTGGTCGCGCCGGCAAAGGCGGTGCGGTGATACAAGGTTCCGCCGAAACGGCGGAAGTCGAGCAGGCCCTCAGGAGTCCGGTTGAACGGGACACCCATGCGATCGAGCAGGTCGATAATCGCCGGCGCGGCCTCGCACATGCCCTTGACCGGCGTCTGGTTGGCCAGGAAGTCGCCGCCGTAGATCGTGTCGTCGAAGTGGGCGTCGGTAGTGTCGCCCTCACCCTTCAAATTTTTGGCGGCGTTGATGCCACCCTGCGCGCAGACGGAGTGCGAGCGCTTGACCGGGACGATGGAAAACAGGTCGACCTTGCCGCCGGCTTCGGCGATCTTGATGACAGCCGACAGGCCCGCGAGCCCGCCGCCGACCACGATGATCCTGCGTGCTGCTGCTGCCATCAGGAATGCCTCAATCTGTAGTGTGCGCCTGCCCGAGCGGCGCTGTCGCCTGGGTGCCTTCAGTGATTTGCGCAGGACTTAAATCATGCGGCGCATTGCGGTATTTCGGCTCCACAAACGCCCACATGCTCGCGAGGCCGATGGCGCACAGCAGCACCCCGGCAACCGTGCAGGCATAGCCGAAGCCGCGCCGCGCGCGGTCGCCCGGCGTGATGCCCCACTTGGCCGCGAACAACCATACCCCATACGCGAAGTGATAGCAGGTGGCGACCATGGCGATGGCGTAAACGGCAAACATCCAGGGATGCAGCAGCTCGGTTTGCACCTTGTAAAAGGCCGCGCCGGGGTGCTCGGGCAGGCTGACGCCCGCGAAGCGTTGCCGGTACACGTGCTGGACGAGATAGGCGAGCGCGATGCCGCCGGTCCAGCGCTGCGCCGTGTACAGCCAGTTGCCGGCCCAGGGATAGTAGATGACGTTCGATCGGCCGCGCAGCCAGATGTACATGCCGTAGAGCGAGTGATACAGCAGCGGCAGAAAGATAAAGACCCACTCGAGCACGCGCACAAACGGCAGGGCATTGAGCCACTTGACCTGAGCGGCATACGCGGCAGGCCCTTTCAGCGCTTCCCAGTTTGAAACGAGGTGCTCGATCAGAAAGGCGCCGATGGGCACGATGCCGGTGAGCGAATGAAGCCGTCGCAGCAGGAACGAGTGCCCCTCGCCGGCGCGCAGAGGCTGCACCCCGCGACCCTGTGTGCCTTTGCGCGCGGCTTTCAGTGTGCCGGATGCCGGCCCGGAAACCGGTTGTTGCACTGTTGTCGCCATGGAGGATGGGGCTCCCGCGGCTGGGCGCGTCGGCGCGGAAAGGCTCCGCAACATCCAGCCAACTTTCTATTATCTTTGCGCATCCTCACGGGCGTCAAGGTACTGCCGCAGGATGTGGACCGACGCGCTGGCCCCGATACGATTTGCACCCGCCGCGGCCATGCTGACTGTATCTGCGAGGGTACGGACCCCGCCCGAGGCCTTGACACCGCAGCGATTGCCGACGGCCCGGCGCAAGAGCCTCACATCGGCTACGGTCGCGCCGCCCGAGGAGAAGCCGGTGCTGGTTTTCACGAAATCCGTCCCGGCCTCGACACACAGCTCCGCGGCGATCTGCTTCTGCTCATCGTCCAGCAGACACACTTCAAGTATCACCTTAAGGATTGCACCCTCGCCGTGCACGATTCTTGCAATGGACGCGATCTCGTCGCCGACCTCGGCCCAGTGGCCGGATCGCGCAGCGCCGATCGCGAGCACCATGTCGATGTCGTGCGCGCCTGCCCTGGTTACGGCCAGTGCCTCGGCCTGCTTCGTCTCCGTGAGCGAGGCCCCGTGCGGAAAGCCGATCACCGTGCCCGTGCGTACGCCGGACCCGGCAAGCTGCCGTGCGACCGTGCGTACCCAGCAGGGCTGCACCATGGCGCAGGCGAAGCGGTACTCGGCGGCTTCACCTGCGAGCTGCCGAACTTCGGTCTCGGTCGCTTCCGGTCGCAGCAGGGTGTGATCCAGCGCGCCGGCCAGCGACTCCGCTGTCGGGAACAGGGCCAGCGCTTCGGCGCGCAGCGGCTGCGAAAGTGGCACAAATGCGGCCTGATTTTCATCGCGATACATCTGCAAGCTCCCGGGTGATTAGTGGCCGTCCGGCATGTGCGGCAGCAGGCAGATGTCCGGCAGGTTGCGGTAGCGCTCGGCGTAGTCCATGCCGTAGCCGACCACGAAGTGATTCGGGATCTCGAAGCCGACGTAGTCCGCCTCGATCGGCTCCAGCCGGCGTGACGGCTTGTCGAGCAGGGCGGCGACCCGGAGCGAGCGGGGGCGATGCTGCAGCAGGACCTTTCGCAGGAAAGAGAGTGTCAGGCCGGTATCAAGAATGTCTTCCACCAAAATGACGTTTTTCTCTTCGATCGACTCGTCGAGATCCTTGATGAGCTTGACCTGTCCGCCGGAAGTTGTCCCCTTGCCATAGCTTGAAACGGCCACAAAATCGAAAGTGCATTCCACGTCGATCTGCCGGGCCAGGTCGGCCAGAAAAACGGCCGCACCCTTGAGGACGCCGACTAGAACGACGGGCTGGCCGGCAAAGTCGCGGGTCACCGTCGCGCCCAGCAGGGCAACCCGGGCCGTGATCTCGGCAGCGGAAAACAGGACCGGCAGTGGGGAAGAGCTTGGCATTGTTTGTAGGTCCTTGTCGGCGCGCGAATGTTCCGGCGTGCAGACGGCACGGTACCGCACCCGGCTGTAGCCTGCCCTTCCGGTCGACCCAACTATATAGTGTAGGAGCATGCTTCCCTATATCCACATCGGGCACTACGCGCAGTCGACCTTCGGCATCATGCTTTGCCTGGCTGCGCTCAGCGCCGGATGGCTGCTGCGCGGCAATCTCCGGCGGTACCGGGTCGAGGCCGATGCGGTGGAGATCATCGCTTTGGCGACGATCGCAGGCGTACTGGGGGCAAAGCTTTGGCATGTGCTGCAGGACCCGGCGATGCTGATCGCGCACCCGGCCGTCCTGGTGGATCGTGCCGGGCTGGCCTGGTTCGGCGGGCTGGTCGGCGGCATCGGGGCACTGCTGTGGCAGGCGCGCGGCGCGGGTCTGCGGCCGCTCAGCATGCTCGACCTGTGCGCGCCCTCGGCGGCCCTCGGTTACGCGATCGGGCGTATCGGCTGCCTGACTTCGGGCGATGGCGACTACGGCATCGCGAGCAACCTGCCCTGGGCGATGAGCTTTCCCCGTGGGCTCGATCCGGTCGACTACCCGGTTCACCCGACGCCTCTCTATGAGTGCATCGTCGGCGTGGCGATCGCCTCCTTTCTATGGCGGCGCAGTACTCCGGTTGGCGGACGCCTGCTGCATGCCGGGCAGATGACGGGCGAATACCTTTTGCTGAGCGGCCTTGCCCGCTTCCTGGTCGAGTTCATCCGGATCAACCCGCGGATCTACCTCGGAATGAGCAATGCCCAGGTCGCAAGCCTGGGAAGCGTGCTGGCGGGCTTCGCACTGCTGCTGTATGCGCGACGCCGCACGATCCCCGCAGTGGCGCAACCTGCGACAGCGGTCGAGCAGACTCTCTCCGCCTGAGCTCCCATTTGTGCAATTCCCAAAATGGGAAAACTGACTACGGTAACGTGTTCAAACGGCGCGGCTGTGCCGATACCGAGGCATGCCCGGCGGCCTACCCGCCCACGGCGACAGGAGGAGTTTGCCCCAATGAGCGACTACACAGCCCGGTACCTGCACGAAGTGGCAAGGATTGCCGAGGCCATCCGCCCGGTACAGATTGAACGCATGCTTGCGATCCTCGACGAAGTACGAGGCCGTGGTGGCCGTCTTTTC
The DNA here is from genome assembly GCA_964235795.1 of uncultured Acidobacteriaceae bacterium. Taxonomy (GTDB): domain Bacteria; phylum Acidobacteriota; class Terriglobia; order Terriglobales; family Acidobacteriaceae; genus EB88. The sequence goes on along the minus strand of CAXSBW010000089.1, from coordinate 5,305 downwards.
TTCCTGGGCGTCGGCGGCGGCGCCGGCCATGCCGGTCACGCGGTCAACGATTTTCGCAAGATCGCCGGTATCGAATGCTACGCCCCATCGGACAATGTTTCCGAGCTGACGGCGCGCATCAACGACGATGGCTGGGACAGCTGCTATGCCAACTGGTTGAAGGGCAGTCGGCTTTCCGCACGGGACGCCCTCTTTGTGTTTTCTGTCGGCGGCGGGTCGGTGGAAAAGAACATCAGCATGAATCTGGTCAACAGCCTCAAGCTGGCGCAGGAGGTCGGCGCGCGCATCCTCGGCATTGTCGGCCGCGACGGCGGCTATACGGCACAGGTCGCCGACGAAGCTATCCTGATTCCCACGCTGTCAGACGACACCGTGACCGCGCATGCCGAGTCGTTCCAGGCCGTGGTCTGGCATCTGCTGGTCTCGCACCCCGTGCTGCGTGCCCGTGAAATGAAGTGGGAAAGTGCCGCGGCTTCGGTTCTTGCACAGCCGGTCGTGCCCGTCGGCGTTCCATTGCAGTGAAGCGGGCCATATTTCTCGATCGCGACGGCGTCCTGAATCGCAACGTCTGGTATCGCGACACAGGCGCGTGGGAGTCCCCGCGCCTGCCGCATGAGTTCCGGCTTGCCGACGGTGTTTTGCCCGCGCTCGCGATGCTTCGCGACGCGGGCTTTCTGCTGTTCGTTGTTTCAAACCAGCCGAATGTGGCAAAAGGAAAAGCTCCGCCGGGGGCACTGCAGGCGATGCATACATTGCTGACGGAAGCACTGATGGCCCATGGGCTCAGCCTGGCTGATGCGTTCTACTGTACGCACCACCCATCCGTGAACGGACCCTGCCCTTGTCGCAAGCCCAGTCCGTATTTCCTGCAAAAGGCCGCGCGTGAGAACGGCCTGCTGCTCCGGGAGTGCTGGATGGTGGGCGACCGCGTCACCGATATGGAGTGCGGCCGGGCAGCCGGGACGCGCACCGGCTGGGTCCATACCGGTCAGGAGCCGGAGATACCGCATCCTTTTCTCGTCGACATCCAGGCTGCGGACCTTCGCGGGGTCGCCGAGAAACTCCTGAAAGCCCTGCTGTAATTCTCATTCCACAGCCTTGCTGGACGGAAAAGCTGCTTCATTCATAGGTCGTCAGCCATGGCCAGTGCGGACAAACCCATCATCGCGGTCGCCTTGGAGCTTCAACCTGGGCTTCAGGTCGGCTGAGGACCCTGCAGTGCGCTGCGATGGCGCGACTGCGCAGGTCTGCCCGTAGGAGCAGACCTGCGCCACCACCTCAGGACGCAGCCGCGACTCGGCTCGGCTGACTGAGGTAGCTGGGCTGCTGCACGGGCGGCACAGGCACCCGGTCTGCAATCGAATACCCGGCCCCCACCGCGTCGGTGTACAGCATCCGCACAGTCTCCAGTGAGAAGGTCGTCAGATCTTTGCCCAGCAGCGAGAGCTTGCTGAGAATGTCAGGTGTGGCCGTGATGATGTGTGTACCGGACTCTTCGGCGTGAAACACATTGAGCAGTTCGCGTGAACTGGCCCAGAGCAGCTCAGCCGCGGGACGCTCCGCCATGATTTCGACCGCGCGCCGCATCATCGGAACGGGATCGACGCCCGTATCCGCAATACGCCCGGCAAAGACCGAGACGATCGCCGGGGTGCTCCGATCGAGAGCTGCCGTGACCCGGCCGACCTGCTCGAGCGTCATCAGCGCCGTGACATTCAGCGCGATGCCGTCGCGTGAAAGCCGGCGAACCAGCGGCATCGTCGAAAAGCCCTGGGTGTTGGTCACGGGAATTTTTACATACACGTTGCGGCCCCAGGAGGCGATCTGGCGCGCCTGGCTTTCCATGCCGGCCTCATCATCGGCAAACACTTCAAAGGAAACCGGCAGGTCAGGAATGGCGCTCAGAACAGCGCGAGCAAAGGCCTGGAAATCCTTCACGCCTGCTTTGCGCATCAGCGAAGGGTTGGTGGTAAAGCCCTTGATATAGGGCTTGCTGTACATCTTGAGAAGGCTTTCGATGTCTGCCGCGTCGCAGAACAGTTTGACATTCAGATCAGTGCTCAGGTTCATGGGTAGGGACCTCGGATAGAGAGTGGCGTCTGCCAAGCTGTGCTGACTGTAGGGCGAGGCACCCACAAAGCAAGAGCAAAATCGTTCCCACAGCCGTTACGAAAGTCCCGTGATGGGAAAATTATTCCCTTTGGGCCACGTGTGGCGGATGTAAGCTCCTTTCAACAAAACACCTTTTCGATGTGCAGCGGACAGGGCGGACGAGAGCAGGAACCGCCTGAATCAAGGCTTGTCAATGAATGTGTTTGCAGGGTTTGTGTGCCGCCCTGCATGGGAGCTCGCGCTTTGAACGTACTTTCCTTTCCGTCGCCGAACGCAACCCCGTCACGCAGCCGTGCTTTTTTCATTGTCGGCGGCGCCGGCTTTATCGGCAGCCACTTTGTCGATCATTTGCTCGATACAGAAGGCCTGGCGCGCTGCGTCACGATCTACGACAACTTTTCGTCGGGCCGCTCCTGGCACTATGAGCAGCACTTTTCAGACAAACGCCTGACGGTCGTTCATGCGGATGCGGCCGACCTCCCGCGCCTGACGGCGGCCATGGCAGGGCATGACGTTGTGATTCACCTCGCGTCGAACCCCGACATTGCGCGGGCCGCGACCGAGCCGGAGATCGACTTCTATCAAGGCACACTGCTGACCAACAACGTCGTTGAGGCTATGCGCCGGTCCGGTGTCCCGCAGCTGCTTTACGCCTCGGGAAGCGGGGTTTACGGCGAGCCGGGGCCCGATCCGATCCGCGAAGACGACGGCCCATTTCGTCCTGTGTCCACTTATGGCGCGAGCAAGCTGGCCGGAGAAGCACTGATCGCGAGTTACTGCGCGATGTTTGACCTGCGTGCCTGCGCTTTCCGGTTCGCAAACGTGGTCGGCCCACGCCAGACACACGGCGTCGGCTTCGACTTTCTGCGTCGCCTGACCACCGATCCCACGACGCTGCGCATCCTCGGCGACGGGCAGCAGAGCAAATCCTACGTGCACGTGCTGGATATTGTGGCCGCCGTGCTGCTTGCACTCGACGCGAGCGAGCTGCCGTTTCAGGCGTTCAATGTTTCGACGCTGGACGCGATCACGGTGGAGGAGATCGCGGGCGAGGCCGTGGCGTCTCTCGGGATCGAACGGCCGCCTGCTTATGCATTCACGGGCGGCTCGCGCGGCTGGAAGGGCGACGTGCCGGTGATTCGACTCGACAGCGAGCGCATCCGGGCGTTGGGGTGGAGCTCGCGCTGGACCAGCCGCGAGGCGATTCGCGCGGCGCTCGACGCCATGCGCGTGGAAGAAAGGGTGATCCATGCCTAGAAAAACCATGCCGGCGCTGGCGCTGCTGGCCGGCGGCCTGGCCACGCGAATGCGCCCGGCGACGTTGCAAACGGCAAAATCCATGCTGCTGGTGGGCGGGCAGCCGTTCCTGTCGCACCAGCTGCGAATGCTGGCTGCAGAAGGTGTGCGCAGTGTGGTGATCTGCTGCGGGCACATGGAGGAGCAGCTACGTGCCTATGCCGGCGACGGCTCGCAGTGGGGCTTGCGGGTACGCTACTCGCCGGACGGCCCGGCTCCTTTGGGTACCGGTGGAGCGCTGCGGCAGGCATTGCCGATGCTGGGAAGCCGGTTCATGGTGATGTACGGAGACAGCTACCTGCCGACTCCGTTTGCGCCGATCTGGAAGGCTTTTGCCGACTCCGGGCGCGAAGGCCTGATGACCGTCTACCCGAATGCGGACCAGTGGGACACCAGCAACGTCGAATTCGCCGACGGGCAGATTCGCGCTTACAGCAAGGGCAGGAAGACGCCGGCCATGCAGCATATCGACTATGGCCTGAGCTGTTTTCGCGCTGAAGCTTTTGCCGACTGGCCGGAAGGCGCGCGCTTTGACCTGTCGGAGGTGATGGAAGCACTGCTCGGGCGCGATCAGCTGGCCGGTTTTGCCGTCAGCCAACGGTTCTATGAGATCGGGTCTCCCGTGGGTCACGCCGAAACAGACGCATTGCTGCGGCAGCTGATGGGTGCAAGCCGGGGGCAGGCATGATTATCGTTCGAACGCCCCTCAGGATTTCGCTCGGCGGCGGCGGGACCGATCTGCCGTCGTACTATCGCGAGTTCGGCGGCTACGTGTTGTCGGCTGCCATCAACAAGTACGTTTACATCATGGCAAACCGGTCGTTTTTCCCGGGGTACATCCTCAAGTATTCGGATGTGGAACACGCCCCGACTCGCGACCTGATCCGCCACCCCATCTTTCGCGAAGCGCTGACGATGCACGATGTCGGCGACCGGATCGAGCTGACCAGCGTGGCGGATGTGCCGGCCGGGACGGGACTTGGCTCGTCGGGCGCGTTCACGGTGGGGCTGCTGCATGCGATTTACGCCTACAAACGCGAGCACGTCACCAGCGCGACGCTGGCCGAAGAAGCGGTCGAGATCGAGATGAACCGTCTGGCGCAGCCAGTCGGCAAGCAGGACCAGTACATCGCCGCGTTTGGAGGCTTTCAGGGGCAGGATTACCGGCGCGATGGTACCGTCGGCATCACGCCGCTTCCCATTTCTCAGGAGAAGGTGCGCGAGCTGGGGGAAAGCCTGATGCTGTTTTTCGTGGGCTCGACCCGCTCCGCATCCGCCCTGCTGGGCGACCAGAAACAAAAATCCGAGGTGCGTGACCGAAAAATGCTCGAAGACTTGCATTTTGCCAAACAGCTTGGCTATGAAGCGGAGCAGATGCTGGTCGCGGGCCGCGTGCAGGCTTATGGGGCGCTGATGCACGAGCACTGGCTGCGCAAGCGGAGTCGCAGTGAAGGGATGAGTACGAGCCGGGTCGATGAGCTGTATGAGCTGGCGCGGGGTGCCGGGGGAGCGACGGGCGGCAAACTGGTGGGGGCCGGGGGCTGCGGCTTTTTGCTGCTTCAGGGGGACGACCGCAAGCGACTGCGGGCGACCATGGAAGGGGCCGGGGTGTCGGAGATGGACTTCCAGTTCGATTTCGACGGGTCGGTGGTGATGCTTCGCAATTAGCGGGTGTGTGCCGGGTCGAAGCGAACGTTTGCTAGGCTGCTGGTATGCAGTTACAGATCAACGGGCAGGCGCGCGAGTTGGAACAGTTGGGGCAGGGAAGCACGGTGCTTGATCTTGTGGCCGCGCTGGGCATGCAGGCCGACCGGGTTGCGCTCGAGCGTAATGGCGCGATCGTGTCGCGAGCGGAGTGGGCGGGGACGCCGGTCGAGGAAGGGGACCGGCTGGAGAT
>CAXSBW010000088.1:2943-10428 GCA_964235795.1 uncultured Acidobacteriaceae bacterium | reverse complement strand
CGTGCCCACATTCACGTGCGGCTTGCTCCGGTCAAACTTTTCCTTGCCCATGATTTTATTCGTCTCCTCTGCACTTCGGCACCGCTGTGATGGTCAATCAGTAGTAGGCGTACACCTTGAAGAACCGCGCGCGAAGCTCCGGCGCGACCTGTTCCACCTGGCCCAGATATTGCTCGCGCACGTGGCCCCGGTCCGAGTCGCCCAGGGCCGCGTAGGCGGATGCTGTTTGAGGGCCGAGCAAACCGCTGGCCAGGATCGCCTCGAACTGCCGCGCCCGCAGACGAGCCCGGGTCAGCCGCTCCAGAAAGCCGGCGATGCGCGCCGGCGCGAAAGCCTGATCGAGAGACCCGCGCACGGCGGCAAAGGTCGCTTCATCCTGGATGGGAAGTACTGCCTGCTCAAACATGCTCTGCCTTGACACTCCTGGCGCGGACTGGACCGAAATTGGAGCGGGAGACGGGAATCGGACCCGCGACCAACAGCTTGGAAGGCTGTGACTCTACCACTGAGTTACTCCCGCGCTCGCGCGGCCCTGATCTGATACGAGCTGATCCGAGCCGCGCTGCATCCTTTTTCTGCCGAACTTCATAGCGCTTCCACTAAATCTGGAGCTGATGATCGGGATTGAACCGACGACCTCTCCCTTACCAAGGGAGTGCTCTACCGACTGAGCTACATCAGCCCTGCCCGGGTGTGCCTCACGGCGCGCCCTTGAAAACTTATTCCTCGCGCCCCAGCAGCAGGATGCGCAAGGCAAAACTTCCCAGCAGGACAAGCACAACGGCCCGTACTTTGCCTGTGTCCATGGTAGCCCAGGCAAGGGCCGCCATGCAGATCAAAATACCGAGCGCCGCCAGCTGGCGCTTCCTTCCCGTCAGGCGCATGGGAGGTGAAGCTGCGTGGTGCACAGGGGAGGATTTGAACCTCCGTAGCTCCTAGGAGCGGCAGATTTACAGTCTGCTGCCATTAACCACTCGGCCACCTGTGCCCATTTCAAAACTGCTTTCCCCGTTCGCGCATCCCCCGACCAGACGTAAGTGTTGTCTGCCGAACACTCGCTGACTCTGGAGGGTTATGGAGCTGGCGAAGGGACTTGAACCCCCGACCGCCTGATTACAAATCAGGAGCTCTACCAACTGAGCTACGCCAGCCAGCCCGGCGTGAAAGCAGCGTACCGAAAGTGAGGCTAGCATAAAGGAAGCGCAAGGGCAATCAGAGCGCAACCGGCTACGCCTTGCATAAAACTACTTCCGATCACCGCATTCGGCACAGGGCGCAGGCCGGCGACGATCTACCCGGCGACCTCGACTTCGGGGCTGCCAGAAGCTGCTGCCCTGCCGAAACCAGGCTGAGTGGAAGTGCCGCAATGGCAGGGCCGACTCGTCCCTCGCGGTCGTCAGTCCTGCGTTGGCCCGAATTCTGACGGTAGGGGAGCGGAAACCAGCCTTGGGTGCTGGCAAACAAGGCTGCCATGGACCTGTTTTCTAATAATTGCTACCCCCTAGCAGCGTGTTGGCAGTGTCTCTTGTGACTTGATGAAGCCGGTTGCCCCACAGGTGCGTCCACATGATTTCTTCCTGGGTCGACATACCCAGTGTGCGGTGATCTTTCACCAGGGTGTTGTAGTACACCTGCGCCATCAGAGCCGGGAGAGCCCCGGGAGCATCCCTGGGGACAACTTTATCGCTTTCGGCGGTTTTAGGATTGAGCGAGACCTGAACGAAGTTCTTCACCTTGTCCGGTTCCACATCGGACAGGCTGATGCTGGCAGCGGCTATGTTTCGCCCGACGTGGGCGTACGCGGTTTGCAGCTCCGGCGAGTAGGACGCCCAGTTCTGTTTGATCAGGCGGCGTTCCGTTGCAATCAAATCCGCGGGTGGCGCCGGCAATCCGGCATGGGTATTCGCCCATTTCGTTGCATCCGCGATGGAGCGCAATGTGGCTTCTGTCACAACATCGGTCGGGACATGATTTTCTCCGAAACGGGCGGCGATCAAAGGATCATGCCGCTCCACGATCTGCTTTTCAACCGTGTCAGGCCGTTGCTCAAAGATGAGACGCCAGGCTTCCCGGGTGCTGACCCGGCTGTAGATGTTGGTTCCGTCACTGGGGTCTTTTCCGGTCACGTAAGGATCTTCCGTCGTGAGAGCTTGCAAGGACTGCTGCACAATGGGATAGCTTTTTTGCCAAACCTCCGGCCTGGCAGCAAGGCCTTCCGCCGCGTACTCCGCTATCTGCCGTTTTTCAATCTCTGAAAGTGGAGATTGTGCCACGATTTCAACGAGCCTGGTTTCCGACGAAGCCACGTTATAGAACTGGCCACACATAAGCACGGTCAGGGCTGCCGGTCCGGCTCCTGAAGCCGCGTTGCTCAGTGCGCCTTGCGGGTTCAGAGCACTCCTGAGATAGCTTTGCCGTTTCGCCGCATCGATGTTCGCCAGCCAGGCCGTGGCCCCGACCGCATTCCGTCCAATGTGGGAGTAGGCGTATCGCAACTCCGGCGAGTAATTCTTCCAGTTCTGTTGGAGCGATCGGCGTTCCGTGGCCACCAGGTCCGAAGGCGGCGCCGGCAAACCGGCATAACTGTCGGCCCATGCTGCCGCCTGGGCCAGGGAGTTCAAAGAAGCCTCGGTGACCAAACCTACGATTGCATGCTTGTCGTCTACAGCCCCTGCCAGGGACGGATCGTGCCGCTCCATGATCTGCGTTTCAGCATTGGGCTGAGACTGAGTTGCGAAATTTAAACGCCAGGCTTCCTTGTTCGCAACCCTTTCCCAGGGGGTTTCTTCACTCGGCGGGTGAAGAAATTTTTGTGCACTTTGGTAGCCGGCCGCCCAGCTTTTCGGGTTGGTGCTCAAACCATGAACGGCCGCAGCCGCGACTTGCTGTTTTTCGGTTGGGGAAAGTGGCGACCCTCCGACAATTTCCATGACAGCTATGTCCGCACGGGCTGCTTCCTCAGCCGTTGGAACCGCTAGCGCAGGAGCGGGCTGGGTCGACTGGGCCGAAGCCGTGCACACGTAAAGAACGAAAAATACCGCGAACCGCCACCACATCATGCATTCCCCTTACCGATTGATCGCGATGCAGGCCGCCAGGCATGCATCGGCTGCGCCGACAGGCGATGACGCGGGTGTCTCCATCGCAGTTGCTCTTGCCTGATCGCTTTTCTGTTTTGCCATTCTAGAGCAAGCCGATGAAACCGGTGCCGGTTTGTACATTGAAGTTCCCTGCGAACGATCCGTAAGATAGACACCAGCTCTCGATGGTGCGGGTCGGCTCCGCATTTCGAGTCTTTAAACAAGGGGACGCGCTTGGCTGAGGAATCACCGGGCAAAATCGAGTATCGCGGACACATCCTGCCGCTGGACGGGCTGCGCGGGGCGGGCATGCTGTCCGTGCTGCTGTTTCATGCTTTTTACGACTCGCAGTATGCAGCCGCGCCCGGCTCGCTGATCGCGTTTTTTCTGCGATTTACCTCGCTTGGGGCGGCCGGCATGACGATGTTTTTCTCGTTGTCCGGTTTTCTAATCACAGGTATTCTGCTGGACTCGGTCGATCGCCCGCACTACTGGAAGAACTTTTATGTCCGCCGCGCTCTGCGGATCCTGCCGGCCTACCTGCTGATGCTCATGGTTTTAAAGCTGGGGCATTTCGTTTCCTGGCGGTTCGTGCTGGCCTGCCTCCTGTACATCGGCAACATGGCCCGGCTGGTGGGTGCGCGTTCGCAGGAGTACGGCGTGATGTGGACGCTCGCGGTCGAGGAGCAGTTTTACCTGATCTGGCCCATTTTTGTTCGCTATGTCAGCCGTCGAAAGCTTCTCTGGCTCACCGTGGCCGGCGTGGTGCTGACGCCATTTTTTCGGCTTGCGCTTGCGTCGGTCGGCATTGAGACCTTTCTGAACACGCCGTCCAACGTGGATTGCATCGTATCGGGCGCGCTGCTGGCCATCCTGCTGCGGAACGGGGCCATCCGACGCGACAACATCCGCAAGGTTTACCGGCGGCTCGCATTGATCAGCGCGATCGCCCTGGCTCCGGTACTGCTGACCGCGCTCCATGGCTTCAGCGGCCGCACCGCGACCGTGCTGATGGCCGCGTTCAAACAACCGCCGGTGCTCGGGCTTTTTGCTGCCTATGCCTTGTGGGCTGTTTCAAAGCACACCCGCAACGGCCCGCCGCCCAGCCGTGCCCTGCGGTTCTTTGTATTTTTCGGCGACATCAGCTATGGGCTTTACCTGGTGCATCAGCTGGTGTTCCGGCTTTATGACAGATACGTTACCGGGACAGTGCTGGGCGGATTCAACCAGCATTTCGGACTGTTGTTGGTGCGCTGCCTGCTGACCAGCGCGATCGCGACCGCGATTGCCTACGTGTCGCGGCGCTACTTTGAGGACCGGTTCCTGGCACAGAAGAACAGGTTCGCGCCTTACAAAGGCGATCCGCTCAAGGCGAATGTGCCGGAACCCGGCGTGGCACCGGGGACGGAAACCCGTTAAAGCTTTTGCGCGACGGGTGTTTTCGAGGCGCCCCAAATGGGCGAGGTCTGGGCTGCTTCTGCCGACCGTCGGGCCGGGGGGGCCATTGACGAGCACACGCCATGAAGTGGCTGTGTCAGCTCGGGAACCGAGCCAAAGCCACGCAGGCGGTCTTATGCTGTGTTTATGGCATTTTTGAAACGAGCTCGTACCCCATTGATCGTGCTCGGGCTGCTCCTGGCGCTTGGCGCTTCCCTGTTGTGGTGGCATCGGGCGACGCCCCCGCTGGTGGCGCGGCTGCTGCCGGAGTCGCAGGCTATCTTGTACTGCAACCTGGGCCCCCTGCGCGCGGCGACGCACTTTGACCGCAAACCCGTCGCCCATGCCGCCGACTACCGGCGCTTTATCGATGCGACCGGGATCGATGTTGAGCGGGATTTGAACGAGGCGGCCTTCGCCTTGCAGCATTTGCCGGATGCTTCGGGGCCCAATGCAGGACTGGCGTTTTCAGAGGTGTTCGCAGGACGCTTTGATGAGGGCCGGCTGCTGCGTTACCTGGCAGGCATTGCGGCTTCGACCGAGCTGTATGCCGGGCGGACAGTGTTTGCGATTCCCAGCGAAGGGCGCACGGTGCGGGTCGCGGTTCTTTCGCACGGGATGGTCGCGGTCAGCAACACCCCCACCCCGGAGCAGATTCACTCCATTCTGGATCGTGCGCGGAACGCTTCCTGGTTCCGGTCGAGCGGGCCGACGCTTTTAAGTGAGCATTATCGCGATCTGCCGGCACTTTCGCTGGCCTGGGGGCTAGGGCAGGCGGGGCTGCCGTTCGGCGACCATGGCCAGTTGCAAGTGTTCGGACTGACGCTGCCGTTTCGGCTGGATGCGACGTTTGTGGCTTCGCTGCGCTGGACCGGCGCTCTGCGCTTCCGGCTGGAAGAGATTGCGCCGAATGAGGCGGCGGCCAGTGCGTCGGCAAACAGCCTTTCCGGGCTGATCGCCGTTGGGCGCATCGCAGAAAACAACCTGCCTGGGCAGTTCGCCAACCCTGACCTGCGAGCGCTGCTGAGCAGCGCGTCGGTGACCCATGCAGGCAATCGCGCGGTGCTGCAGACAAGCCTGCCTGAAAGCCTGTTCCAGTCGCTTCTTCAAGCGCCGGCAGCGCCCTGAAGTCCGCGAGCAGAAGCCGCCTGGCGGCCGCTACTGGCCGTGGGCCGGAGTTGTAGCCTCCGTGGACGCCATCTGCTGCTCCATGGTCTGCTTCAGGTATTTGTGCGGATTGACCGGGGTGTTGTTGACGCGAACTTCGTAGTGAAGATGCGGCCCGGTGCTGCGACCGGCCGACCCCACGTAGCCAACCACCTGGCCCTGCTTGACCAGCTGGCCCGTGATGACGGCAAAGCCGGAAAGATGCCCATAAATGGTGGTGATCCCGCCACCGTGATCGATGATCATCTCGCGTCCGTAGCCGCTGGCCGCACCAGCCTTGGCGATCACGCCATCGGCCGGCGCCCGGACCGGCGTGCCATACGCCGTCGCGATATCGAGACCGGCGTGGAACGCACCTTCTCCATTGAAGGGATCGAGACGCTCGCCGAAAGAGCTGGTGACGCGACCCATAACAGGCCACAGCGAGGGTGCGGCGTTGCCATCGAGAACCGCGTCGGCATTGGTGGCAAACGGGTGCGGATGGTAGTTGAACTGCGGTTCAAAGTGTCCGGTGACCGCGGCCGTGCGCAGCTCGGCGAACTGGTCAAGCGAAGTGGCATAGGCCTGCTGGGTAAAGCCTGTGGAACTGTCGGGCGAGCTGTCGGCCAGCACCGGCGTTGCCGCGGTCGCGACCGCCCTGGAACTGTGTGCATGGAGCCCGTACAGGGCGGAAACCTGCCCGGCGAGCGATCCGAGCGAGGCTGCCTGAACATCCTTCTGGTGAGCCTGCCGCTCGAGCCTGGCATAGTCCTTGCGGAGGGCTTCACGCTGGGAGCGGACCTGGTTGAAGCTTGCGGTTTTAACCAGCATGCGGCTGTACGAGCCGGCCATGCCCGCGATCGTAAACGCGCCGACCAGGGCCGCCGCGACGAAGATATAGGCGTAGTGCAAGGGGATGGGCACCTTGCGGAGTCGGCCGTCGGACTCGCGCGCGACGAAGATGATGTAGAAACGCTTGTTCACTAGCTCCTCTGACTCCCCGCCGATCGCCTTTTCATCCAGAACGCGTGACCGGAACGCATGAATGGAGGTGTGCCGCGAGGACGGGATCGCAGCTGACTTAAAGCTACACGCCGGTGGGGGCAGGGTCAACGCGCAAAAGGGCGATTTTTCGGGCTTTTCATTACCTTGGAGTAGCTTTCCTGGCACTGGAAAGGCCTGTTTCCGGGCTGGCTTCGGAGCGACGGAGCGCGCGCCGGGATCGGGGCTGCAAGGGACTGCGTAAGCTGGGGTGATGGCCCGTCCACCATCCCGGAACCGCCTGCCGCCGGGGGAGCGCGCGTTGATTGCGTCCATCGTGGCGCGGGGGCTTCGTCCCGGTCGCGGGGTGCGTACCGGCATCGGCGACGATTGCGCGGTGCTGCGGGTGCCGGCGGGCCATGAGGTTGTGGTCACGACGGACCTGCTGCTGGAGACGACGCACTTTCGACGGGACTGGCACAGCCCGGAGTCGGCCGGGCATCGCTGCCTGGCGCGTGGATTGAGCGACCTGGCGGCAATGGGTGCGCGGCCGCTGGCGGCGTTTTTGTCGCTCGCGATTCCGCCGGAGCTGGCCGGGCGATGGAGTGCGCGGTTTCTCGACGGGCTGCTGGCGCTTGCGGCTCGCTGGGGTGTGCCGCTGGCCGGCGGCGACACGGCGCAGGCTCCGGCGGCCGGCGCAAGTGCTTTGTTTACAGCGGATATTGTGCTGCTGGGGGTGGTTCCGGCGGGACGTGCGCTGCTTCGCTCGGGGGCGCGCGCGGGCGATGGGCTGTATGTGACGGGGGCGCTGGGCGGAGCAGCAGCGGAGCTGGCGCGGCTG
>CAXSBW010000088.1:0-2843 GCA_964235795.1 uncultured Acidobacteriaceae bacterium | reverse complement strand
GATTTGACGCACCTTTGCGAGAGCTCCGGGCTGCGGGCGGAGGTGGAAGCAGGGGCGATCCCGGTCCATGCGCTGGCCCTTGAAAACGGGGCTTTGGACGCGCTTTCGCTGGCACTCCATGGGGGCGAGGACTACGAGCTGCTGTTCACGGCGGGGGCAGGGGCGGCTGTTCCGCGGTCGATTTCAGGGGTCAAAACGACGCGGATCGGGCGGATGCTGCCGGTTCGGCGAGAAACACCGGCCGTGACGCTTCTTGGGCGGGATGGGACATGTAAGCCATTGAAAGCAAAAGGCTGGGAACACTTTCGGAGCCGGTCGGAGACTTAAAGACGGCAAGGGGGTGTTTCGGTGCAAAAGAATGTTTTGGTGCGTGTATTTGTGCAAGGCAAATGTATAGATTCAGTCGATGGTGCATATGCAGTCGGCACGGTACTTCGATACCGAAGCGTACCCCTTTTTGGGGATGGACAAAAGAGGAACCCGGAGAGGGTGCTGTGTTCCGTGCAGACGAGCCGGGCGCGGGACAAGGAAAGGGGTCAGCCCGGGCCCAGGGAGCGGAACAGGCGCACGTCGAAGAGGGCCGGGGTGGCCTCGGCAAGCTCGAGGAGGGCGGCGTCGGGATGGAGCGGGTTCAGCAGAAGATTGAAGGTATGCGGCAGGAGGATGGAGGGGACGCGGGCCAGGGCGCTCGCGCTTGCGGCGAGCCAGCAGTCGCCGAGGTGACGGGTGAAGGCGAGGTCGGATCGCCAGTCGCGGGCGGCTGGGGGTGGGGGCACGTCGTGTGTGCCGGGGTCCGGTGCGGCTGAGGCTGGAACAGGGTTGTCAGCCGGGGCTGCGGTCTGGGCCGGCCCGGGGATTGAGGTCGGGGCGCCGGAATGGGCCCACGATGGAACGGGTGAAATCGGGTGGACTGAAGCTGAGACCTGGGCTTCGATAGGGAGCGGGACGGGTTGAAGGGTCGCGGGGACGGAGATGCGGAGCAGGGTGTAGCCCGCGGGAAGCTCGTCAGGGGTGAGTTCGAGGTGGACGAGGGTTTCGATGAGCGCGCCGGCCGGGGACTCGGCAAGGTAGACGATGGGACGTCCGGCGCTGTGCCAGCGCCCGGCGTAGCGGAGGCCGCCCTCGCCGGTGAGGTTGGAGTAGGCGCTGATGCGCCACAGATCGCGTGTGGTGGGTACGGGGATGGGAAGCGGTGGGCTCAGGCGAAGAAGCCGCTCTGGATCTGGCCCAGCATCTCCTCGACGAGGCGGCCGCCGATCTCGGTGCGAAGCATGAGCATGGGGGTGCGGCCCTCAAAGCGGTGCTTGGGTTGATGGAGCCAGGCGGCGGCGCGGGGAGCGTCGCCCAGAACGGCGACGGCCTGGTGGAAGATGCGGGCCAGGCGGGCGAGCTTGTCGGACTCGTCGCGGGAAAGGGGTTCGCGGCGGGCGCGGCGATGCTTGAGGGTGCGGGCGGGGATGACGGTGTCGTAAATGTCCTTGAGCTCGACCCCGGAGGCGGCGACGAAGCCCGTCATGGCGGACAAGGGGAGGCCGGCTTCGACGGTGACGTAGTCGAATGAGCTGGGAAGTGGATGGAACGGGGCGGCGTGGGCCATAAGGACATTATGCCACATCGGTAGGCGGCAATGTGTCCGAAGGTGGAACGAGCTGGAAGAAGCAGAGCGCGGCATCGCCTTGCTCAATGCGGCGGGTTTGCTGGAGGTGTCCGTAGCGGTCGGCGGGTTGGAAGGCGAGGCGTTCTTTCGGCCTGATGCCGGTTTGGGGCTTTGGCTGAGGACTCGATCTGGACTGGGAACGTGAGTTTGGGTGCGGGCTGGGGGCGGCCCGGAGGCGGCGGTGCTCGGCAATGACCAGGCCGCCGGGAGCGATGAGCCAGGCCTGGGGGCCGCCGAGGGCTTCGAGAGTGGCGGTGTACTCGTTGGCTTCGTCATAGGGGGGGTCGAGGAAGAGGATGTCGAAGGGAGGGTCGGATTCGGGGGTGGCTTCGCGAAGCCAGCGGCGGACGGGGACGGGATGGACGCGGGCTTGCGGGGTGAGAGCGAGGGCGGCGAGGTTGGCGCGGATGGCGGCGAGGGCGGGCGGGGCCTGCTCGACGAGGACGGCTGATTGAGCACCACGGCTGAGGGCCTCAAGCGCGTTGGCACCGGAGCCGGCGTAGAGGTCGAGAAAGCGGGCGCCGGGGAGGCGGGGCCCGAGGACGTTGAAGAGGGTTTCACGAAGGCGGTCGGAGGTGGGTCGGGTGGCGGTGCCGGGCGGGGTTTGGAGAACGCGGGAGCGGAGGTCGCCGGCGATGATGCGCATGTGGTTGATTTTAGAAGCGCGGCCTTTCGACGGGGCGGGGCATTGTTCCGAACAGGTTTGTCTATCCCTGGACGACAGGTCACGTTGCTATGGCCGATGAGACTCACAGCCGAACTGTATGGACCTGGCGGCCCATGACGTACATCAAGCCATCGCACGGGTTACACTGTAGTCCCGATCGCGAAAGGGCTACCATGCACGATGTCTACACACTCGGCGCAACGCTGGCGGTTATCCTAATAGGGCTGCTTTATAATGGGAAACAGATTAACGATCTGCGGGCGGAGATACGAGAGACGCGCACAGAGGTGTTGGGGCGCATCGACGGACTGCAACGAGACATGATGCAGTTTGCGCGCGAACAGGGCAGGCACGACGGGCGGCTCGATGCTCTGGAGCGAGGGCGCGCGTCCTGATGCCCTATGTTTCGGCAACGGCTGCGTGTGTCCTTTCGGGCGCGCAAGGCTTTGATGGCGACATAGTTTCCGCCTTTTGCAGAGCGGGTCGAAGGCTGGAAAGCGCCGGGCGAATTGCCGGTGC
>CAXSBW010000087.1:0-10780 GCA_964235795.1 uncultured Acidobacteriaceae bacterium | reverse complement strand
TAGGGGTGCATTCTGCGAGCGCGGAAACATTCGCCGAATACAGCCTGGCCGATTGTCACCGGAGCGACGAGAGCCCGCGTGGACCGGTTGAGGACAATGCGCGCACCGGTTAGGTGTGTCCCGCTTCAGGCTGTCACCAAGGCGCTGCGTGAGGCTTGAGAGTCGTCTTCACGACAATCGTTTGGGTTATGCAGTCGGCATAGTACTCCGGCACTGTGTCGTACCCATTCGGGGACTCGAGGGTAGCATTCCCCGGCGGGTCTGTCTGGTCTGTCTTCGACGCACTCGGTCGAACGTAGGTACATTGCGTCGGGATCGCCGCGATTCCGAGAAGCGGCACACACGCAAGTGATTTGGTCCGGGAGGTTCTTTCCCTGCCCGAATCTGCTCCGCATCCCGTCAGCCTACATCCAACCGTGCTGCATGGAAGAATCGTCGACCTCAAAACAACAGCCTGGGCGACAGCACACGGTTCTCCGATCGCTCGGTCTGGGGCTGATCACGGGTGCGGCCGACGACGATTGCTCCGCAATTGGAACCTATGCGCAGGCCGGAGCCCAGCTGGGCTACAAGGTGCTTTGGACGGCTCCCGTCACCTTTCCGATGATGGTGGCAGTGGTGTACCTGTCGGGCAAGCTGGGCCAGGTGACCGGACAAGGCTTGTTCGGCGTTCTGCGGTCTCACTACTCGCGCTCGTTTCTCTACATGGTGCTTTCCGGCGTGGTGATCGGCAACACGATTGAGGCCGGAGCCGACATCGGCGGCATGGCGGCTGCCATCGGCATCCTGGTGCATGTGCCGCAGTGGGCGATTGTGCTGGGTGTGACGGTGTCAGTGCTTGTGCTGCAGATATGGGGTTCGTACGGCTTGATCCGCAACCTGTTTCGCGTGCTGGCTATGTCGTTGCTAACCTATATCGTTTCTGCGTTTCTGGCCCATCCGAAACTGGCCGAGGTGGCGCGCGGCACATTGATCCCGTCGCTGCATCTCGGCCGGGATACACTTTCAATTCTTGTCGCTATTATCGGCACGTCGCTTTCCGCTTATATCTATACCTGGCAATCGAACGAGGAAGTGGAGGAGAAAAAAGAAGCGGGCAAGCACACGCTGCGGGAGCGACGAGGCACGACCGATGCTGCGTTACGAACCAGCCTGTGGGATGTTGTGTTCGGGATGCTGTTCGCGAACGTGGTGATGTTTTTCATCATGCTGTCGACGGCGGCGACCTTGTTTGTTGTCGGCAAGCACGATATCAACACGGCCACGGACGCGGCGCAGTCGTTGGCTCCGCTGGCCGGGCGCGCTGCCGGGCTGCTGTTTACCGTGGGGATCGTCGGGGTCGGCTTTCTGGCGGTCCCTGTCATGACGACGGGAGCAGCGTACGACATCTGCCAGACGATGGGCTGGAGAAACGGCCTGCAGTACAAGCCTGCGAAAGCGAAGAAGTTTTATGCGGCCATCACTTTATCCACGCTGGCGGCCATGGGATTGAACTTCGCCGGCATCAACCCGATGCGCGCGTTGGTGGTGGCTGGGATCGTGCAGGGTTTTTCGACGCCGCCGCTGATGATGCTGATTATGTTGATGACGAATAACCGGTCGATCATGGGGGACCGGGTAAACGGGCGGGCGATCAATATCCTGGGCTGGGTGACGACGGCGGTGATCTTTTCGGCTTCGGTGGGGTTGGTGGTGAGTTGGTTTGTGCATTGAAGGCAAGCACAGGCGAGCGATACTCGAGGAGCAACTTTTAATGTTTTTGCAGGCTGCTGTTCGCGAGTGGGGTGATGGAGTTCATCTTTTTGTCAACGGACGCAACGTTGTTAGCGATCTGCGCACCACATAGCGCATTCTGTTGAACACCTCGCTCAGCGCATGCTCTCGCTGGGAACTATGCTCGCGGCACAGCAGCAGATGTGACAGCACGAACCAACTCTCCTCATCCGTCACAACACTGGTGTACTCACGCCAAAGCTTGCCCATGCCTTGATGCTGCACGCCCAAGCTTGCGCCGGGCAAAAACCTACTTCGATTCAAAGGCCATAACAGGATCTGGCGCGTACCGTTAGCTTGTTACTGACTCATTGACAACCTCCTTTGTTGCTTGATTAATGGCCTTTGGTTATCAATTTGTAGCAGAACAGGAAGCAATAGTCTGACCACCAAACCAGAATCTGCGACCTGAACCATTCGCTTGAAATCCTACAAACAGCGTCTCAGCATTCGCAAATGGGCCAGTTGCAGGGGTAAAAATAACTTCTGCAGGGGTGCTGCCAACCCGTGCGCCGTCCGTCCGAAGATAGCCTTGGCCGTTTGCCGCCTGTGAATAGGTTGCATATGTCATATTATGAGACGAATTGTTAGCCTGAAAATGCCACCAAAAGCCATTGCCCAGATTGAGGGCTGCTTTCAGTGACTAGCCCCGGAGTTCCCTAGGTGAGTAGGGTATTCGTATGCAGACTGCGAGTTCACTCCGTCTGCGCTCTCCTGGAGCCATAAGTCATGGCTTGGATCGTTCGAGGCAAAGGCGAATAGAAGATTGTTGTTCAAGATTCCGAGCGCGGGAACCGAACTCGCTGTTTCATTGCCGCCCAAGCTTGTAGGATAGGGAAAATTCACACCGTTGGAGCTCCGACTATAAGACAGGCCATTGTTATTAGCTCATTGTGTGTTGTTTTCAATTTATTTTATCGTATATATGCGGTAACCATACGACAAGGCAGGCCGCCCCCCCCAGCGCTCCAACTCCGACGGCAGTTGGTCTCGATCTATTGAGTAGTGAGCATGAAGGTAGGAAGCGAGCCACGGCCAGCGCTCCAGTTTGCCGTAGGCAAAGTCCGGCGGGCCACACTCGTTGCTACTTACAACTATAACCCGTGGGGGATGCAACAGAAACGCCTGCTTAAAAGAGTTTCGGTAGCGCTCTCGTTCCACGATGTGCATCCTGGCCTGATCATCAACAGGGTACAAATAGCAGTCGTACAAAAAGCCGCTGCTTTCAACAAGCTGCATTTTGTAAAGTGTGGTGATACAGCCATCCGCCATTTCCATACACTGCACATTGCCACTTAGCTGAAGGCCACCAAGCCGAGTCAAGTCAGCGCTGAGGTGCCGCTCAAAGTCATTGAGATGCCCGTCAAAGCTTTGTATGCTCGCAAGGGATCGCGGTACCACCACGAGCACACTGAAAGTGAGCCCGGCGCATGCGATCGACGTCGCAGCGTACTGCCTGATGTTGAAGTGCGTCGCTGTGATTTGTACCGGTCGTAGCACACTCGTAAATGCTGTTCCTGCCAGTACCAACAGGAACACCTCGGACGGATAGCGATGGTATGAATAACCACGGCCTTGCACGCAAAAGGAGGCTACCCCGAAAAGGAAACCAAGCAGTAGCAGCCGATCTTCGAGCACCTGCCAGCGCCGATCCAGAATAAACAAGGCAAGCCATAAACAGAAAACCGGTAGTAGCACAGATGATATAGAACGAAAAAACAACATCCAAGCAGGTAAGCGCCAAATCGATGTGTGATAGACCGTCAAATCTTTCACGGTTGTCAGGTATGCGATTAAAGCATGCTCGCGCAGAAGAAAAATAAGTGCGGCCAAGACCGGCAGCACAATGCCAACGCAGATCAGGCTGACATGCCGACCCCACGACCGTTTTCTATGCTGCAACTCAAGCGCGACAAGCACGATCAGTGCAGGCGGAAGCACAATCACGTCAGGCTTGACTGTGGCGGCTGCACCGATACAAAGACCAGCGCAAAAACTTAGAACCCACTGTGCTCGCCGCTCCCTGCGCAAGATTTCAAGAAGCAGTGCAAAGGCAATCACAAGCAGGACGGCCATGAGCAGGTCGCGCTGCCCTAATTGGATGAGTCCATCACGGCCGTGAATCAACGCGAATGTTACAGCAGCAAACATCGCGGAAAACCATCCGCGAAAAATATCCGGGGAACGACAAATCGCCAACATCGCGACGCCAATCGTAAACAGCAGCATTAAATCAAAAATTCGCCATGCCAACGCACCTTTGCCAAACCACATCACTGTCGCTTCCACAGCATACGTTCCAGGCTGATTCAGGTCGACAATCTGGCGATAGGGTGCCATCCCATGCTCCATAAGGAACACGACGTAATGCATCAACGGTGCATCGCCGACCAGCGGCCAGTGCCAGGAACTCACAATGAACGACCCAGCACAAAATAGCAGGACGATGCTCAGCAAGGTGTAAAAAGCGTTTAGGGGTGAGAGGTGGGTCTTTAGCGAAAACCGATGCACTCTGTCATTCTAGCCCGCCGCTTCAGCGTCGATAAGGTTAGAACCGCAATGATCGATGACTCTTTACATTCGGCATGTGGCTTTTACTTGAATTCTGAACTGACAATTCCTGCAAACGCACTGCTTGTTTTAGCGTGAACGATGTTGTGCCTGGGAAATGACTTACCGATATGCAATGCGTCCTCTACTTCTCCGTGTGGCCGAGGGTGAGGCGGATGCCGGCTCGGGCGGTCATGGGGGTGGACAGGTAGCCGATGGGGCTGGTGTGTTGCTGGCTGAGGAGATTCGTGAGCTGGGTGTAGACGCCTAAGTGGGTATTGACCTGGTAGTTGATGCCGGCGTTCAGGCTGGCATAGCCGGGGTCGAGGTCGCGGTTGGGCAGCAGGAGGGAGTTGCCGTAGTTTACGTCCTGGTCGCCGAGATAGGTAGAGTCGTCGGCGCGTCCGGCAAAGGCGGTCGTGGCGATGCCGCTCCAGCTTTTGGCGGTGTAAGTGGCGGAGACAAAGCCGGTGTGGGGCGGGCGGCGAAAGGGACGCGCTCCGACCAGGGGCGAGTCGTTGCCGATAAGAATGTTGGGGAAGGCGGAGTCAGTGTTCTGGCTGGGGCTGAGTGCGTCGGAGGAGAAGGAATGCTGGACGCGAGCGTCGAGGTAGGTGTAACCGCCGCGTAGAAAAAGATTGGATTTGGGGCTGTACTGGAGCTCGGATTCAACGCCCTGGGCGCGAAAGGACAACGAGTTGAGGTCGATACCGTAGGCCTGGTTCGTCTTGAGAAAGAGCGCGAGCGACTGTTGCTGGGCCGCGGTGAGCTGGGGGAACAACTGCGGCACGGCGGCGGCGCCTACACTTTCGATCTGGTTGCCGAACTCGTTGTGGAAGTAGGTGACGCGGAGCAAGGCGCGCTCGTTCGCGATGCTTTGCTCAAAACCGCCGTCATAGGAACGGGTGAGCGCGGCACCGATGGGCTGCACCTGGTAGCCGTTGACGAGCCCATTGCTGCCATTGGACTGGAGAAAAGCGAGCAGTGAGCCGGTCTGCTGGCCCAATGTGGGTTCCTTGTAACCCTTTGAGAAGTTGAAGTGGACACGGGTGCCCTGGAGCAGACCCCGGCCCGGACGGGCAAGAAAGTAGGCAACGCCAAGGTGGGGCGCACCGACGGTGCCGAAGAGGCCGTTTTTTTCAACGCCACCGCCGAGGGTGTAGAAGAGGCGGTTTTGATAATCGCCCTGAAAGGCGAGAGTGTAGTCGTAGTTGGACCGGGAGATGGTCTGCGGGGTGTCGCCATAGGTAAACTGGCCGCGCTCGTCGGTGTACCAGAAGCCGGCGACACCGAGCAGGTGCGGGGTGAAGGCGTAGCTGGTCTGCGCGTGCACGGCGTCGCGGTTGGTGCCGGAGGTATCGCGATAGGTATCGGAGCCGGCGTAGCTGGTGGCGACTTGCCCGGTGACTGCGTACCCATTCGCACCCGCGACGGTGACGAGATGGCCGAGGTAGTTGCCGGAAACAGGGTCGAGCGTGCCGGTAGGGCCGAACTGCTGGAACTGCTCGTTGTTGCGCGTGAGGCCGTAGAGAACCTCGCCCTGCCAGCGGTCGGAGAAAGTGTGATCGAGAATGGCGCTGAGATTGAGGCGCTGGTCGGTCTGCTTCTGGTTGGTGGGGGTGCGGGTGAACTGGTACTGCCCCGGGGTGCCGGTGGCGGAGACGGAGTTCCGTGCGGTGACGCGGAGGCGGGTCGCGGTGGAAACGGCGTAGCCGAGGTTCGCGGACGAGGTGTTGTCGTGGTACTTGTCGCCGCTGACCGAGTTGGCGGTCGCAAAGGCACCGAACGCGCCGTAGTAGTCGAGCGCGTTGCGGGTGCCGCCGGCCTGCGCCTCATTGCGATAGGTGCTGAAATTGCCGCCGTCGCCGTCGTAAAAAAAGGACGGAAACGGGGCGGAGCCGCGCGGGGTGGAAAAGGCGACGACGCCCGCGCCGGCGTCTGTGCCGTAGACGACGCTGTCGGGACCGCGGTAGGCCTCGGCGCTGCCGATGCCGGTGGTGGCTAGATTGGCAAAGTCAAAGGTGCCGCCGATGTCGTTAACCGGCGCACCGTCGAGCACGATCTTGTTGTCGTCGGAGTTGCCGCCGCGGATGAACAGCGAAGTGAGGGCGCCGCGTTCGCCGGAGGTGGAGAGCGAAAAGCCGGGCACGGTGCGCAGCGCATCAGTGACGTTCTGGAAATTGGCGAAGTCGGTCCAGTTGAGTTCGGTGACGGAGGCGCTGACCTGGGCCTGGGGCAGGGGGGTGCCGGTGGCGGAGACGACGATGGACTCGCGGACGGTGTCGGGCTCGAGAGTGATATTGCGCTCGAGGGAGGCGAGTGCTTCGCCGTAGAAGCTTTCGGTGGAGAGCTCGCGAAAGCGGTTGCCGCCGGCGAGCACGTAGAAGCGACCGGCGGTGGCGGTCGAAAGCGAGTAGGAACCGTCAAGCGCGGTGCGGACGGTGAGCAGGACCTTGCCATTGTCAACGAGCGCTACGGCGGCGCCGGAGATGGGCTGGTTCAGGGTATCGGTGACAAGGCCGTGGACACTGACGGCGTGGAGCGGCAGGGTGCGAAGCAGTGCGGCCGAGGCGAAGAGAAGCAGGCGGGCGCAGGCGCGCGGGCGGGTGGTCGAAACGATCATGGCGGCGAGGCCTTCCCTGCTCCCCTCGGAGCAGCAGCGGGTTGGGTGAAGCGGGCGCGAACCGGTCATCTGACTTGGCGCTTACCGACCAGCGGGCTGGTGCCGCGGGATGGAAGGACTGCGCCTTTACAGTTGCGGGGCAGTGGCGGAATTGCACCGCCTTCCCGGATGCTTTCGCGTACGCGTATGCCGCCAGGCGTGGGGACGCGTGGGCGGGTGGCTCGTGTTCAATCTTTGACGGATCGGGGTGGAGCCGTTGGTGCTGCACCTAAGCATAACGGACGCGGGATGCCGGCTGGCGGGTTTTCGTGCGGATCGGCTCGATGGATCAGCTCAATGGATCGGGCCGGTGGCGTACCGTTTCACAAGTTTATGTTACGGCGGTCATCTTGCGGGTTCGGCGGCAGGGATGGAGACTGGGCGCAGACCACGAATTTGTCCCGGAAAAGGCCTGGCGCATGGCACGTTACCACGTATCGATCGTTCGTCCCGCAGGTTACCTGCACAGCGAGTGTTTCCGCGAGGTAGCCGAAGGGCTGGTTTCGGCCTTTCGGTCCCTGGGACATGAGGCGGAGGCAGGCGACAGCACGCTGGACGCGAAGGCAACCAATGTCGTGCTGGGGGCGCACCTGCTGACCGAAGCGGAGGCGTTTGCCGTGCCGGCTTCGACGATCTTTTACAACCTGGAACAACTCGGTGGGAAGCAACTCGGTGGGGCGGTTTTGCCGGACTGGTATCTCCGGTTGGCGGCAAAGTACCGGATCTGGGACTACAGCCCGCTGAACCTGCTGCGGTGGCACGAAGTCGAGTGCCTGGAGCCGCCGGTACTCCTGGAGGTTGGTTTCACGCCGGAGCTGCGCAGGATTCCGGTTGCGCCGGTGCAGGATATCGACGTGCTCTTCTACGGCTCGCACAACGAGCGCCGTATCAAGGTGCTGCGTGGGCTCGAAGCCGCAGGCGTCCGGGTGCACAGCGTCTTCGGAGTATACGGAGCGGAGCGCGATGCGCTGATCGCACGGGCAAAGATTGTGCTGAACCTCCACGCTTATGCGACCGAGGTGTTTGAGGTGGTGCGGGTGTCGTACCTGCTGACGAACGCGAAAGCAGTGGTGAGCGAGGCTTCGCCCGATATCGGCGATCTATCTCAGGGCGTAGCGGTGTTTGCCTATGAGGACCTGGTAGCCGGGTGCGTGGCGCTGCTGGGGGATGATGCCATGCGACGGGAGCTGGAGCTGAGGGGGGAAAGTGTGTTTGCACGACGGAGCCAGGCGGAGCTGCTGCGGCCGGTGCTGGCGGGTTTATCGGAGCCGGCAGGGGCTGTTGCGCCTCGGCCAGTCGCGCGCAATCTGCCGCGCAAGCTGAACCTGGGCAGCGGCAAAGACTGGCGCGAAGACTGCCTGAATATCGATGTGAACGACTACTGGAAGCCGGACGCGGTGCTGGATATTTCGCAGCCGCTTCCGCCCGAGTTCGAGCTGGAGACGGAACGATTCGGATCGATGCCTATCGGCCCCGGCTGCTTCGACGAAATCCTCGCCAACGATGTGCTGGAGCATATTCCGAACCTGACGGCGGCGATGACGGCCGCGTTGCGACTGCTTCGCACAGGCGGGGACTTCAGCATTCAGGTTCCCTACGACCTGGCATGGGGGGCGTGGCAGGATCCCACGCACGTGCGGGCCTTCAACGAGCGGAGCTGGCTCTACTACACGGAGTGGTTCTGGTACCTAGGCTGGACCGAGGCGCGTTTCACCGTCCACAAGATCGAGTTTGTGCTGAGTCCGATCGGCGAGCGCCTGAAAAACACGTGCCCGGGTGAGGACCTGATCCGGTCGCCGCGCGCGGTCGACAGCATGCGAGTCACCCTGCGAAAGCAGTTGCTCAGTGCCCAGGAGACGCAGTTCGTCACGAACTATTTGAAACGGCCCGAGCGACCTGCAAAACCTCGATCGAGCACTGCCGAGGCTATGCCGGCGCTTGCGGACGCGACGGCGGTCCTTGTCGGGTAGGGTACAGCGGGTGTGCCGCATGTAGATTGTCACCGGCGACGCAGAGAACAAATTCCGAAACAGGTAACTTCAGGCGGGCAAGATGAACTATGCGGAATTCGTCAACGGGATCGGTTTCACGCTGCTGCAGCCTGAGATGCAATTCGACAAGTTTGTCTCCGCCCTGTCGTGGAACCATCCGACGATCCTTCTTGAAATGATGAACACCTACATTCCCGGCAAGGAATCGGAAAGAACGAGGTGCCTCTACGAGCTGCTGAACATGCCGAGAATGTCTACCCTGGCCATTGCATCGGCCCTAGACCGCGCAGTGGCCTCGATGGCTGAGGGATACAGCTTTGTCAATGTCGGCGTCTGGCATGGCTTCACGCTGTTCTCAGCCATGGTCAACAATCCAGATAAAGTCTGCGTGGGTATCGACAATTTCTCGGAGTTCGGCGGCCCGCGCACGGCGTTTCTTCAGGCATTCGAGCAGAAGCGCAGCGCAAACCATTTCTTCCATGACATGGACTACCGCGAGTACTTCAAGGCAAGACACACCGGCAGGATCGGGGTATATCTGTACGACGGCGAGCATAGCTATGCGAACCAGCTCGAAGGCTTGCAGGTTGCCGAACCCTCGTTTGCCGATGATTGCCTGATCTTTGTGGACGATACGAACTGCGACGAGCCTCGGCAGGCGACGCTGGACTTCGTTGCGAAAAGCAGCAGGAAATACGAAATCATCTTTGACGCAAAGACGTGCCAGAACTGCCACCCAACCTTCTGGAATGGATTGATGGTGCTGCAGCAATCATGACGAAAGGATCAAGCACGGGCCGTCCGATGGAGCGGCAACTCGTATGAAACTCCTGTACCTCTCCGGCGCTGGCGGACCGGACTATCAATGCGACATGCTGTTTCATGGATTGCGCGAGGTGCTGGGCGCGGACGCGGTGGATGCGGGGCGGCTGTGGTATTTGTACCGAACGGACGTACCGCCGGCGATCAAAAGGCGGCTTTATGGACGGGGTTTCACGGTCTATGGCCGGCTGCCGGATGAAGCGGTGGATCGCGAAGATCTCGAAGCCAAGATACGGTCAAGGTTCTTCGACCTGGTGATTTACGGCTCCGTCTGGAGGAACTTATCGCACCTCCCCCTGGTGCTTTCGAGTTATCCGGCGTCACGAGTGGCCTTCATCGACGGGGAGGATGGGCCGGAGATACGGCAGGAGTTCGTTGGAGCCGGAGTTTATTTCAAACGGGAGTGCACTCGAAGCGCCGCGGGATGCCTGCCGATTCCTTTTGCGATTCCTCGCGATGCGATACGCGAGAGTGTGCCGCCGAAGACAAGGGAGGTGGCAACGGTCATTCCGGGTCGGCGTGAAACCTATGTTTTCGACTCGGAAGAAGCGTACTACGAGGATTACGCGACCAGTATTTTTGCGGTGACGACGAAAAAAGCAGGCTGGGACTGTTTGCGGCATTACGAAATCCTCGCGAACGGGTGTCTGCCGTACTTCGTCGGCCTGGAGCGCTGCCCGTCGCATACGATGATTTCGCTGCCGAAACGATTTCTGCGGCGGCTGCGGCAGTGGCCTGCGCGAGGCGTCCAGATTCCGGCGGAGATTTTTGAAGCCTGCCGGGCGTATGCGGCGGAGCGATTGACCACACGGAGGTTGGCGACCGACTTTCTAGACGCAATGAGCACAGGAAAACGGCGGTTTGTTCCGACGCGGCTGAACGTGAGCCTTCTGACATGATGCGATTTGGGACCACGGTATACTCATCCGGCATGTCTGAAAAAATCATTGCTGCTTTGGCGGCGTTCATTACGGGTGTGATC
>CAXSBW010000086.1:10213-12049 GCA_964235795.1 uncultured Acidobacteriaceae bacterium | reverse complement strand
GCCGTTCCTGAAGGCGCGTCTCGCTTCGTGACATGGTGCGTTTCTTCAATCGAGAGCTCGTAGCCGGGCAGCGACCGGGCCAGCTCCCGCGCGGCGCGAAAAAAAGCCTGCACCCCCAGCGAGAAGTTCGTTCCATGCAGCAGCGAAGCGCTGTGCCGTTCCGCCAGCGCCGTCATCTCCGGCAGCGCGTCGTACCAGCCCGTCGTGCCGACGATCACCTTTTTGCCGGCTGCCAGCAGAACCCGCAGGTTGTCGAGCACCGCAGCCGGAGTTGTAAAATCGATCACAACATCGACCGTTGAGAGAAGAAAAGCCGTCAGCCCTTGCCCGTCCGGGTTCTCGGACGCGCCCAGCACCTGGACAGAATGGCCGCGTCCCCGCGCAGCTTCGGCCACGGCGCTGCCGGTCTTTCCCCTGCCTAGAACCAAGATATGCAACGACAACCTCAAAATCGCCTGCGTGGCTCAGGCTCGGGTACCCCGAGCTAAGCGGCCACTTTGTGGCGTGTTCTTTCCGCTTTGCGGTATTAGGTCAAGAACCCTGACCGACATCGAAGATCAGCGGATCCGGATCGGAGAAAAATTCCGCATGCAGCGACCGCACTGCCTCATCCACATCGTCCTCGTTGATCATAAAGCTCATATTGATCTCGCTTGCTCCTTGGGAAATCATCCGCACATTGATGTGCCGGATGGCCCCGAACAGCCGTGCCGCCACCCCCGAGTGACCGCGAATATCCTCGCCCACCAGGCACACCAGCGCCTTGCGCCCTTCATACTTCACGTCTGCCAGCTTCGACAGGTCGGCCGCGATCGCCGGCAGCGCCTCGTTCGAATCCACAGTCAGCGACACCGAAACCTCCGACGTCGACACCATATCCACCGCGCACCGGTGCTTGTCGAAGATATCGAAGATGGCCTTCAGATAGCCGTGTGTCATCAGCATCCGGCTCGCGACCACATCCACTATCGTCAGCCGCTTCTTTGCGGCGATCGACTTCACCGGATTCCGGCACGGCGGTGCCAGCGCCTGGATGCGTGTGCCTTCGTTCCCCGGGTTGCGCGAGTTCAGCACCAGGACTGGGATGTTCTGCTTCACGGCCGGCAAAATCGTCGCCGGATGCAGCACCTTGGCTCCGAAATACGCCAGCTCCGCCGCCTCCTCAAACGAGATCGACCGCACCCGCAGCGCCGTCGGCACCACCCGCGGGTCGGTCGTCATAATCCCGTTCACGTCCGTCCAGATCTCGATCGCCTCCGCCCCCACCCCGGCTCCCACCAGGGCCGCCGTAAAGTCTGACCCGCCGCGCCCCAGCGTCGTCGTCACCCCCGCCTCGGTCGAGCCGATAAAGCCGCCCATCACCACGGTCCGGCCCATGTCCGCATGCGGCAGCACCAGCTTTCGCAGTTGCTCGGCAATGCGCGCGTCGTCCGGCACCGCGCGCGTATGCTGCGTGTCGGTGATAATGCATTGCCGCGCATCCACATGGACCCCGTCCAGCCCGCGCAGCGTAAACAGTTCCGCCATCATCCGGCTCGACAGCCGCTCGCCATAGGACACAATCATGTCCTGGATCCTGGGGGTCAGCTCGCCTACCGCGGCCAGCCCGCGCAACACCTCATCGAGCGCCGCGAACTCCCCCGCGAGCCAACCCGCGTCGTTCACAGACAGGATCCCGAGATCCCCGGCCACACGCACGTGCCGCTCCAGCAAGCGCGCGCTGATGCCGAGTGCTGCCTCTCGCTCTCCGCGAGCCGCGGTCGAGGCCGCCAGCAGCAGCTGGTCCGTCACCTTGGCCATCGCGGAAACAACCACAATCGGCTGCAAGCCGATTGT
>CAXSBW010000086.1:8831-10113 GCA_964235795.1 uncultured Acidobacteriaceae bacterium | reverse complement strand
AATCGGCGCCTCGCCGCCTGGCCACAATCGCCACCGTGCGTGCCATCGCCGCCGCATCCTCTACGGACGTACCGCCGAACTTCATCACCACATACTTCATGCCGTCACGACTCCGCCCGGCACCAGCTTGCCCTGCGAGTGCAGCAGCTCCGCATTCAGCACCGCCGCCCCAGCCGCCCCGCGAATCGTGTTGTGCGAAAGCACCGTAAATTTCCAGTCCAGCAGCGTGCACGGCCGCAAACGCCCTACCACCGACGCCATGCCCGCCCCGCGCATCCGGTCCAGACGCGGCTGCGGACGGTCTTCCGCCGCCAGGTACTCGACCGGCTGCTCCGGCGCGGTCGGCAGTCCACGCCCACGCAGGGGCGCAAACCCCTTCCAGGCCTCAAGAATCGCCTCCCGCGTCGCGGCCCGCGTGAACTTCACACTCACCGACTCCGTATGCCCTTCCTCCACGGCTACGCGATTGCAGTGCGCCGTCATGCGCAGAGGCAGAGGTTCAAACATTCCGCTGGATACACTGCCCAACAGCTTCGCTGTTTCGGCAACCATCTTTTCTTCCTCGTTGCGAATAAACGGCACCACGTTACCCAGAATATCGAGCGACGGCACCCCGGGGTAGCCCGCCCCCGAAACCGCCTGCATCGTCACCGCAAACAAACTTTCGATCCCAAATGCGTCGTGCAGCGGCTTGAGCGCCAGTACCAGCCCGATCGCCGAGCAGTTCGGGTTCGTCACCAGGTACCCTCCGCCCCAGCTCTGCTTCGCCGTCATCGCGAGATGCTCCGGGTTTACTTCCGGAATGACCAGCGGCGTCACTGCGTCCATCCGAAACGCCGATGAGTTCGAGATCACCGCGCATCCGGCCTGCGCGAACCGAGGCTCCAGTTCCAGCGCAATGTCCGTGTCAAGCGCCGCGAAGATCACCTTCGGCGCACCCTCGGGCACGGCTGCCGACAATTGCATTCCTTCAAACCGCTCCGCAAGCGGCACCGGCAGCTTCCATCGCACCGCCTCGCCGTAGCGCCTGCCGCTCGAGCGATCGCTCGCCGCGAGCCACGTCACCTCAAACCAGGGGTGATCCGCCAACAACTCCAGAAAACGCTGACCTACGGTGCCGGTCGCGCCCAGTATGCCGATCTTTACCCGCTGCATCTTCGCTGTCGCTTCCCTCGTTCGTCGCTCCCGTCAGTCTAACGGCTTTCCGCTGCGGCGCAGCCACTTTCCCGGGGCCTTTCAGCGAACCAGTGACGCGATTTCCCGAATCGGGAACTCATGCCGC
>CAXSBW010000086.1:2989-8731 GCA_964235795.1 uncultured Acidobacteriaceae bacterium | reverse complement strand
CACGTCGTAGTCATCCGTGTTATTGTCCGTGTTTCCAAACTACTCGCCATTCGCCCGGCCGAGCGAAGAAGTCGTCATCACCTCTGGCCGGGACAAAGCCCGTGGCGCAGATCATACCTGTCAATAAGAAGGGCGGCATCCAGTTCGGTCTATCGAAAGACATCATGCCTCCCGTATCTCCGACCTTTAAAATCCTTGCCGGAATCACTACGCGCCTGGGAAGAGAGTGAGCTTCGGCCTACCTAGACGACATACACCTGCTGCTATGGACGGCGCAGGGCAACGCCCAAGAAGTTCCCGTGCGGGTACGCGATCGTAGGAACAGCGACCACTGCCACGCTTCTGCTGTCAGCGGCTTGCGCTCGCAACCAAACATCGTCCGGGCAAGCTGCCGGAAGCTGCCCCACTGATGCGTGACTGGTGCGCGACTGATGCGTGACTTCGAACGCCTCGTTCACAATCTCGGCTTTGCCCTGCTTTCCAGCACGGGCGAACACGCCATCCGCGCCGGCTCGTTCCCAGCCGAACACCGCGATCCCTGCGACCGCTTTCTCGCTGCGCAGGCCCAGGTTAAAGGCCTTGTCCTGCTCAGTTTCGACACCCGGCTCGACCAGTTCGGCATCCACCGTTCGTGGTAACTCCCCAGGCTCAGACACGGAGCAGCCTAGAACACAAACCCCGTCTGCACCGCCCCGCCAGCCCCCACCGTGACCGTGGCCGACCGCTGTCCCAGCTGTTCATGCACCGCCGTCAGCGTATAGGTTCCGGGCGGCAGCCCCTTGATCGTGTATCGCCCGTCCGCATCGCTCACCGCTGAAAACGGGTTCGGCACCACGCTCAGATAGCTGTGCATCCACGGGTGGTTATTGCAGCGGATCGCCATCATGTTTTCCGGCGATCGAAAATAACGCGAATACGGGTTCGCGCCCGCCCTTTGCGTGATATCGAAGCCGTCATTGCCCGGTGCCGTCGGCGACATATGCACGTTATGCTGCGTGTTATCGGAGTTCAAAAACTCCACTTGCTGCCCCACCATCGCGACCGACACATGCGGCACAAACCGGCAGCCTTTCTGATCGATCACCGCCGGCTCCCGCGGAATCGCATAGGCGCGGTCGCCCAGCCCGCTCTGTACAGAGACGACGACGTTCGCCAGGCCTCCATGGTTCACCACGTAATCCGCTGTCATATCCGACGCGCTCATGGCGCATACCGGGTCCTGCGCCATGTCGATTTCAACCGGCGGCGGCGGCGTCTTTGAAAAACGCACCACGCCCGTCACCGTGCCGCCATGCACCAGATCCACCTGCGCATACTGCCTGGTGGGGCCGAGCGACCCCGGCTTGCAGCCCGTCAGCCCCAGCAGGCAGGTCGTGCAAAAAATAACGGTCCCGAAAGAGGCCGGCCAGGCAGTGACAAATCGATACATCCAATGCGGTCGCGATTTCACGGAGAAGTCCACACCACTATCTTAGCTGGCGTCGTACTTTGTGCCGCACCATGCTCCAGGCAAGCTCGATTTATTGTTACAGCGCCGTTGTAATCGCATCGGCGAATGCCCGCGTTCCCACGTTGCCCCCTACATCCCGCGTCAGCGTCTTGCCCTCCGCATACACCCGCTCCAGCGCTCCCTGCACCGTATCCGCCGTTGCATCTTCCCCAAGATGCCGCAGCATCAGCACTCCTGACTGCAGCAGCGCCGTCGGGTTCGCCTTGTCCTGCCCGGCAATATCGGGGGCCGACCCATGCACCGCCTCAAAGATCGCCGCGTGCTCGCCCAGGTTCGCTCCCGGCACCAGTCCCAGGCCGCCGACAAACCCCGAGCATAAGTCACTCAAGATATCACCGTATAGATTTTCCATCACCATCACGTCATACTGGTAAGGGTTCGTCACCAGTTGCATGCACGTGTTATCGACGATGTGCTCGGCATACGTCACTTCAGCGTAAGTCGCCGCCACCGCCCGTGCACAGCGGAGAAACAAGCCGTCTGTCAGCTTCATGATATTGGCTTTATGAATCGCATGAACTTTTCCGCGATGATGCTTGCGCGCGTATTCAAATGCGAACCTGGCGATCCGCGTCGAACCTTTTTCTGTAATGACCTTGAGCGACGTGCAAACCCCCGGCACAATCTCCTGCTCCAGCCCGACATACAGCCCTTCCGTGTTTTCCCGCACGATCACCAGGTCCACATCCGGATACCTGGTCGCCAGTCCCGGCAGATTCCGGATCGGCCGTACGTTCGCGTATAAGTCGAACTGCTTTCGCAGCGTCACATTGATCGACTTGAATCCTTCCCCGATCGGCGTCGTCACCGGCCCCTTCAGCGCAACCTTTGTCTGTCCCACCGAGTCATACAGGGCCTTCGGAATGTACTCGCCCGTCCGCGCAAACGCGTCTGCCCCGGCGTCGTGCCGGTCCCAGTCAAAGGTCGTTCCCAGCGGCTTTCCCGCCGCTTCCAGAATGCGAACCGTTGCATCCGTGACTTCGGGACCAATGCCGTCTCCGGGAATCAAAGTAATCCTGTGATGACTCATAAGCTCGTGGCTGCCTCCTTTAGAAATGTTTGGGTTCGCTCATTCAGAACCCGCCCCAGCTCATTGTGGAAGTCAGCCGCGTCCTTGAACTCGCGATAGACACTGGCAAACCGGATATAGGCCACCGGGTCCAATTTCTTCAAGCCGTCCATCATCAGCTCGCCTAACTCAGCCGTGGTT
Source organism: uncultured Acidobacteriaceae bacterium (assembly GCA_964235795.1). GTDB lineage: Bacteria > Acidobacteriota > Terriglobia > Terriglobales > Acidobacteriaceae > EB88. The sequence continues at coordinate 6,011 of CAXSBW010000086.1, read as the reverse complement.
CGCTCCCGGTCCGGCGCTTCACTCAAGTAACTTTCCGCGGCGCTTACGAGCTCTTCCATCTGGCGCATGGCGATCGGCCTTTTTTCGCAAGCATGCTGTAGTCCGGTCAGTAGTTTCTGCCGATCGAACCGCTCGCGCCGCCCATCTTTCTTCACCACCATGTAAGGAATCTCGTCTATCCGTTCATACGTGGTAAACCGGCGCGCGCAACGGTCGCACTCCCGCCGTCGGCGCACCGCCGCTTCGATCTCACGCGAATCCACTACCCGGTCCTGGGCGAAGCCGCAAAAAGGGCACTTCATTGCGTCCATCCTAGCAGGGCAGGTCCAGGGCCGAGTCCCCGCGCAAGCCATACCCTGGCGCGTTGCATCAGGCACTCGCTCAAAGGCGGCTTGCTTCAAAGCAGGGCTCGCAGAATGTGCAGAAGCTGCTGCGGTAGTTCGGCGACTGGAACGCGAGCCCACGGCGGCATTCGCCTGAAGAGCGACCCTGCAAACAAGCCACGGCAAGCGCCGTTGAACCGGGCCCGGCCTGTTCACCTTTGCAACCTTTTTTGCAGCCTGGCTCGTGCTTTCCTTAAAGTCGTTTGAGGACCGACCGCCGCACCGTATCGGCCACCACTCCATACACCACGTGCGTCACCCACTCGCTGATCCGCTCCTGCGCCGGCTGCTCTCCGACCGGCTCCACCAGGCGGTTGTGCGGCAGGATTCCCTCATGCATCAGCTTGTTGACTGTAAGACCAAAGACTGCGCCCCGCCACGCTGCGGCCGCCGGGTACAGCTCTGCAACCAGCCCGTACACGCCGCCGGTCAAGGTGCCGAACCCCCAGTGCATCCCCTCTGTAGCCAGTGTCTTCGCTGCCGGCGGCAACGGCAGCGACGCTGCACCGGCCGCTCGCGCCGCGATCAGTGCCGGTGGTGGCGTCTGCCCTTCAGTTCTTGGCGGAAACACCTTTTCCGCCAACACCTTCGCTGCTGCACCGGCGAGCCCGCCGGCCAGTCCCGCCAGCACGGCCTTTGTGACCGTCGAACTCACTGCTTTTGCCATAGCAGGTTGGGATGCGCTTCGGGCGCCGGGCGAAAGCCGTCGCTCAAGCTTCCGGCACAAACTCCGGCTTCGGCTCCCCTGCGTGGTGCGCCACCTGCTCGGTCGCCTGCTCGCTTTCCTCTGTCAGCTTTCCCAGAGAAACCTGCTCGACCCGCGACCATAGCAACCCTGCCGGAATTACGCTTAAAAACGTCACGATCAGCAGCATGGCGCCCGCGGCCAGCGAGGGCTCCGGTGCCGCGCCGAACAGCGTCTGGATCCCTTTTGCCACGATCCCAATCTGTGTAAACCAGCCGATGACGGGCAATTGCACCAACGATGCGCCCTGGCTCACCACCATCAGCACCAGGCATCGCGCCAGCGACATATGTGCCAGCGGCGGCGAAGCCGTGAACGCCCGGATCGTCTCCAGGTACGCGTAAACGATCATGAACCACATCAGGAGCGACAATGCCGCGGCCTGCAGCACTGTCGCGAACGAATCGATCGCGCTCAGACCGTCACGAAAGCCGAGAATCTTCTCCCGCGCGCTTTCGCCCAGCTTCGGCGAAAGCGCCCCTAATCCACGCCCGAACACCTCCGCGATACGATGCCCCGCTACCCGTACAAAGTAGGCAAACAACGCAAACGCAACCACCGCGACCAGGGCCAGCAGCGCAATCCGGTTCACGAGTTCAGCGTGAGGCACGCTCTTGCGGTCCGGCGCGAACAGCAGGATCAACGCGAAAATCAACGCGTTTGAACCGAAATCGAAGATCCGTTCAACAGCATACACCGCGATTTGCGAAGGGAGAGGAAGTCCCGTACGCCGCGACACCAGGTAAGGCCGCACCAGGTCGGCCAATCGCCCGAACAGCGCCACGGCTGTAAAGCCAATCACCTGGCTGCCGATCAGTGACACCGGAGAAACCGCCTTGGTCGATCGCAAAAACAGGGCCCAGCGCACCGCGCGCACACAGTACGCCGCATAAATCAATAGCACGCCCACTCCAAAGAGCTTCCAGTCGGCCAGCCGCAACTGCGCCCCGAAGGTATGCCAGTCAAAGTGAATGCGCCCTCGCAGGAGCCAAACCCCGGCCGCGAGCACCAGCAGCACCCCGGCCCACAAAGCCGTTCGATTCTTTTTCAAAACGGTCGTTCTCCTTCTTCGGATTGGTTCGGCATTACGAGCGCTCCGGCGCGGCTGGCTGCCGCTCCAGCAGTGGCTCATGCACGGCAAAGCGGGTCCGAGCCTTTCCAATCACGGCCTGCCCTTTCAGGGGAACGAAGCGGCTTGTCACGGACTCGTCTCCTTCCGCGTATTCGCCGGTGCGTTTCCTCGCCTGAGCGCGGAGCGAGTTTGTAAGGAATCGGTGAATTGCCCTTGTAAGTGGTCTTGTAAGGCTGCTGCTTGTAGCTGGCCGTTCTGCGTATCTCCGGCAGGTAGCGCCGCAGGCTGTTTGCCGGAACGCTCCCGGTTCGCCTTCAAGGTCTGCCCGGCAAGCCCGGACTCCAACGGTTCGCCTCGCCCTCGCAATCGATCCTGCGCTGCCGCCAATCGGGCCGCATAGCGCCCGTTGAACTCATGGATGATCCGCGCGACATAGGCCCGCGTTTCCCGGTATGGCGGCACGCCATGCCAGCGGTCCACCGCGCCCGGTCCCGCGTTGTAAGCCGCCAGCGCCCAGGCCACGTTGCCGTGGTAGCGGGTCAGCAGCGCGTCCAGGTAGGCCGCGCCTCCGCCCACGTTCTCCTGCGGAGAAAAAATGTCCCGCACCCCCAGCTCCGCCGCGGTGCCCGGCATCAGCTGCATCAGTCCTTCAGCGCCCGCGCGGCTCCGCGCATGCACCCGGCTCCCGCTTTCCGCATGTACAACTGAAGCCAGTAGGTCCACGTCCAGGTCATGCGCCGCGCCTGCGCCTTGCAATACCTCGTGCAGCTCGGATCGACTCAACACCTCTGCGGCCGAAACACTCCCACCCGGCACCGGTAT
>CAXSBW010000086.1:0-2889 GCA_964235795.1 uncultured Acidobacteriaceae bacterium | reverse complement strand
CCCGATAACACCGCCGCCCCCGGCTCCGCCGCACCGGCCGCCGGCTCCTCTGACCGAATCGCCGTCGTCTCCACATCAATGTAGTTCGCCGAGCCCCTGTCCAGAAACAGCCGCGTCGTCGCCCCGTCCGCCACCCGGTGGTCGCACAGCAGGTCGAACCCGGACTGCAGCGTGACCCGCTCGGCGCCACGCGCGGTGATGGGGAGCAGCAGCCAGACCAGCATCAGCCATGCCGGGACAAACCGGCCAGGGATTCTCGCCGCACTCTGTGGAAGCGCCATCATCCCGGTCAGCCTACCACGCGAAGGCCGGCTTTTCTGTCCGTCCGGCAAGGAAAGCAACCGGCATTCCCGATTCGGAACTGGGCCGCTCGCGAAAGCCGTTTCGGGAAGCAGACCGGCTGCTTCGCTCGCGAATCCTCTTAAGGCTCGACCGGCATCGCGCAAAGGTGTCAATTGAAATCTCCGAAACCACACCCTTGCAGGACCGGCAATTTGTCTATCCCCCGAATGTGGGACGAAACAGCGCCGAAGTACTGTAAAGGCTGCATAGTGATGCACCATCGACGGTTTTTATCCATGGGCACTGACAACAGGGGAGGCGAAGGCAGCACGTTTCTCAAGTTCTTTTTCAAGCAGCAAAACCGCTCCGTCGCCGTCGTTGGTCGCCGGGCTCAGCTCCCATCCGGCTCGTTCGCCTTCTTCGCGCAGGGCCACGCTTGCGTTCTGCATCAGCACCGGCCGGCCGGCCCAGCGCAGCATTTCCAGATCGTTCCAGTTATCGCCGACAGCCATGATCGCTTCTCGCTCCACGCCCAGCCGCCCGGCGAGCCGCTCGAGCGCAACCCCCTTGTTGCAGCCCAGCGGCAGAATGTCCAGAATGCTCAGGTCGCGCTCTGCGTACTCGGTCCGGTGCATCTCGATCTGCCCCGCGTAGGGTGTCGTGCGCAGGTGTTCCTCGGCCGCGTGCATCTGCGCCACCGTGCCGCAGATCATGCCCTGGATCGGCGGCTCGCCCCGGTCGAACACCCGCTCCAGCGGGTCAACCTGTTCAATCGACGGGAGATTCGCGTCCACCCACAACGCGATCCGGTCGTGCAAACGGTCCAGCGACTCCAGCACCAGCTCCCCGGGCCCGGCTTTTTCAAAGGTAAAAACCATAGTCCCGCCAAAAGGCCGCAGTTCCCCGCACAGCGCCCGAGCCGTGTCCAGTTCCAGGTAAAAGCGGTCCATCACGTTCCCCGCGAAGTCGCGCGTGGTCGCGCCATTGGACGAGATCAGCACGGTCTCGGGCGGCAACCCGATCGGCTCCAGCAGCGGCATGGCGTAGGCCGCGCGACGACCGGTCGCGATCACCACCTCGATCCCGGCCGCGACCGCTTCGCGCAACACACGCATGGTGCGCTCGCTCATGCAGGTGCCCACGGAGGGCATCAGGGTTCCATCGATATCAAATGCAATCAGGGTTACTGGGGGCTTCATCCCCTTAAGAATACCGACCCCAACCACCGATTCCAGTGAAAACGCACAGCAAACCCTTCCACAGGTAACAAAACGGGAATGGCGGTTCATGGCGTAAAGACAGGACCCGGCTTCGATGGGGCCGAAGCTTCCCGGTCCGGCGTGTGACAGACCACCGATTTATTCTCAATTCATGCCCCAAATCGCTTCTCTCCAGTGCTCACGTTGCCAGCGCCACACCTCCGCCGAGACGCCGCAGACTGTATGCCCGCATTGCGCCGGCGTCTTGTACGTTCGTTACAACATGGACGAGCTGCGGGAGTCGGCGCGCATGCCTGAGAACGCTCAAGGCGTGGACGGACGCGAGCGCCAGCTCAACGACAGCATGTGGCGCTACCGCGATGTGCTGCCCTCGGTCGAGCCCGTCACGCTTGGTGAGGGCTGGACCCCCCTGCTCCAGAGCCGCCGCTTCCCCAACGTCTGGATCAAGGAAGAAGCCACCAATCCGACCGGTACCTTCAAGGCCCGGGGCCTTTCGATGGCCGTCACCATGGCTCGCCACTATGGTCTGCGTAAGCTCGCGGTACCTTCGGCCGGCAATGCAGCCGGCGCGCTCGCCGCCTATGCAGCTGCCGCTGGAATCGAGGCGCACATCTTTATGCCGCGCGACGTGCCCATGGCCAACTACCTGGAGTGCATCGCCTACGGCGCCCACACCACGCTGGTCGACGGGCTTATCTCCGACTGCGCCCGCATCGTTGGGGAGCGCAAGGAGGCCGAGGGCTGGTTCGACATCTCGACCGTCAAGGAGCCGTTTCGGGTGGAAGGGAAGAAGACCATGGGCTACGAACTGGTCGAGCAGGCCGGCTGGGAGTACCCGGAAGCCGTGTTCTACCCGACCGGCGGCGGCGTCGGGCTGATCGGCATGTGGAAGGCTTTTGATGAGCTGGAGCAGCTGGGCTGGGTGCGCGGCCGGCGTCCGAAGATGATCGCGGTGCAAAGCTCGGGTTGTGCCCCGGTCGCGCGCGCCTTTCGCGAGGGGGAGCCGGCCTCGAAGTTCTGGGATGGTGCGGCGACCTTTGCCAGCGGCCTGCGTGTGCCCAAGCCTTACGGCGACTCGCTCGTGCTCGACATCGTGCGCCGGTCCGGCGGCGTGGTTCTCGACTTTCCGGATGACGAAATCCTGCGCTCGCTGCTGGACTGGTCGAAGCACGAAGGGCTGCTGCTGTCGCCCGAGGGAGCCGCGGCGACCGCGGCTTACGATCATCTGCTCGCGTCCGGCTACTTGAGCAAGACCGACAAAGTAGTCCTGTTCAACACCGGCGCGGGCTTGAAGTACACCGACCTGACGGCGGAACAGATGGGCCTGACCCGCCCCGCGAAGCTGCCGGAGCGCATGGCGGTTGGCGGTATCATCACGCCCCAGTGA
>CAXSBW010000085.1:0-12081 GCA_964235795.1 uncultured Acidobacteriaceae bacterium | reverse complement strand
TCCAGGTTGACGAGGGAGCCCGGCGCGAGCGCGGCCAGCGAGGTGCGTGCCACGGTTTCCGCCGCCAGCTCCGCGTGGAAACGTTCCGCGTCGGGCGCGAGCGCGGTCAGGCACACCCCGCTGACCGCGACACTGTCGCCCACGCGCAGCTGCCCGGCGAGCGCCGGTGCCAACACCGTCAACCGCAGCGTCCCGTTGCCTTGTTCCAATGCCTCGATCGTGCCCGTCGCCTGTACCAGTCCCGTAAACATAACAATAGGATTCAACGATCGGCCCAGGGGTCGCGCAGATACGCCTCAAATCGAAAGTCGGAGCCGGACTCCGTCGTTGAAAAGCGGCGCAGCTCAATCGGAGTCGGCAACGCGCCGGCGACCAGCGGCACCCCCGCCTCGCCCAGAAACATGGGCGCATAAAAAAGGCACAGCTTGTCGGCCAGCGGACCGCTCTCGCCTTCGCCTTCCAGCAGAGAGCGATTCAGCTGCGAGCCGCCTTCGGTCAGCAGGTTCAGCACCCCGTAGCTCTCGCCCAGCAGCCGCAGCACGGCCGTGAGCTGCAGCCGTCCATCCGGCCGCGCCGCGACGTTGCGCACCTGAACCCCGACTGCTTCCAGCGCCAGGCACCGCTCCCGATGACCCGGGTCGCCGGGCCGAGCCGCGGTCAGGATCAATACATCGTTCTGCGCGGTCTGTACCAGGCGGCTTGCCACCGGCAGTCGCAGGTCCGAGTCCAGCACTACGCGCAGCAGGGCCCTGCTGCGCGCGCCGCCGCTGCGGTCGGTCAGCAGCGGGTTGTCTTCAAGCACCGTGCCGATGCCGGTCAGCACCGCGTCCACACTGTGCCGCAGCCGTTGCACCGCCAGCAGCGATCGCGCGCCCGTCAGGTACGCGACCGATCCCGGGTCTTTTGTTTCCCGCGCCGGCGCAATCCGTCCGTCGAGCGAGATGCCGGCCTTCAGCGTCACAAAGGGAATCCTGTGCTGGATCCACCGCGCAAAACCATCGTTGAGCTGGCGCGCCTGCTCCGCCATGACGCCGGTCGTCACCGCTACACCGCTCGATCGAAGCAGGTTCAGCCCTGTGCCGTTGACCTGCGGGTTGGGGTCGCCGGTCGCCACCACCACCCGCTCCACCCCGGCCCTGATCAACGCGTCCGCGCAGGGCGGGGTGCGGCCGGTGTGGCTGCAGGGCTCGAGCGTGACATAGGCCGTTGCTCCGCGGGCCTCCCTGCCTGCCTCGTGCAGCGCGACAACCTCCGCGTGATCTTTCCGGTCATAGTGGTGCGCGCCGCGCCCCACCACCAGGCCCGCCTTGACCAGCACGCAACCGACCCGCGGGTTCGGCGAGGCCAGCCCGATCGAGCCTTCGGCCAGCAGCAGCGCCTGCCGCATCCAGCGGGCATCCGGATTGCGATCCGGTCCGTCCTCTCCCCGGTAAAGCTCCGCCATTGGCGTGTCTCCCCTCGCTAGGCCAGCAGTGAGTCCACAAACGCCTCGCTGTTGAAGGCGAGCAGGTCGTCCATCGTTTCGCCCACGCCCACAAACCGTACCGGAAGCTGCAGCTCATGCGCAATCGCAATCACGATGCCGCCCTTGGCCGTGCCGTCGAGCTTGGTCAGCACGATGCCCGTCACTCCGGCCGACTCGGTAAACAGCCGCGCCTGTTGCAGCCCGTTCTGCCCGGTCGTCGCGTCCAGCACCAGCAGCACTTCATGCGGCGCGTCCCACACGATGCGCTGCGCGGTGCGGCGCATCTTGTCCAGCTCCGCCATCAGTCCTGTTTTTGTATGCAGGCGTCCCGCGGTATCCACCAGCAGCAGGTCGGTCTTGCGGGCGTTCGCGGCCTGCATGGCATCGAACAACGCGGCCGAAGGGTCGCCGCCCTGCCGGGTCTTGATCATCTCCACGCCGGCACGCCCGCTCCAAACCTCCAGCTGCTCAATCGCCGCGGCGCGGAAGGTATCGGCCGCGCACAGCAGCACCGTTTTGCCGGCGCGCCGGTACCAGTGCGCCAGCTTGCCCGTGGTCGTGGTCTTGCCCGTGCCGTTGACCCCGACCAGGAACACGATCTCCGGCGGAGCGATGCGGCGCGGCGGCAGCGAGTTTCGCTTTTCGAGAATCCGCAGCAGCTCCGCCCGCAGCAGTGTTTTCAGCTCCGCGCCATCGCGGATGCCGACTCGCCGCGCCCGATCCCGCAGCACTTCGAGCACGGCGATCGTGGTATTCATGCCCAGGTCCGAGGCGAGCAGAACTCCTTCCAGCTCATCCAGCGCCGCCTCATCCACTTCGCGCGTCAGCGCGACCACGCCTTCCATCTTGTCCGACAGCGACTCGCGCGTGCGTGAGACCGCGTCGCGCATCTTGTCGAATACACTGCGTTTTTCCGGTTGGTCGAGCGAGCCGAACAGCGTCTGGATCATGTTTCCAGTTTAGCGCCGGGCCCTTTCACCGCGAAGTGACCGCGAATTTGCCTCCTGCTAGACTTTTGGCAGTATTCGCGAGGGGGGTCGATGGCAACGACGGCAGCAGCTCCGGAAACAGGGACGGCTTTTGTCTCCATGGGGGAGTATCTCCATGGCGACTACGAGCCCGATGCCGAGTACGTCGATGGTGTGATCGAGGAGCGATACGTGGGACAGTACGATCATGGGTCCTGGCAACTTGCACTTTTAATTTGGTTCAAGTCGCATGAACGCGCGTGGAATATTCGCGTGCTTCCCGAGTACCGGATGCGCGTTTCCCCTACGCGCATTCGCGTTCCCGATGTGACGGTATGGGACCGGTCTCAGCCGATCGAGCAGATCCTGACCTATGCGCCCATCGCCGTGTTCGAAGTGCTTTCACCCGATGACCGGATCGACCGTACCCTGCGCAAATTGGCCGACTACCAGGCCATGGGCATCGGCACGATTGTCGTGATCAATCCCGAAACCGACACCGTGTATCGCTATTGGGACGGGGTGCTGCGCCCGAGCGAGGAACCTGCCTGCGCCGACAGCCTGTGCTCGCTCGACTGGCAGAAGATTCGCGAGCTCCGCGACTAGAGGTTTCGCAGGGACGGAGGCCGGGCGGCGATTCCGAAGCTGCTTTGTTCCGGAAGTGCTTGAACCGGGTCGGGTAAAAGCACTTTCATCGTAAACTGGCCCTACTCGTCGCGCCCGGGCCGCGCCATCAGCGCACGCACGGCTTCGGCGGCCGAGCAGCGACCCTCAAGCAGTGCATGGACCTGGTCGGCAATCGGCATCTCGACCCCATGACGCGCCGCCAAGGTCCGCGCCACCATTGTCGTGCGGACCCCTTCGGCTACCTTGCCGTCCAGACCGGCAACGATCTCCGCGAGTGCGCGGCCCCGGCCCAGCTCGAACCCGACAAATCGGTTGCGCGACAAGGCTCCTGTGCAGGTCAGTACCAGGTCGCCGACGCCCGCGAGCCCGGCCAGCGTTTCCCGGCGGCCGCCGCAGGCGAGCGCCAGTCGTGTGATCTCGGCGATGCCGCGCGTAATCAGTGCCGCGGCACTGTTTTGTCCCAGCTCGAGCCCGGCCACCGCGCCGGCCGCGATTGCGATCACATTCTTCAGCGCGCCGCCCAGCTCCACACCCGCGATGTCCGTATTGCGGTACAGGCGCAGCGTGTCGGTCGAAAGCATCGCCTGGGCTCGCTCCGCGTCCGCCATGCGCGAAAAGGCAATCGTGACGGCAGCCGGCCGTCCGGCCGCGACCTCCTGCGCGAACGACGGCCCGCTCAGCGCCCCGATCGCGTAGCCGGGCAGTACCTCCGCCACCACCTCCGTCATGCGCTGAAGCGTTCCATCCTCAAGGCCCTTGGCCGCGCTCAGCAGCAGGGCGCCCGTCTCGGGCCGCAGCAAGGCCGTGATCGCGCGTATGTGTTGCGAGGGCACCACCAGCAGGATCGCTTCTGCCCCTTCCGTCGCCTCTTCCAGCGAGTCGGTGACGGCAAGAGCCGGGGGCAAAGGAAACCCGGGCAGATAGCGGCGATTTTCGCGCTCGACAGCAAGTGCGCCCGCGTGCGCCGGCGTGTGCGCCCACAGAGTCACGCGGTTCCCCTGGCTGCGAAGCAGGTTGAGCGCCAGAGCTGTGCCCCAGGAACCCGCCCCCAGCACCGCGATCCGCGGCTGCATCAGGCGGTCGCCGGCCGCTTGCCGAAGCGGTACTCCGTCCCGGCCAGCAGCCGCCGGATATTGGCGTGGTGTTTCGCAATCACGATCGCCGGCCCGACGATCAATGCTGTCAGCACCGCCCACCCGCGCCCCGTGTGCGGCGGCAGCGCGAACGCCGCGACCGGCACCGCCAGGGCGGCCACGATGGATGCCAGCGAGACGATCCGGACGGTCGCCGTCAGCAGAATGAACACGCCCAGCGAGATCAGCGCCACCGGCCACGAAAGCGCAAGAAACACCCCAAACGCCGTCGCCACGCCCTTGCCGCCGCGGAATCGCAGCCAAACCGGGTAAATGTGCCCCAGCAGCGCGCACATGGCCGCCAGCGAGGCCGCTACGCTCACATGAAAGGTGTAGGCCGCGTCATGCTGCACCCAGCGCGCCGGCAACATCGGCAGCACCCCGGTCGCGAACACGACCGCCCCCCAGCCCTTGGCGGCATCGAGAAAAAAGGTCAGCGCGCCCAGCCCTTTTGCCCCCGAGCGCACCACGTTCGTGGCCCCGATATTGCCGCTGCCCACTGCGCGAATATCCTCGTGCCGCACGAAACGCACCAGGAGGTAACCCCACGGAATCGACCCGAGCAGGTAGGCCACCACGGCAATCAGAAGAAAAGGAACGGCGTTCATCGCGATTCCGAGTGTAGCGCAAGGTGCCCGCCTCACGGCCGGAATCAAGTAAGCCGCGATCTCGGCCAATTCCCCGTACACGCCGGTTCGCCGAGCGGCCGGTGAATGCCGGGACAGCCGTAATCCGGCCCACACCCGAAGTGTTCGACGGACTCACCGTCTCTCAGGGCAGGGCCGGTTGGGATCCCATCCAAAAGTGATTACTAAGGTCGTAAGACTTGAAGCCCGCCGTGATGATTTCCTGATATGCGTAAGGGCCCGAGCCCGGAATCCAATCGACCTCGGCCGGTGCCCCGCTGATCGTGGCGCCATTTTGTGCAGCGGGTGCCAGATACTCCCCGGCAAGCGGCTGAAACCAAAGATGCTGATAGGGATCATCCGCTTCAAACGCGATCATAAGGGTGCCTTGATTGCCGGCCAGGGTGAGCGCCGGCGTGGGACCAATCCGGGTTTCATACCGGATCGCGGGACCCGGCGGGCTACTCAGACTCAGGGGAAAGGTTTGCAGGAAAAGGTTGTGACCTGCATCGTAAGCCTGGAATGCTACGTAAAGGTTCCAAAGATAGCCGGCAATCGCAGGAGGCCCGCCTATCAAAGTATTGTACGAGTTGTAATGATCAAAAACGATGGTGTGGAAGTTACTGGGACTGGGAGGATACGCGTATGCAATTCCAAGCTGGTTGGATGGAGAGCCGTACTGCGGAGATTTCTGATAAGCCACGTACAAACGGTCGTCGTAACCGACAAGACTTGGCGTGCCGACGATATGAAGCGCTTGTTCCGTGCAATATGTGGCTCCGCCCCGTAGATCATAAATCTGGCAGACAAAAAGATTGTCGCTTGTAGCCGACTTGAACGCGACATACAGAAAGCCGTCCAAAACGGCTAAAGACGGGTCGCTACCCATCACCACGGGCAAGCCCGCGCCAAGTATGTGCGCGCCATCTGTCCGTACTCCATCGACGCTGGAATCCAGCCAAAGAACATTGCTGTTGTCGTTGGCGCGGAAAGCGATGTACAGGGTTTGATAAAGTACAGCCAGTGCGGGCGCTCCCCCCATGGTTTCACCCTGCTCGAGAAAGTTCATACTGGGTGCGCTTATCTGTGCTTTCAGAAACTCAGGCCGTAGCGCAAAAATCAGTAGGAAAACAAACGTGATGCGTCTCAGGTCTAACTTGAGCATGAAATGTCGATCCCCGATCCGTCGGTCAAAATGCATCGCAGCCATAGGATGCAGGAAACTATGACCGAATCGGCCACCCTGCACCCGAGATTTCGCTCGCCGCGATAGGGCCGGCCGTTGGTGCGGAAGCTGCTGCGCAGGTCGGCCCGGATCCGACACGCACACACCGCGATGCTGTTAACGTCCTGGAGTCGATAGGATCGAGAGCCGGCGGCAAAAGGCCACGCACGCCTGGAAATCGTAAGTCCTTCCCTTGTCGGCAGGAAGGCGGGTCACCGAAACAACCGGCTACCCGGCCGTCAGCAGCATCCGCCGCACCATATCGAGCGCCTGCTGCGCCGCGAACTGCCGCACCCGGTCGCGATCGCCTTGGAACCGTTTCTCGGCCACCTCGGTCCGCTTGCCGTCCGTCACCGCCAGGTACACCAGCCCGACCGGCTTTTCCTCCGAGCCGCCGCCGGGCCCCGCGACCCCCGTGACCCCGACTCCATAGTGGCTGCCTGTCTTTGCACGAATGCCCGTCGCCAGCGCCGCGGCCACTTCGCGGCTGACCGCGCCATGCGCCGCGATCATCTCCGGGGGCACCCCGGCAAACAGGATTTTCAGCTCGTTTGAGTACACCACCGCCCCACCCAGAAACGACCGGCTCGACCCGCTGATGCCCGTCAGCCTTTGCGCGATCAGCCCGCCGGTACAGCTCTCCGCCACCGCAAGGGTCGCCCCGGCGAGCTCCAGCTGGTACAGCACGATCCGCTCCAGCGGCTCGCCCTGCGTCGAATACAGCACGTCGTCCAGCTCTTCCTCGATGGCCGAGGCCAGGGCATCGACCCGCGCCTGGGCCGCTTCGAGCGTCGGTCGAGTGCAGATCAGGTTCAGCTGGATATCGCCCAGATGCGCGAGAATGGTGGTCTCAACATCCGCGTACTGCTTGTAAATGGGCGCGATGCGCGCGTCGCAGGCCGACTCGCCCATCATTGCCACCTTGAGCGTGCGCGTCGCGTAGAAGCGCCGCGGGATGGCCGCCGTCAGGCGCGGCAGCACTTCCGCCTCCCACATCGGCTTCATCTCGCTCGGCGGGCCCGGCAGCAGGATCACCAGCTTGCGGTGCTCGCCCACGACCGTGTCGAGCCACTGCCCCGGGGCGGTGCCGGCTGTGTTGGCGAGCGGCTCCGCCCCCTCGATCACATCGCCCTGCTTGGTGTTGTTGTCGGTGATCTGGATGCGCCGCGCCGCGAACCGCGCGTACAAGGCCGCCACGATCTCCTGGTTGCGACGCAGGCGCAGACCCAGCGCTTCCGCGACCGATTCGCGCGTCAGGTCGTCCTCGGTCGGGCCCAGCCCCCCGGTCACGACCACGATATCGGCCCGATCGAGCGCGTTGCGGACCCCGCTGACCAGGTGCTCGCGCCGGTCGCCCACAATGGTCTTTGCGGAAACGCGCACCCCGAGCCGGTTGAGCTGGGCCGTCAGATAAAGCGAGTTGGTGTCCTGCCGGTAGGGTGTCAGCAGTTCCGAGCCGACCGCGATGATGTCACAGTTCATAAGGGTTCCGTTCCTAGAAGAGCCGCAAGCCTTCCACGCCCAGCGACAGGGTAAACAGGGCACCGCCGGTAGCGATCACCGCTTCGCCGCCCGGCACAAACGCGAGCCCCGCGATGCCTGCGCCGGCGGCCACCAGGTCTGCCGTGCCGTCGGGCGAAATCTGCACAATGCCGCGCCGCCCCTTGAGCGCGGCCGCCAGGTACACATTGCCGGCCACGTCCAACGCCATGCCCTGCGGCCTGCCCAGCCCGCGATAGTGCACCGTGGCCGTGCCGTCAGGCGCGATGGCGTACACCGTGTCGTAGCTCGAGGTGGTCGGCCCGGCGACGAACAACCGTTCGTCCAGCCCAAACGCCAGGTGATACGCCGAGATCGACGGCTCCAGCGTGGCATAGACAAAAATCTGCCGGTCCGGCCCGATCTTGAAGATCGTCCCGCTGCGGTCGCCCACGTACAGGTTGCCGGTCCCGTCGAAACACAGGCCCGTCGCCGTTCCCATGCCTTCGGAGTAACTCGAAACCGCGCCCTCGGGCGACACCCGGTGAATGGTGCCGTCGTTGCGCGAAGACACGTACAGGCAGCCGTCCGGCCCCACCGCGAGCCCGGTCGCGTTCGTAATCCCGGTCACAAAGGGGGCCGCTTCGCCCGAGGGTGTGATTCTGAACACCGACACCGGTGTTTCCTGCCCGCGCGCGCCTGAAAACGTGGCATAGATATTGCCGAACGCATCCACAGCCGGGTTGGTGACCTGGTGAATGCCGGTTGCCAGCAGCTCCGCCACTTCAAACTGCACACGGTTGCTTTCTTCGCCGTTGCGCAGCACGCGGAGGGGGCCCGACTCCGCCTCGTCAGGCACGCGCAGCACCAGGCGCTCGTCGCGGCTCAACAGGACGCCGGCAGCCAGCTCGCCCAGCATGGCAACGGGCAGCCGGTCGCCCGCAGGGGCCAGGCCGCTGCCGTGCACATGGATCTCACCGCCGGGCAGGGCGGCGATCGGATGAACTGCGGTCAGGCGCGGTGCGGGTGAGGCGATCTCTTGCGGCATCTCTTCTACTGTAGCGAACTCGGGGCGCACTCTGCCCGCACTACCACCAGTGAGTTACGATCGCGCCCACTAGCAGGGCATAAACTCCGGCTGCCGCATCGTCCATCATGATGCCCGTGCCGCCGTGCAAGCGCTCCAGCTGCCGCACCGGCGGCGGCTTCAGAATATCGAAAAAGCGAAACAACGCGAGCCCCAGCAGGGCATGCGGAAGGTCGGCGCGGCCGAACCCGCAGTACGGCATCAATGCGATCCACTGACCCGCGACCTCGTCCACCACCACATGGCCCGGATCGGTCCCTTCGGACTCAAGTTCGACCACCGATGCGGCGGGGATGCCTGTGACCAGCGCCAGAAGGGCCGCGAGCAGGGTCGTCGCGCGCAGCGCGGGCGGGGTGGGATGTACGAGCGCCGCAAACAGGAGCCACAGCAGCATGGCGACCACCGAGCCCCAGGTGCCCGGGCCCGGCCTGAGAAAGCCCGTTCCCAGAACTGTCGCGACGGTCCAGGCCCAGGGCGTTCGCGGCGGCCTCGGCAAAGGCTCAGGCATGCTCGTCCGGATCGCCTGGACCGAATTCACGCGAGTCGGCCTTTTGCGACCCGCGCAGGCCTTCGAGCTCATCGAGCAGGTCCGGATCGTGCACCGGCGACGAGATCCGGTAGGCTTCGGACGCCCACTTGCCCAGGTCGATCACCCGGCAGCGGTCCGAGCAGAAGGGAAACTCCGGGTCCTTCGCCGTCACCAGCGTCCGGCAGGTGGGGCAGCGCAGTGCCTTGATCTTGGCCGAACTCATGCTCCCGCCTCCGTCAGCACCCGCGCCACCACATCATAATCGTGGGCCTCGGTGATCTCGCAAGTGAGAAACGTCCCGGGCACCGGCATTTCGTGATCGCCAAAATCGTTGATGTACAACTTGCCGTCGATCTCCGGCGCATGCAGCGCGGAGCGCCCTTCCCACAGCAGCGGCGTTTCCTCGCTTGGCCCCGAAACCAGCACCGGCAGCCTCCTGCCGACCCAGCCCTGTTTGCCGGCAGCGGAAATGCCTTGTTGCAGCTTCATCAGCGAGCGGCGGCGCGCCTCCGTCGTCCGGCGCGGCACTTTCTCGCCGAAATCAAAAGCCCCCGCGCCTTCTTCATCCGAATACGAAAACACGCCCATCCAGTCAAAGCGCGCATCGCGCACAAACTGCTTCAGCGTCGCGAACTCCTCGTCCGTTTCCCCTGGAAATCCGACGATAAAGCCCGTCCGCACCACCAGCCCCGGCACCGTCGCGCGCGCGCGCTCCAGTGTCCGCAAAAAGATCTCCGCCCCGCCCCCGCGCCGCATGCGCTTCAACACGCCCGGCGACGCATGCTGCAGCGGGATGTCGAGATACGGGCAGATGTTTGCGTGGCGCGCCATGGTGTCCAGCAGCCGCGCCGTGATGCGGTTTGGGTAGGTGTACAGAAAGCGCAGCCAGACCAGCCCTTCGATCCCGGCCAGCCGCTCCAGCAGCTGAGCCAGCCCGTCGCGCAGGCCAAAGTCCTCGCCGTAGCAGGTCGTGTCCTGCCCGATCAGCGTCAGCTCGCGCACGCCGGAGGCCACCAGCCGCTCGGCCTCGGCGGCGATCGACTCCATGCGCCGCGACCGGAACTTGCCCCGCAGGTTCGGGATCACGCAAAAGGTGCACGGGTGATCGCAGCCTTCGGCGATCTTGATGTAGGCCGACGTGCGCCCGGTGGCCAGCAGCCTCGGTGTGTCGTCGGAGTACAGGTAGGTCGGCAGCGCGGAGGTTTCCGCGCCGTCCCAGCTGTCGCGCGTGAACCGGCCCTGCCGCTCGCGCAGGTCGCCCTCGGCCCGGCTTGCCGCCGGCTCAGCCCGGCTGCCGACGGTTGCCTCCGCCGCGGGTACGACGACCGCGGTGCCCGTCAGGATATGGAACGGCGAAGCCACCGCCGGACGGTTCACCAGCCCGGTGGCCTCAAGAATCGCTTCCAGCTCGCCCGTGCCGACCACCGCGTCGACTTCGGGAAGGTTCCTGCGGATCTCGTCGCGATAGCGCTCCACCAGGCAGCCGGCCACCACCAGGCGCTGCGCCCGGCCGCCGGTCTTGTGCGCCGCCATTTCGAGGATCGTATCGACCGACTCCTGCTTGGCCGCGTCGATAAACGAGCAGGTATTGACCACCAGCACGTCCGCGTCGGCGGTGTCGCTGGTCAGCTCCGCCCCGGCCTGGCTCAGCATACCCATCATCACTTCGCTGTCGACCAGGTTCTTGGGGCACCCCAGCGATACAAACCCGATCTTCACGCGCGGGGCTGCCGTCTGGCCGGGAACGCCAGGCATGGTCGGGCTCAGGGTTGTTGCAGCCATCTCATCATCTTAGCCGAATGGGGGGCTTCACCGCTGTCTTCCATCGAGATACTTCGCCCGGCTCATCCACCCCCGGGCACAAAGTCTGCATCGCAAGCTGCTGACGGGAGAAAAGCATGAAAGCACTCCAGGCGCGAGCCGCCTTTTTGTCGGCGGTATGGCTCCTTGCGACAGCGGTGCCCCTTGCAGGCTCTGCCGCGGCACAGGGATACAACCACGGCGACAATCGTGGCAACAATCATGGCAACAGCTATGGCGGCAACAACAATCACGGCAACTACGGCGGCAACAACTACTACAGCGGCGAGCGCGGGGGTGTGCACGGCGGCAACTACAACCAGCGCTACCGGCAGGACGATCGCGACCGTCACAAGGGCGGCGGCATCGGCCCCGGCTACGGCGCACTGATCGGCGGCGGCGGCGGTGCCGCCCTGGGCGCGATCTTCGGCGGCGGCATGAAGGGCACCCTGATCGGCGGAGCCGCCGGCGCAGGCCTCGGCGCGCTCGGCGGCAAGCTGGCGCAGGGCAACAACCACGATCGCGACCGGTATCACCGCTAGAGCAATTCTCCTGTAAGTGTAGAGGGATCAGCGGCTGTGAACGTGGCCTTTCCCCAATGAAAGGCCACACATAGACCATCTCGGCCCCATACAGCAACAGGAGAATTGCGTTAATCGACGTCGTTCCATGTTTTTCTTGCGCTTGCAGCGTGAGCACACACCCAGGAGAACAACAGTGAAGCCAGCAAATGTATGGTCCGGCCCCTTCGCCCGCATCCCCCTCGCACTTGTTCTTTGTGCCGCGCCTTTTGCGTCGCATGCGGCCTTGGCGCAGGCAGCCCCCACCGGCGCTTCCACCGCCGCCCCCGGCAACGACGCCAATGACCAGAAGATCAATGCCATTCCCATCGCCCAGCTCATTACCGCCACCTGTCGGCAGGCCTGGCACATGGGCGGCGAAAACGAGGATGCGTTTTTCGACATCGTTCAGCGCTTGACGGCCCTTTCGGCCCAAAATCGCGGCATCAGCCTCCCCGATGACAAGGACGCCGGCTCTCGCGCCGGTCAGTGGATCCGTCGGCAGGCCCTCAAAGACCCCGACCAACTCCTGTACGCGGTTGTGGACCACGCCGTTGTTTACAACTCCAAGCCCGGCAACGC
>CAXSBW010000084.1:0-12082 GCA_964235795.1 uncultured Acidobacteriaceae bacterium | reverse complement strand
CAGTGGCGGGATCAATGAGCCAGATTTCGGGGACGCCCATGGCAGCGTAGTCCGCCAGACGTTCCCGCACGCGGCTGAGTCGGTCTTCCGGGCTGAGCACCTCGAAGATCGCGAGCGGCGGGTGCGAGGGCACCTGCTCGTCCGGCGCGTCGCGGTCAAGGATAGCGACATCAGCCACCCGATAGCGTTGCGGGCCGACGCGGATGCGCAGCTCAGGAAAACTCATCGTATTCCATTCGTCGGCATGCATGAGAAACCATTGCTGGACAGCTTGTTGCCATTTTGAATGGTCTCTCGTACCCAAGTTGCGCTCCTCGATGTGGTCGTCCACATAGTCGACATCGGATTCGAAATCGCCATCACCCTGGAGGTAGAGCTCGACCGCGCTGTAAGGAGCATTTTGAGCTGGAAATGCCATTGCCGAACCTCGCTGCTGCGCTGAGTATAACTTTGGCTGACCGAAGCTGAACAGCCTTCAAAAGACGGTTACCCTGCCTACAATGGAGCTGCATGGACGCACAGGCTGAATTGAAAGTTCGGCAGCATCCCGTATCAGGCTCATCGGTGCAGGCTGGGCGGGCGCTCCTGGCCTGGTATGACGAGCACAAGCGGGACCTGCCGTGGCGGCGCTCGCGGGACCCTTATGCGATCTGGGTTTCGGAGATCATGCTGCAGCAGACGCGGGTGGCGGCGGTGCTGGAGCATTATGCGCGGTGGATGGAGCGCTTCCCGACCGTGGGGGCGCTGGCCCGGGCCGAGGAGCCGGAAGTGCTGGCGCTGTGGAGCGGGCTGGGCTATTACCGGCGCGCGCGCATGCTGCACCGGGCTGCGCGGGTGGTGGCAGCAGAGCATGGCGGGGTGCTGCCGCGCACGGCAGCGGAGCTGCGGGCTTTGCCGGGGATCGGCGAATACACATCGGCGGCGGTGGCGAGCATTGCCTATGGGGAGCCGGTAGCCGTGGTGGACGGCAATGTGGAGCGTATCGTGACCCGGATCGAAGGGCTTGCGCCGCTGCCGGTGCGAACCGCGCTTGATGAAACGGCTGCAGATACGCCAGCCCCGGTGACGCTGGATCTGGACGAGCCGAACGCGGTTTTGCTGAACCCGGTCGCGCTGAACCCCGTCACGAGCCATCCCGTGTCGCTGAACCCCGTCACGCTCGCGCGGGCGATCCGCGAAGGGGCGCAGGCGCTGGTGGACCCGGCGCGGGCCGGCGACTCGAACCAGGCCATGATGGAGCTGGGGGCGACGGTGTGCCTGCCCCGGGGGCCGCTTTGTCTCCACTGCCCGGTACAGCCGTGGTGCCGCACACGAGGCGAGCATGCGACGGTGGCGAAAGTGCGGCAGACACGGCGAGAGATCGCGTATGCGCTGCATCGCTCGAGGGATGGCGAGCGTGTGCTGCTGCGGCAGCGACCGGGGGAGGCTCGGCTGATGGCGGGGATGTGGGAGCTGCCGGAGCTTGCCGGACCACCCGAAAACGATGCCGTGCTGCTGCGGTTGAAGCACTCCATCACGGTGACGGATTACACCGTGAGTATTCTAGAGACGTCGGAGGAGCAGGCTCGCGCGGGCGGCCGTTTGTCGGCCTGGGTGGCGCTCGATGCACTGCCCGAGCTGCCATTGACCGGGCTTTGCCGCAAGGTGCTGCGGCGGCTCGGGTTGTGGCCTGCGCTGATGCATCAGGGCTGAACGACGCTACCGGCGCCGGGCGACCTCGCGAGAGCCTCCGCTGTAGGTGAGAATGGCGGCAAGCAGGTGGATCCAAAACCAGGTGCCAACTCCCAGGCGGGTGTAGATCATCAGGAGAACCAGCACGCGCGGCAGAAAGATCCACAGCAGCGCGTCGCCGGGCCAGGGCACGGGAAAGCGGACCTGGTCGAACCACTCGACAAAGAGCGCGACACGGGGGAGAAAGATGGCCAGCACTAAAAACCAGACAGGGAGACTCATGAAAAGACCAGTGAACCCAATCTATGCTGTAGCCCGGCAGAATGCACCGTTGTTGATCGCGGCCCTTGCAACCTGCCCGGTACTGGGACAGCAAACCTCTGTGCAGACGGCGATGCCGCCGGTGCCCGCGGTAGCGGGTGTGCCGCAGGCCGCGCAGGAGGCAGCCCGGCTGGTGAACCCGGAGAACATCCGGGCGCATGTGAAGTTCCTGGCGAGCGACCTGCTGGAAGGCCGCGGGCCGGGCAAGCGCGGCGGCGAGCTTGCGGGCGAGTACATTGCGACCGAGTTCGCGCTGAACGGGCTAAAGCCGGCCGGCGACAACGGGACTTTTTACCAGAAGGTGGACTTGTACGCAGTGCACACGGACGAGGCAGCGACGAAGTTCACGCTCCTGCCGGCGAAAGGGGCGCCGATGCCGCTGGCCTACAACACGGACTTTGTGACCAAGGACGAGCGCGGCGAGGCGAGCGCGGAGATTGATGCGCCGATCGTGTTTGTGGGTTACGGGATCGACGCACCGGAGTACGGCTGGAACGACTACAAGGGTGTGGATGTAAAGGGCAAGGTGCTGCTCGTGATCGTGAACGAGCCGGCGTCGGACGACGAGAAGTTTTTCAAGGGCAAGGCCATGACCTACTACGGCCGGTGGACCTACAAATACGAGCAGGCGGCGCGGATGGGCGCGGCCGGTGTGCTGATCATTCACCGGACGGACCTGGCGAGCTACCCGTGGGCGGTGGTCCAGAACTCGCAGGCAATCGAAAAGAGCTACCTGAAGGGCGACCCACTGGCGACGCTCCAGGCCGCGAGCTGGGTCCAGCTGGAGACGGCGCGGCGGCTGATGACGGCCTCAGGGCTCGATTTGGACAAGGAGATAGCGGCGGCGGGCAAGCCGGGGTTTAAAGCGGTGGAGCTGCCCGTGCGTTTGCAGGCGCATGTAGCAAGCGTGGTGCGGCCTTACACGTCGGCGAATATTGTCGGCAAGGTGGATGGCGCGGACACGGCGGAAAGGGATGCGGTGCTGTACACGGCGCACTACGACCACCTGGGGATCGACCCGAATGCGAAGGAGGACGGCATCTACAACGGCGCCGCGGACAACGGCACGGGCTGCGGCATTGTGATCGAACTGGGTCGGGCGTTTGCACAGAGCAAAACACCGCCGCCGCACACGGTCTACTTTGCGTCGGTGACGGCGGAAGAGCAGGGGCTGCTGGGCTCGGCCTACCTGGGGATGCACCCGCCGGTGCCGGCGCGCGATATGGCGCTGGACCTGAACTACGACGAATTGTTGCCGGTGGGGATCCCGATGAGCACGGAGGTGAGCGGGGCGGAGCGGACGCAGTTCTACCCCGCGGTTGAAAAGACGGCGCAGGCGTTTGGGTTGACGATCCAGCCGGACCAGTTTCCAATGGCGGGCTCGTACTACCGCTCGGATCATTTTTCGCTGGCGCGGGTCGGGATCCCGTCGTTCTCGATCGGGCAGGGAACGCTGTTCGAGGGGCACGATGCGCAGTGGGGCAGCGAGCAGATGAAGGACTACACGGCCCACCACTACCACCAGCCCAGCGATGAATACCATGCCGATATGGATTTTCGCGGGGACGCGCGCATGGCGCAGTTCGGGCTGATGCTGGGCTGGCAGGCGAGCGCGGGCACGGCGACGGAGTGGAGGGCGGGGGATGAGTTCGAAGCGGCTCGGAAGAAGAATGCGGGGCAGTAGAGCGGGGCTGCTTGGGGCGGTCGTGCTGACGGCGGCGCTGGGGCAGGCCCCCGGCGCACAGTCCAGACAGGCTGCACCCGCGCAGAACGGCGACCCGGCCCTGCACAAACGCACGGCCGGGCAGCCGGACGCGGTGCCCCAGCCGGTGGTCGCGACGGGGCACACGAGCCTGCCGCCGGAGGCGGAAGGCGAGTACCCATGGAACAAGGGCGGGGGCGAGATCGACGTTTATTTTGAAGACGGCAAGCTGCACGGCTACATGACAGACCACCTGGACCCCGACCCCCATGCCGCGCCGGCGACGCTTGATTTCGAAACGACGCACGTGGACGGGCATGCGGTGGAGTGGACGACGCGCGCGGTGCACGGCATGTCATACAGCTTTACGGGCCACCTGGAGCGTGGCCTGGCCGCGAGCCCTTCCCTGCCCGGCTATTACCTGCTGACCGGGACACTGACCGAACATGGCGGACAGGCAGGCGATGCAGCGCGGACGGTGAGCCTGAAACGGGAGCCGGGCACGCCGTAACGCATATGATGATGCAAGATAGAGGAGAAACACATGGATCGATCAGGATCGGCGGAGTGGCAGGGTGATTTACAGAGCGGCCAGGGTACGGTTTCATCCGCAAGCAGCGTGCTGAAGGACACGCAGTACTCGTTTTCAACACGGTTTGAGAACGGCGTGGGCACGAACCCGGAAGAGCTGATCGCCGCGGCGCATGCGGGCTGCTTTTCGATGGCGCTGAGTGCGCAGCTGGGAGAAGCGCAGCTGACGCCGGAGTCGATCAAGACCGTAGCCAGGGTGACGCTGGGCAAGGTCGAGAGCGGGTTTGCGATCACAGCCATTCACCTCTCAACAGAAGCGAAGGTGCCGGGCGCGGATCAAGCGGCGTTTGAGAAAGCGGCGCAGGCCGCCAAGGCAGGCTGTCCGATTTCAAAGCTGTTCGCGAACAATACGACTCTGACGCTGGATGCGAAGCTGGTTTAGAGCTGATCGGTACAGGCAAGCGGGCGCCGCGCTGCCGCGGCGCCTCAGGCAGGTTATTTGCCGGCAGCGTTGTTGATGACGTATTGGCGCAGGTTGGTGCTGATTTCGGCAGCCTGTTTCACGCCGGTGTCCATCATGGTGAGCCACTGCTGCGAGGTTTCGTCGAGCTTGCCCATCTTGAGCAGGTAATTGGTCTGCACGATGATTTCCAGGGCATTGCTCAGGTCGTGCACCAGGCGGCGGATCTCAGCCGCGTGCCCGCCGGGGATGCAAGCTACCTCTGTTTCCTTCATCTGCCTCTCCTCCAGCACCGTTCCATTCGATGCAGGCCGCCGCCTATTTGACAGAGAGAGTTTGCTTTGGGAGACTTGGAAGTGATCCGGTACCTCGGCGCAATGAGGGAAGGGCAGGCAGTGCCGAAGTGGCGGAATTGGCAGACGCGCATGGTTCAGGTCCATGTACTCGCAAGGGTGTGGAGGTTCGAGTCCTCTCTTCGGCACCAATCAGATTGACACGGCGATACGAGCGGCCCGCGGGTCGCTTTTTTGTTGCTCGATGCTCAAAACAGAGCCTGGTAGCCGGTGTAAACCCCTTCAAAGACCGAGTCCCAGCTAGCGTTTGCAGCATAGGCCCGTGCCTCGCGGCGGAGGGACTTGTGCTTGTCGGGCCCCACCAGCAGGGCGATCGCCGCGTCGGCGAACTCGTCGTCATCCGCGACCAGGCCGGCACCGGAGGCGCGGATCAGGTGGGCGGGGCCGCCGTTGGGCGTGACCACGGCAGGAACGCCCGAGGCCAGGGCTTCCAGCACGACGTTGCCGTAAGTGTCCGTGTGCGAGGGGAACACGAAACAATCCATATTGGCGTAGGCCGAGGCCAGGGCCTCGCCGCGCAACACGCCGGGAAAGTAGCCGTTAGGCAGGGCGAGGCGCAGGGCCTGCTCTTCCGCACCCTGGCCGATGACAACAAAGCGCACATTGCTGAAGCCGCGCGCACGGAGCTGCTCGGCCATGCGCGGCAGGAGCGCTACGTTTTTCTCAATGGAAAGCCGTCCGACGTAGCCGAGGGTCCAGGTGCCGCTTTCGCCGGGCGGGGGCGCGGTGCGGCGGGCCGGGGTGAACAGGTCCGCGTCGATGCCGCGAGTCATCAGCCGGCAGGGGCGGCCGGTGGCGCTGCCGAGCAGATCGCAAAGCTCGGGGTTGGGTGCAAACAGGGTTTGGGCCAGCCGGTAAAAGCGGATCGCGGCGCGGAAGGCGGACTTTTCGACGCGGGCGGCGGCCTGCGGGCGCGCGGAGGCGGGCAGAGCACGCAGGGCCCAGCCGGAGCGCCGGGATGCGTACTCGTGCACATTGGTGTGCCAGGAGGCAGCGAGCGGCACCCCGAGGCGCCGCGCCATGACGGCCCCCAGCATGCCGAGCTCGCTGGGGCCGGTGATGTGGATGAGGTCGGGGCGGAACTGCCGGAGAGCCCGAAGCACCGCCGCGCCGTGACGGGCAAACAGCGGGTCGTAACGTAGATCCCGATCCAGGGCGAAGGAGGCGAAGCCGCGGGGCAGCTCCAGAAAGCCGGGCGCGGCCTCCGTGCGAACGCCGCCGGCCCGCACGCAGAGAAATGGATTGCCGGTGCGTGCGGCCCACTCGGTGAACTGGCGCGAGGTATGCGCGACGCCGTTGACCTCGTGGAAGGAGTCGGGGAAGAACGCGACTCGCGGCGTTTGCGCGCTTGGCATGCCACCAGTCTAGAAGCAGTCCGGTCGATCGTTTGCATGTTTGTGCCCAGTGTTTGCGTTCCGTGCTTGCGTTCCGTGCGCGAGCTTTGCCTCAAAGCATGCCGCTGTCGCCCCGCGCCCGCCTGTTTACTCGCCCAGCGCCAGCTGCAGTTCGCTGCCCTCCGACCAGGCGCGGCGGAGTCCTCCGGAGACGGGTCGCGAGCCCAGCAGCCGCACGCTTTGCAGGACCAGGCGAATGTAAGCCGGGGCAATGCCTTTGGGCCATAGCTCGGCAACCGGCTGCGGCGAGCCGTCGGCACCGGGGTGGTAGACGCGCTCATCCCAGCGCCGCGAGCCCTGCGGGAACTCGGGGTAGTCGCGGATGACATCGAGAGTCGAGCGAAGAACGCGATGCTTGAACGGTTCGGCGTACTGAGGCATGAACAGGACGTGGCTGCGCCGCTCATCGCGGATCTCGTGGACGAACTCGGTAAAGCTGGTCGCGTTGGTCAGGTTGATGTTTGCGTTCGGCTCCAGGCCGTGACGATCGCCGCCCGAGATGAGCAGCCTGCCGGAGTGCCGGGCCAACTCGTGAACGGCGCGGTTCTCGCGCCAGCCGCGCAGGCCGTTCAACTCAAGCGCGTGAAGGTACTCGCCATTTTGAGCCAGAAAGCGGCGCAGCAGCTCCGCGTGGCGCGACGCGCCGACCAGGTACAGGTCCCACATCGGGTGATTGAACACGATCAAAACATGGGGCAGTGCATGGAGGGCGGAGAGGATTTCCGTCAGGCGCGCGTCGGGATCCGGCATGGAAGCGGCCCTGGCGGTGAACTCGGCGAAGCAGTCCATCCAGCCTGGCCCGGCGTCGCTGGGCAGGTTGTGGATGCCGAGGTGGAAGCTCTGGTCGCCGCCGTAGGGAACGCTCCACTCGACAGAGACCGGGATGTGGCGGGCGGAGGCGACGGTGCGCAGCAGCATGGGCGCGTGAATGTTGTCGTGGTCCGAGAGTGAGACCAGGGCACGGAGCCCGAGCTTTTCAACCTGGCCGCTTTCAAGATCAAAGGCGAGTTTCGGAGTCAGGGGCGGGGTCCAGTAGCTTTGGGCATAGTCCACGGCGACACTGTGGCGGGCCCGTGCACGGTGCTCGACCCGGTGCATGACGCGCTCGAGACCGGGGATGCGATGGCTGAGGGCAGCAAGGAAGTCGAGGGTTTCGCGAGACTGGTTGGTATGGCTGTGGAGCGAAACGCCGGTGATGTAGCTTTCGGGTACTGCTTCGTCCTGCCAAAGGTACGAGATCTGCCGTCGCTGACTCATACGCGTCCCCCCGTGCTCCCTATGTTCGAGATGCACTATGAACAGGGCATGACGGAGAGGCTAAAAATGATGCGCTTGTTACCTCCGATTCACCGGCCAACCAGTTCGGCTGTCAGGTTTCAGGTGCAACTGCCGATAAGGGGAAAGGATGCGCGATTCGGCGGCCGGTGCCCGCGCGATTGAAAGGGGAGCGGCATGATTGCAAGACAAGAGCAGCGACGCTATCCGCGCCTGCGCTGTTTCGGTTCCGCGGAGGTGTACTTCCAGATTCACGGGGTTCCCTGCATGGCCAAGGTGTTGAACCTGAGCCTGGAAGGGTGCCTGTTGATCCTGCAGGAACCGGCGGCCAACAGGCTGGACACGCCGGAAGAGATTGCCCAGGACCAGCTGGTTGAGATCCTGTTCAGCGTGAATCAGCTGCCGTTTCGGGTGCGCGGGCAGGTCAAGGTCATCCGACCGAACCGGGAACTGGGATTGCTGTTCCCGGCCCTGGGCCGGCGGACGCGTACCCGGCTTGAGGACTTGATTGAGGAGTTGCGGGAAAACCGGCGGAGCAGCGGCGGGATCGAGGTTGTAAGCTCGCTGAAGGGCTAGCGCGACCGGCCTGGGACGGCTTGATGCCAGGAAGCGTTTTTCGCCGTGAGCACAGCCAGGACAAGATTGAGCAGTCCGAGCCCGGAGACAAGACCGCGGAAGAAGCCGCTGCCGCCGAGCACAAGCAGGATGGGGCTGTAGCTCCACAGATTGCTCTGCGTCCAGAACGCCAGCCACGGAAGAACCAGCACCAGCAGACCGAGGTAAAGCTGGACGAGAATGCGCACGACAAGTTCAATCCTCGTCATCCAGGCAATGGGCCGCGTGGAAACATCCGCGCCGCCGTGTGTGGAAGACGGCGAGGACGGGTCGGGACGGCGATCGCGCGGGTTGGGGGTGAACAGTGAGGGCGGTTGCGCCATGCTGGGAGAGGGACGACCTCGGGGCGAGCGGGCGACCCGCGCGCCCCTGCCGGTTATTCGGCTGTGTTGGAAGCGTTACGACGTGGGCGGCGGTTTGCCTGCAGGATCTTCTTGCGCAGGCGAAGCGACTTGGGCGTGACCTCGACCAGTTCGTCTTCCGCGATAAACTCGATCGCCTGCTCCAGGTTCATGGTGCGATATGGCACCAGGCGGACAGCTTCGTCGGCGGAAGAGGCACGCATGTTGGTCAGCTTCTTCTCGCGGACGACGTTGACATCGAGGTCGTTGTCGCGCGAGTGTTCGCCGACGATCATCCCTTCGTAGACCTCGGTGCCCGAGGGCAGGAAAAGGACGCCGCGATCCTGCAGGCCGTTGAGCGCGTAGGTCGTGGTGGGGCCGGAGCGGTCGGAGATGAGCGCGCCCGAGGGCCGCTGCGGGATCTCGCCCTGGTACGGCATGTAGCCGTCAAAGATGGAGTTCATGATGATGGTGCCGCGGGTCTCGGTCAGCATCTCGGAACGCAGCCCGATCAGTCCGCGCGAAGGCACCTTGAACTCCATGCGGGTGCGGCCATAGCCGTGGCTGGCCATTTTGACCATTTCACCCTTGCGGGGTCCGAGGCGCTCGATGACCGTGCCGACGAAATTGTCGGGGACGTCGATGGTGAGGTACTCGACCGGCTCCATGAGTTTGCCGTCCACGCGCTTGGTGACGATCTCGGGGCGGCCGACCATCATTTCAAAGCCTTCGCGGCGCATCATTTCAAGCAGGATGGAAAGCTGCAACTCACCGCGGCCCAGGATTTTGAAAGTGTCTGGCGAACCGGTGTCTTCGACACGGATCGAGACGTTGGTCAGCAGCTCCTTGTCGAGCCGCTCGCGGATGTTGCGCGAGGTGACGAACTGGCCTTCGCGACCGGCCATCGGCGAGTTGTTGACCGACATCTGCATGGCGATGGTGGGCTCGTCGATGACGATCAGGGGCAGAGGATGTGGATCGTCGACGCTGACAAACGACTCGCCGATGGTGATGCCCGGGATGCCGGCGACCGCGATAATGTCGCCGAGCTCGGTCTTCTCGGTATCGACGCGCTTGAGCCCTGAAAACGTAAACAGCTTGGTGATCTTTACCTTTTCAAGCGACAGGTTTCGCTTGGACAGCATGACCTCGTCGCCGACCTTGAGAGTGCCGTTGAAGACGCGCGCGATGGCGAGGCGGCCCAGGTAGTCGGAGTAGTCGAGGTTGGTGACGAGGATCTGAAGGGTGCCATCCTTGTCGCCCGGCGCGGGCGGCGCCGTCGTCAGGATGGTTTCAAACAGGAGCTGCAGGTTTTCGCCCAGCTTTTCAGCCGAATCGGACGCGAGGCCAAGCTTGCCGTTGGTGTAGAGCACGGGAAAGTTGAGCTGGTCTTCGCCGGCATCGAGATCGATGAACAGGTCATAAACCTCGTTGAGAACCTCCTGCGGACGCGCGTCGGGCCGGTCGATCTTGTTGATGACCAGGATGGGCGGCAGCTTGGCTTCCAGCGCTTTTGAGAGCACATAGCGGGTCTGCGGCAGCGGGCCTTCGGACGCATCGACGAGCAGGATCACGGCGTCGACCATTTTGAGGGCGCGCTCGACTTCGCCGCCGAAGTCGGCGTGGCCCGGGGTGTCGACAATGTTGATCTTGGAGTCTTTGTAAAAGATCGCG
The DNA here is from genome assembly GCA_964235795.1 of uncultured Acidobacteriaceae bacterium. Lineage (GTDB taxonomy): Bacteria > Acidobacteriota > Terriglobia > Terriglobales > Acidobacteriaceae > EB88. The sequence goes on along the minus strand of CAXSBW010000084.1, from coordinate 1,745 downwards.
GTGGACTTGGCGAGGATGGTGATGCCGCGCTCGCGTTCCAGGTCGTTGGAGTCCATGACGCGATCAGTCAGCGCCTCGTTGTCGCGGAAGGTGCCGGATTGGCGAAGCATGGCATCGACGAGAGTGGTTTTGCCGTGATCGACGTGGGCGATGATGGCGACGTTGCGGATGTCGGAGTGAGGCACGCGAAGAGGGTCCTGTTCTGTGTGAAGGCTGAGTGAAAGTGTGGGCGCGAAGGTGCTGCCCAGCGGCGCGCATGGGCGATTCAACTCAGTCTATCAGGGCGTCTACTCGTATTTCAGGCTTTCCACCGGATCGAGCTGCGCGGCGCGGTTGGCCGGCAGGGTGCCGAAGATGACGCCGACCGCGGTCGAGGTGAGCAGGGCGACGACCACCGACCAGGGCGAGATGGGGATGGCATAGGAGGTAAACAGGCGGAGAGAGAGCGGGAGCATGAGCCCGAGGATCGTGCCGATGATGCCGCCGGTCAGCGAAATAAACACGGCCTCGATCAGGAACTGGAGCTTGATTTCGCGCGAGGTGGCGCCGAGCGCCTTGCGGATGCCGATCTCGCGAATGCGCGAACGCACGGTGGCCAGCATGATGTTCATGATGCCGACCCCGCCGACCGCGAGCGTGACGGTGGAGATGAGCAGCAGCACGACCGTAAGCGCGTTGGTGATGAGCGCGGCGGTGGTGAGCAGCTCGGTGAGGGTGCTGGAGCGGTAGACGGAGTTGGGCAGGTGGCGGCTGTGGACGACGTTCACGATCTCTTTCGCGGCCTGGTCGACATCGGTGCGATCGCGGATGGTGAAGAAAATCTGCTTGACGTTGTCGGTACCGGAGAAATAGCGGCCGACCGAGTACGGGATCAGGATGGTCTGGTCGGCGATTTCGGACTGGCCGAAGGTATCGACCGACTCCTTGAACACGCCGATGATGGTAAACGGGATGCCGGACAGCGAGAAGGTCTGGTTGATGGCGTCCTGGTCGGTGCCGAACAGTTGCTGGGCAAACAGCTCGGTGACGACGGCGGCCTTGGAGTGCGAGGTTTCGTCTTCTTCATCGAAAAAGCGGCCGTCGAGCACTTTGAGGTTGCGCACCTGCCGGTACTGCGGGCTGACGCCGAGCACCAGCAGCTCTTTTTCCGTGCCGCGCACCGCGATACGGTCATGCATTTCAAGCATGGGCGAGGAGTACTCGACGGCCGGCACCTGTTCCTTGACAGCGCGTTCGTCGTCGCGCGTCAGGTAGTCGCTTTGAAAGTTGTTGACGCCGCCCGACGAGCCGCCGGAGTACTCGATGTAGACCATGTTGGTGCCGATACTTTCAAGCAGGCCGAGGATGTACTGTTTGCCGGTAAGCCCGATAGTGACGACAAAAATCAGCGAGGCCGCGCCGATGACCATGCCGAGCGCCGTGAGCGCGAAGCGCACCTTGCTGACGCGGAAGCTGTCAATCGCGAGCAGCACGATCTCCGACAGCGGCATGGTGCGTTTGGAGCTGGCGAGCGTGGCGTCGAAGGTGTTGCGGGCGCGGGGCGATGACGGGCGGGATGGATGGCGGAGCGTCGGCATCGTTGCCTAAATGGTACGCGAGCGCCCGCGGGAAGGCTGAGGGGCGTTGTAGACTGTGGAGGCACACGACCGGCTCGCGGAGGGATGTGTGAGCGGTTGAAACAGGCGGTCTTGAAAACCGCTTTACCCTCGCGGGTAACGGGGGTTCGAATCCCTCTCCCTCCGCCA
>CAXSBW010000083.1:0-12157 GCA_964235795.1 uncultured Acidobacteriaceae bacterium | reverse complement strand
GAGGCCGCGAGCCGCGCAAAGATCGCCGCCACCTGCTCCGGCGTCTTTCCTTCGGCGTAGATCGCCTCCGGCATGCCCGAGCGCAGGGCCCGGTGATGGTCCACCTTGGCAAAGCCCAGGTCTTCAAACGGCAGGCTGGTCAGCCGGTCGGCCACCGCCGCTTCCGTCGTTTCTCCCGCTTTCAACGCCCTCAGCAGGTCAAGCAGCGCTTCACGATGCATCCTTCCATTGTCACCCGAACCCGGCGATCGGTCTCGCGTCGGCCGATTGCCGCCGCGCTTACAGCCGGTACGCCCGGCGCGCCAGCCCGTTGGTCAGCTCATACGCCAGCTCCACCGCCTCGTCCTCGTCCAGCCGGTGCTCGGCCACCAGCCGCGCCAGGAACGCGCAGTCCACCCGTCGCGCCGTATCGTGCCGCGCCGGGATCGACAAAAACGCGCGCGTGTCGTCGTTGAACCCCACCGTGTTGCCAAACCCCGCCGTTTCCGTCGCCTGCTCGCGAAACCGCAGCATGCCCTCGGGCGAATCGTGGAACCACCACGGCGGCCCCAGGCGCAGGCACGGGTAGTGCCCGGCCAGCGGCGCCAGCTCGCGGCTATAAGTCGCCTCGTCCAGCGTGAACAGGATCACCGTCAGCCCCGGCTCATTGCCGAACCGGTCCAGCAGCGGCTTCAGCGCGCGCGTGTACTCGGTCGCCGCCGGAATATCCGCGCCGATATCGCGTCCGAATCGGCCGTACAGCACCGCGTTGTGGTTGCGCACCGCGCCCGGATGGATCTGCATCACCAGCCCGTCCTCCAGGCTCATCCCCGCCATCTCCGTCAGCATCTGCGCGCGAAACAGCTCGGCATCGCCGGCCGACACCTCCGGCGCCAGCACCCGCCGGAACAACGCCCCCGCCTCCGCCGTCGAAAGGGCGGCCGTGCGCGGTGTCGGGTGGCCATGGTCGGTCGCGGTCGCGCCCGTCTCCTTGAAAAACGAGCGCGCGGCCCGCAGCGCCCGCCCGTACCCGGCCCAGGTTGCCGTGTCTTCCCCGTACTTTGCCCCCAGCGCGGCTATATTTTCGCGGAACCCCGGGAACTCCGGGTCCACGCACGCATCCGGCCGAAACGTCGGCAGCACCCGGCCCCAGCCTTCCGCGCGCAGCGTCCGGTGCTGTTCCAGTCCGTCCAGCGCCGAGTCCGTTGTCGCCAGCACCTCGATCCCGAACCGCTCATACAACGCCCGCGGCCGAAACTCCGGCGTCCGGAGCCGCGCCGCCATCGTGTCGTAGTACGCGTCGGCGTTGGCCGCGCTCAAGCGTTCCTCAAACCCGAATAATGTTTCAAAAGCATGGTCCAGCCACAGCCGGGTCGGTGTGCCGCGAAACAGGTGGTAGCGCTCCGCGAACAAACGCCACACGGCGCGCGGATTCTCGACCGGCCCCGCGCGGCCCACGCCCAGTTCGTCCAGCCCCACTCCACCCTGGCTGTACAGCATGCGGTACACGTAGTGGTCAGGCTGGATCAGCAGGCTCGCCGGGTCCGGAAACGGCTCGTTCCGCACAAACCAGCCCGCATCCGTATGCCCGTGCGGGCTCACGATGGGCAGGCCGCGAACCGTGGCGTACAGCCTGCGCGCGATCGCTCGCGTGGTCGCGTCCGCCGGAAACAGCCGATCTTCGTGCAGCAAAGCCATGAGTCGTCTCGCTCGCAAAGCAGGGTTCTCCGGCCCTGCGACCCTCGCCAGCAGTGTAGCCGGGCCTGCCCGTCCTGTCGTCGAATGCATCTCCGCAACCGGCGCAAGTCGCTCCCGGCCGATAAAGATTTTCTATGTACGCGATTGCGGCAGCGGTTGGAAGGATATCTCCGTCGAAGCGCAGGGCGCATAACTCCTGCTTATCCCGGCTATTAACAGCGACCACGGAGACGATTTTTCTCTTGATTGCCGGTGGGCAATGCCCCTAAGTTGGCGCATGAATCAGAAAAAGATCCGCGCATCCTCGCTTCCCCTGTTTGCCGCAGCTCTTCTTCAGCGTTCCCTGCTTTGCCCGCTGCCACGCACTGCCGTGTTTGCCCGCGGCCCTCGCGTCGCGGCCATGCTGCTGCTTCTCGCCGCTCCGTCCACGGCCCTGGTCGCGCAAACCTTTCGCGGCAGCATCAACGGCACGGTCACCGACGCAACCGGGGCCGCCGTACCGGGTGCGGAGGTTGTCGCGACGGAAACCGCTACCGGCGTCGAACACAAAACGGTGTCGTCAGGCGCGGGCGAGTATTCCTTTGCCGACCTGCCGCTCGGGGCCTATACCGTTACAGCTGCGGCCCAGGGCTTCGGCACCGTCAAGGTCGACAAGGTGCCCGTTTCCGCGGGCGTTGTTTATAACCTGCCCGTCAAGCTCAATGTGGCCCAGGCGGCGGAAACGGTGGAAGTCTCCGCCGCGGGTTTGTCGCTCGACACCACCTCGACCACCCAAACCACCGTGCTGCCGAGCACAACTGTACAAAATACGCCCATGAACGGCCGCGACTTCACGCAGCTGGTCGCCGTCTCGCCCGGCTTCGCCGGCTACTCGGGCGGCGCTTCGGGCTCCGTCAACGGCACCCGTGCCAACCAGCTCAACTGGCAGATCGACGGCTCGGATAACAATGACCTGTGGCACAACATCCCGGCGGTCAACCAGGGCGGCGTTGAAGCGATCGCCGGCGTCACGCTGCCGCTCGACTCGATCGAGCAATTCTCCGAGCAAACGCAGTCCAATGCCGAAACCGGCCGAAGCGCGGGCGGCACGGTCAACGTGGTCACCAAGTCCGGCACCAACCAGATTCACGGATCTGTGTACTACTACAACCGCAACGAGTTTTTCGCCGCGAACTCTCCGTTCGCGACCCCCAATGCCGCCGGCAAAATCGTGAAAAACAAGCTGCGCAACGAGCAGTATGGCGCCTCGATCGGCGGCCCTGTTTTAAAAAACAGGTTCTTCTACTTCGCCAACTACGAGAAGCAGCAGTTCATCATTGAAAGTCCGGCTTCAGCCACCGAGCCGTCGCTGGCTTACCAGGCACAGGCCAAACAGCTGCTCGCGCAATACGGCATTCCGGTCAACAGTGCCTCGCAAAATCTTCTCAATACCCTTTGGCCGTCCTACGCGCTCACCGGTGCCGCCGCCACGGAGAACTATTCCAACGCGTCGCCGATCACGGGTTACAGCTACAACGGCGTGGTCAAGCTCGACTACACCGTCAACGAAAAGAACACGCTTTCGGCGCGCGGCTTCGGCGGGCAGGGAAACCAGATCGCCCCCGTGGGGACGCAGCTGCCTTACTACTTTCAAGAAGGCCCGGTTCATGTTTATAACTACTCGGTCGTGCTGAACACGGTGTTTTCGCCCCACCTGACAAACCAGTTGCTGGCCGGCGTCAATTACTTCAACCAGGTTTATTTCGATCAAAACCACAGCTTCGATGTCACGGCTCTCGGCTTCAACACGGCAGTGGGCCCAGGGCTGACCGGCGCCCCGGGTATCCGGATCAACGGCTTCGACAACCTGCAAAACGCGACCCCGCCTTCGGGCCGCAACGATATCACCGGTCACCTGACGGATGCCGTTTCCTATGTCGCCGGCCGGCACGAGTTCCGCTTCGGCGGCGAGTACCGCCAGGCTCAGGTGGACGAGTTCTACCACCGCAAGGAGCGCGGCAACTTCACTTACCTCGGCACGCAAGGGCCATGGGCTGACCCGGAAGATGCGAAAAGCAACACGGAGCATACACCCTCCAATTGCGAAACCACCTTCGACACCCGGTACGGCGGGGTAACCCCGGCTTACAGCGATCCGCAAACGCTGGCACTGGCCGACTTTCTGGCCGGCTGCACACAGTCGGACGTGTTGCAGCGCGGAGATACGGCGCGACAGGTGTTTGTCAACACTTACGACCTGTTTCTCCAGGATGCGTGGCAGGTTACACCGAACCTGAACATCAACTACGGCGTTCGATACGACTATCTCGGACCGCTGCACGATAACAAGAAAGATCTGTCTGTCTTCCGTCCCGGAATCGCGGGCGCGCAGGTGCCCGGCATTGCGTTCCAGGGCGCGGAGATCGGCAGTCTTTACCCCGCGGCCTACAACAACGTCAGCCCGCGTATCGGGTTCAGCCTGCAACCCAAGGGCAGTCCGGGCACGGTGGTTCGCGGTGGTTTCGGTGTGTTTTTCGATGAACCCAACCTGAACCCGTTTCTTGACAATCGCCCTCCCAACGGCGGCGCCGCCGGGGCACAAAGCAACCCCGGCGGCCCTACGCCGGTCGTGACGTACTCACAAAACAACCAGGTCATTCTGCCGAACCAACTCATTTTCCCCGCCACCGCGTTGTTTGAGCCTTACGGCGTCGACGGCAGCGGCAACCCCCTGCCTGTCGACCCGGCAGCCACGCCGACCAACAGTTATCCGCTGTTTTCCGTCAATCCCGACTTCCGCAGCGCTTATAACTACAACTACAACCTGAACCTTGAAAAAAGCCTGGGACCGAACTTCATTGCAACCATCGGTTACGTGGGCGCGCAGGCGCGCAAGTTACTCATCATCCGGGACATCAACCAGGCCGGGCTCAATACGACGGGTCTCGGCACCTTCGCCCAAAACCATACCCGCCCCTACGGCCCGCGGTTCCCGTACTATGGCGTTATCAACGAGGTCGGCAGCGCGGGCACGTCGAACTATAACTCGCTTCAAGCCACCATCCGCACGGTCAACTATCACGGGCTTACTTCGCAGTTCGCCTACACATGGGCCCATGGCCTGGATGAAATGACCGACTACCGCGGCACCGTTCCGCAAAACAGCTTCGACCTGAAGGGCGAGTACGGCAACATGGAGTACGACGTCCGCAATACCTTTATCGCCTATCTCAACTACGCCGTGCCGGCCTTTGCCGGCCCGCACTGGCTTTCGCACGGCTGGTCGGCCAACAGCCTGCTTACGTTTCGCGGCGGCGAGCCGGTCAACATCCTCAGCGGCACTGACTCGAGCGGCACCAACGAGGGCGAGGACCGCGCCAGCCTGAATGGCCCGGTGGTCAAGGGCAACAGCAGTATCGTCGGACACAGCGGGACAGCGCAATACCTTACGCCTGCCAATTTCTCCATTCCGGCGGCGGGCACTTACGGCAACCTGCGCCGCAACCAGGTCTACGGGCCCGGCTACGAGGACGTGGATTTGTCTATCTTCAAGGAAGGTCACATCACGGAGCGCGTAAGCGCGCAGTTCCGCGTCGAAATGTTCAACCTCTTCAACCGTATCAACCTGGCACCGCCGGATAACAGTGTCAGCGACGGGTCGTCTTTCGGGCAGGTCACGCAAACCATCGGCAACTACACGGGCGCGCCCGGCGTCGGCCCCGGTGAGCCCTTCAATACGCAACTTGCCTTGAAGGTCATTTTCTAGCGCCACGCCGCGGGTGCATGCGTCCATTCAGCGCCTGCGCCCGCGGCGGCCCTGTTCCGGCAGTTTCACCCGAATCACGGAGTCCTTCGAAAAATGAACGTTCCTTCAGGTCTCAGTCGTAGACAGTTCCTGGCGCGCGTCGGCGCGGCCGGCGGGTTCAACGCGGCGTTTCTCACCCTGCGGTCCCTGGGGCTCGTGGCACCGCCGGCCGGTGTCGCGGAGCCGTTCGCGCTGCCCGCGGGCACGGGCAAAGGCACCCGGGTCGTGGTGCTGGGCGGCGGCATCGCGGGCCTGGTCGCCGCGTACGAGTTGCGCGCCGCCGGCTACGAGTGTACGGTGCTGGAGGCGCGCGAGCGCCCCGGCGGACGCAACTGGACCGTGCGCGGCGGCGACACCGTCGTGCTTGAGAACTTCCAGGATCAAACCTCCTCCTGGGACGCGGGCAACTATCAGAATGTCGGCCCGGCGCGCCTGCCTTCCATCCACCGCACCATCCTGGGCTATTGCCGCAAGTTAGGCGTCGAGTTACAGGTCGAAGTCAACACCAGCCGGTCGAGTTACCTGCAAAATGACAAGAGCAATGACGGCAAGCCCGTCGTGCAACGGCAGGTCGTCAACGACACGCGCGGCCACGTCAGCGAGCTGCTGATGAAATGCATGAGCTCCGGCTCACTCGACGCCGAGTTCTCAAAAGACGATCGCGAACGCATGCTTGCGTTCCTCCGCATGTACGGCTCGCTCGACGAGGCCGGCAGGTACACGGGTTCCGACCGTGCCGGGTACAGCAAACCGGCCGGCGCGGGCGACGACGCCGGTGTGTTGAGCCGGCCCATCGACATGCACACGTTGCTGGCCGAAGACTTCTGGCAGGGCATCCTGTTTGAAGAAGCCTTCGACATGCAAGCCACCATGATGCAGCCGGTCGGCGGCATGGACCGCATCCCGTATGCGTTTGCGAAGTCGCTCGGCGGCATGGTGCAGTACAACTCCCCCGTCACGGAAATCCGCAAAACCGCCAACGGCGTGCACATCGCCTACACGCAGGGCAGCAGTCCGAAGCAGGTCGAGGCCGCCTACTGCATCTGCGCGCTGCCGCTCACCATCCTGCGTAACATCCCGAACGACTTATCCGCCACATACAAAAAAGTCATCGACGAGTGCACCTACTCGCACGCTTACAAGATCGCGTGGCAAAGCCGCCGCTTCTGGGAAGAGGACTACAACATCTACGGCGGGCTCGAGTTTGTGAGCGAAGGCTGCAGCCCCATCTGGTTTCCGTCGGCCGGGCTTTTCACGCCGACAGGCGTGCTGGTCAGCGGCTACACCGACGAGCGCGACTCGCCGTTCGGCAAGCTCGGCCTGCAGGCCAAGTTTGACGAAAGCCGCAGGTCCATCGAGCGTCTGCACCCCGGCCACGGCAGGGAGCTTGAAAAGCCGATCTATGTCGGGTGGGGCTCCGTGCGGCACAATCAGGGCTCATGGATCGCCTCGTACGGACCCGGGCAGGAGCGCGCGCCCGGCGCCCTGACCACCCGCACGGGCATGCCGGCGCATCCGGCCGCCGCGCAAACGCAGACCAATCCCGGCTACGAAACCCTGATCGCGCCCGACGGCCCCATCTACTTCGCGGGCGACCACGTCAGCCATATCGTGGGCTGGCAGGAGGGCGCGGCGCTCAGCTCGCAGCGCGCCGTCCGCATGATCGCCGACCACTCCGCCGCGCGGCTCGCCGCATCCGCCCCCAACCGCGCTTAACGTGAAAAGGAGCACCTCCGTGAAAAACAAACCCGCTATCGTCGCGGCCCTCGCACTGGCAACCGCAACCGCAGGCGCCCAGGTCGTCGTCAAGCACCTGCAGCCCAACGAAAAAAGCCCCATCGCCAACGGGGTGTGGGCCGGCGACACGCTCTACCTCAGCGGCCAGCTGGCCTCGCCCATCACCCCGGCCGACCCCGCGAAAAACACCGAAGCCGTTTACGGCGACACCAGGACCCAATCCATGTCGGCGCTCGGCAAGATCCAGGTGCTGCTCAAGGAGCAGGGCCTCGACATGAAGGATGTCGTCAAGATGACGGTCTTTCTCGCGGGCGATCCGGCCAAGGGCGGCAAGCTCGACTTTCCCGGCCTCCAGGCCGCGTACACGCAGTTTTTCGGCACGGCCGACCAGCCCAATAAACCGGCTCGCAGCGCATTCCAGGTCGCCGCGCTGGCCGCTCCCTGGGCGCTGGTTGAGATCGAGGTGATCGCGGTCCGCTCCAAATAACCTGCCCGCGGGAAGCCCGCGTTCTCAGCCGCCATTCACTGGCGTGACTCACTCATGCCGCCGCATGCCAATGGCGAGTCCAATCGTGGTGGTCTCAAAAAGGGCAGGCCACCACCCATTGCGAATCGCCGTTTGTTACCATCGCCCAACATGCCTCCCGCGAGCCAGACCGCGCCGCTGCTCGCCGTGCGCGAGCTTTCCATCCGCTTTCCGCATGCGGCCATGCCCGCGGTTGACTCGCTCTCTTTCACCATTGCGCCCGGCGAGTCGCTCGGCCTAGTCGGCGAGTCCGGCTCCGGCAAATCCGTCACCGCGCTCGCCCTCCTGCAGCTCCTGCCGCCCGCCTCCACCGTGCAGGGCGCCATCGAGTTCACGGCGGAAGGCCGCACCCACAACCTGCTCACCCTCGCACCCGAGACCATGCGCCGCCTGCGCGGCCGCGAAATCGCCATGATCTTTCAGGAGCCCATGACCGCCCTCAACCCGGTCATGCCGGTCGGCGCGCAGATCGCCGAAGCCCTCACCGCGCACACCCCCGGCATCAGCCGCCGCGAGGTCCGCGAGCGCGTGCACGCCGCCATGGAAACCGTCGCGCTGCCCGACCCCCTGCGCCGCGCGCGCGACTACCCGCACCAGTTCTCCGGCGGCCAGCGCCAGCGCATCCTCATCGCCATGGCCATCATCCATCGCCCGCGCCTGCTCATCGCCGACGAGCCCACCACCGCGCTCGACGTTACGGTGCAGGCGCAGATTTTGGAACTGCTCGCGAAGCTGCGCGCAGACTACGGCCTCGCCATGCTGTTCATCTCGCACGACCTCGCCGTCGTTTCGCAGGTGGCCGAGCGCGTCGCCGTCATGCGGCACGGCGTGCTGCTCGAGCTCGCCCCCGCACGCGACCTGTTTCGCGCGCCGCGGCACCCCTATACCCAGGCGCTCCTGCGCGCCATCCCCACCATGCAGACGCCCCTCGACCAGCCCCTTGCCACCCTCGCCGCCAACGCCCGTTTCCGCGAGGGCACCCTCAGCGAGCACTCGCCCGGCCACTGGGTCCGCGCTGTCTAGCCCCGCAGCCGGAGTAATCTGGACAAACGTCGATGCGTGCACTTCTGCTTTCCGATATCCACGGGAACCTCCAGGCGCTCCAGGCCGTGCTCCACCACGCGCCCGTCTACGACACCGTTTGGAACCTCGGCGATACGGTCGGCTACGGCGCCAACCCAAACGAGGTCATCGCGCATGTGCGCGGCCTCGGCACCACGTTTGTGCGCGGCAACCATGACCGCGCCTGCTGCGGCCTCGAAGACCTTGAAAACTTCAACCCCGTCGCCGCCCGCGCCGCCCGCTGGACCCAGTGTGTTCTCTCCTCCGAGCACATCGCCTGGCTACGTCACCTGCCACAGGGCCCCGTCCTACCGGAAAGCGCCCCGGCCGAGACCATCCGCTGCGTACACGGCTCCATCCTCGATGAGGACGAGTACATCCTGAGCGCGCGGGATGCCTCCCACTCGCTGGCCGCGGGCGGCCCTTTTATCAACTTCTTCGGCCACACCCACCTGCAGGGCGGCTTCGCGACCGATGGCGAGCAGTGGTACCGCCTCACGCCCGACTACTACACGCGCGACGAGCCGGAGGTCTGGGTTCTCCCCCTGGCCCGCGACGCACGCTACCTGCTCAACCCCGGCTCGGTCGGCCAGCCCCGCGACGGCATCTGGCGCGCCGCCTTCGCCGTTTACGACAGCGTGCGTCGCGCCGTCGAGTTTCACCGCGTGCCCTACGACGTGCGCGCCGCGCAGGAAGCGATCGTGCGCGCGGGCCTGCCGCACCGCCTCGCCACCCGCCTGCGCGACGGCCGCTGAACGCCCGCCCCAGGGCCGAATTTGCGACAATCAAGCCATGCGCTCCCCCGCGCCAGCCGTTGGGCTTGACTTCGGCACCACCAACAGCTCCGTCGCATCCGTCGCGCCCGGCGGCGCCGTCACGCTCGCGCGCTACCAGGCGCTCGCCGGCGAAACCGCCTCGTTCCGCTCCCTGCTTTTCTTCACGCGCGACCTGAACAAACACATCCATGGCTACGCCGGGCCGTCGGCCATCGAGCACTATCTCGCCGCCGAAAGCCACGACGGGCGCCTCGTGCAATCGCTCAAAAGCTACCTGCCCTCGCGATCGCTCACCGGCACCGAGGTCTTTGGCCGACGCTACACGCTTGAAGACCTCCTGGGCCGCATCCTGCGCGACCTGCGCACCGGGGCCGAGCAGGCCTTCGGCGCACCCGTGCAGCGTGCCGTTGTCGGCCGCCCGGTGCGTTTTGTCGGCGCGGAAACAGCGGACGACGAGCAGTTCGCGCTCGGCCGCCTGCGCGATGCCTGCGAGCGCGCAGGATTCACAGAAGTCGCGTTCGAGTACGAACCCGTCGGCGCGGCCTGCGCGTACGAGTCCACGCTCGACCACGAAGAACTGGTCCTGATCGGCGACTTCGGCGGCGGCACCAGTGACTTTTCCCTGCTGCGCGTCGGCCCTGGCCTCGAGTCGCAGCAGCGTGTGCTCGGCTCGAGCGGTATCGGCCTGGCGGGCGACGCCTTTGACGCAAAGCTCGTGCGCCACCTCGTCTCACCCGCGCTCGGGGCAGGCTCGCTCGAGCGCTCCGGCGGCAAGCTGCTGCCGGCGCTCCCCGCCTGGATCTACAGCAATCTCGAGCGATGGCACTACCTGTCGTTTCTACGAACGCGCAACGTGACGGAAATCCTGAAGGGCGCTCACGCGCGCGCCCTCGAGCCCGAAAAGATCGCGGCCCTCCAAACGCTGCTCGACGAGGACCTCGGCTTTCAGCTCCACTCTGCCGTGCAGCGACTCAAGTACGCTCTGTCCGGCAGCGACGAGGCCGAATTCCGCTTCGACGAGAGCGGCCTCAACCTGCGCATCCCTGTCACCCGCGGGCAGTTCGAAGGCTGGATCGCGGACGAGCTCGCCGCGATCGAAGAAGCCGTCGACCGGCTCCTGCGCGAAACCGGGATCGCACCCGCGGCGATCGATCGCGTCTTCCTCACCGGCGGCACCTCGTTTGTTCCCGCTGTCGAGCGCATCTTCGCCAGCCGCTTCCACCCCGGGACCATCGTGCGCGGCGAAGCCTTTACCGCCGTCGCCCACGGACTCGCCCTGCGCGCGCGTCAGCTGTTTTAGAGCAGTTCTCCTTCCGCGTGGCCCCTCCATCGCCCGTGTGCGGCTTTTCTCGACGGAAAAGCCGCATCCAGTCTGCCGGCTTCGCTCCAGCGCCCAGGGCGACCTGTTCCAGGCTGCCGCTCGCAAAGCCGTTTACGCGTTTTGCAGCTCCGGGACATGCTTTGCCACCGGCCAGTCCGTGTAGCCGTGCTCATCGCCGCCGTACCAGTACTCCTTCGGCGCATCGGCCAGCGGCGCGCCGGTTTGCAGGCGCTCCACCAGGTCGGGGTTCGCCAGGTACGCCCGGCCAAACGCAAACAGGTCCGACTTGTTTTCCTTGAGCTCCTGCTCCACCAGCTCCATCGAGTACATGTTGTTGCCGATATACGTGCGCCCGAACCGGCGCCGCAGCTCCGTGTAGTCCACCTCCGGCGCTTCGCGCGTCTGCTGCGTCACGCCCTCGATCGCATGCAGGTACACCAGTCCCAGCTTCGCCAGCTCTTCCACGTACCGCCCGTACGTTTCGTTCGGCCGGCTGTCAAGCGGCGCGCCGCCCGGCATCGTCGTCGCCGGCGAAATCCGGATCCCCACCCGGCCCGCATCGCCGAAGCCGTCGATCACCGCGCGTACCGCTTGAAGCGGAAAGCGCAAACGGTTTTCAAGCGAGCCGCCGTACTCGTCCGTGCGCCGGTTGGTCGAGTCGCGCAGCCACTGCTCCAGAAAGTAGTTGTTGGCCGAGTGGATCTCCACCCCGTCAAAGCCCGCGCGCTTTGCATTCGCGGCGCTCCGGCGATAATCCTCCACGATCGCCGGCAACTCGCTCGCCTCCAGCGCGCGCGGCGTCACATGCTCCTGCATCCCTTCATTGGTAAACGCCTGCCCCTCCGGCTTGATCGCCGAAGGCGCGACAGGCAGCACGCCGCCCGGCTGCAGGCTCGGGTGCGAAATACGCCCGGTATGCCAAAGCTGCAGAAAGAACACCCCGCCCGCCTTCCGAACCGCCGCCGTGATCGGCTTCCACGCCTCCACCTGCGCGTCGTTCCAAATGCCCGGCGTCTTCGCATAGCCGCGCGCCTGGGCTGAAATGTTGGTTGCCTCCGAAACGATCAAGCCGGCACCCGCGCGCTGGGCATAGTACTCAGCCGCATAATCCGGCGGTATCCCCGCGTCGTCGGAGCGCGAACGGGTCAGCGGTGCCATCACGACGCGGTTCTTGAGCGTGAGCGAACCAAGGGCATACGGTTGAAACAAAGCTTCATGCGGCATGGATTGTTCCTTTGCGACAGCTGTCTCATGAAGAGATGCACGGGCCCAAC
>CAXSBW010000082.1:6941-12343 GCA_964235795.1 uncultured Acidobacteriaceae bacterium | reverse complement strand
CCGCGCTCGCCCGCCGGCACCCCCAGCCGCTCCAGCACCTCCTTGATCCGCTTCGGTGCCCCGCGCGTATGTCGCAGCGTCACGCGGTCCCCGGGCTGCGCGGCCCGAAGGGTCGCCGGCGGCAGCTCCGCTCCGTCCATTGCGGCTGCAAGCCGCAGCCGCACCCCGAACCCCACTCCTTCCCCAGGCACCGGGATCTCCACCGACTCACCCCCCCGCCCGGCTCCCGCCTCCTCCCAAACCAGCCGCAGCTCCCGCGGCGTCCGCTCTGCCCGCAGCTCCGCCGTCAGCTGTTCCCGCCGCGCCACGCTCCCGGCCGACCCTTCCACCAGCCTGAGCAGCCGTTCCGTCTCGGCGAAATCGAGCCTATGGGCCCCCAGTTGCGCCGCTGTCGCCCGCAGCACCCGGCCTCGCAGCGCCGGGGCAAGCTGCCGCAGCCGCTCGATCTCGATGGCCAGCGAGCGTTCGCCGCCCAGCGTCGAGCTCGCGCGGCCGCCCCCGCGCACCGCCCGGCCCGGCAGCAGCAGCCCCGGCAACACCCGCGCCACCTCGGCCTCCCAGTAGCTTTCATCTTCGCGGGCCAGCGTCGCCATCCGCGCCAGCTGCTCCGCCGCCTGGGGGTTCCAGCTCCCCAATAACGGCAGCAGCTCATGCCGAATCCGGTTGCGCGTAAACGCCGGGTCCTCATTCATTTCGTCTTCGCGCCAGCTCTGCCGCAGGCCCTTCAGCCAGCCCCGCAGCTCACCCCGTCGCGCCGCGAGCAGCGGTCGCACCACGTGCCCGGGCTGCCCTGCCGCGCCGCCCGGCAACGCCCCCGCCGCGACCGACGGATAGATCCCCGCCAACCCCCCGGTCCAAGCCCCCCGCAGCAGCTTTCCCAGCACCGTCTCCGCCTGGTCGTCCAGCGTATGCCCGGTCGCCACCGCGTGGAGCTCGCCCAGCTTCTCTCGAAACCATCCGTATCGAATCAGCCGCGCCGCTTCTTCGAGCCCCGCCTGTTCTGCCCGCAGCTCCCGCGATCGCAACACTTCGATCGGCACGCCCAGCGCCCCGGCAAGCTCCCGGACAAACGCTTCATCCCCCTCCGAAGCCTCGCCGCGCAGCCCGTAGTTCACATGGAGCACCACCAGTCGCCAGCCTTCCAGGTCCGCCAGGCGGTGCGCCAGCCGCAGCATGGCGACGGAGTCGGCACCGCCCGACACCGCCAGCCCCAGGCGCGTGCCCGGCGGCAACAATTGGCGCGAAAAAGGCGGCAACGAAGGCAGGGAACGAGAGCTCACCCTCCCAGCATGCGCCCTGCCGCCCGCTCACGCTCACCGACTCACCCTTCCGTAACCTTTTTTGCGCGATAGTTTGCAACCCGTGACCTTGAAGAAGGTCCAATTCGGTACAATCAGCGGTACGCTGTCAGGCCGTCGCTCCTGTACTCTGGGGGTGGCTCTCTTTGAGCGCATGGATGCCCGGCGTGGAAATCATGCTTCTTTCCCCCGGCGACCGCGTCTAAAAAAACAGGTTCCACGCACGTTTCCCATCCGCGTGTGCTCGTAAGAGAAGTGAGGGTTTCAGAGTGAATTCCACGGTAAAGACAATCATCTTCTGGGTATTTATCTTCGCCTGCCTCATCCTTCTGTGGCAGGTCTTCCAGAAGAGCAGCGGCTCCGGGCATGATCAGGATGTGTCGTTCTCGACGTTTCTGCAGGACGCTCAGTCCGGACAGGTCGCGGACGCCGGCATCACCGGCAACGAAATCCACGGCAAGCTCAAGTCCGGCACCCCCTACCATGTCACGGTTCCGGCCAACTACCCCAAGCTGTATGACCTGCTGCAGGACAACAAGGTCTCGATGACCGTGCATGACAACCAGGGAAGCGCCTGGCTGCCGATCCTGTTCAATCTCGGGCCTATCCTGATTATCGGCGCGCTGTGGTTCTTTATGCTCCGCCAGATGCAGTCGGGCGGCAACAAGGCCCTGTCGTTCGGCAAAAGCCGAGCCCGGCTGCTTTCCATGCAGCAGAAAAAAGTCACGTTCAAGGATGTTGCCGGCGTCGACGAAGCCAAGGAAGAACTCAAGGAGATCATTGAGTTCCTGCGCGAAGCGCAGAAGTTCCAGAAGCTCGGCGGCCGCATCCCCAAGGGCGTCCTGCTTGTCGGACCTCCGGGCACCGGCAAAACCCTGCTGGCGCGCGCTGTTGCGGGCGAAGCCAATGTCCCCTTCTTCTCCATCTCCGGCTCCGACTTCGTGGAAATGTTCGTCGGCGTCGGTGCCAGCCGTGTGCGCGACCTGTTCGAGCAGGGCAAAAAGAATGCTCCCTGCATCATCTTTATCGATGAGATCGATGCCGTCGGGCGTCACCGCGGCGCAGGCCTCGGCGGCGGGCACGACGAGCGCGAGCAGACCCTGAACCAGCTGCTGGTCGAGATGGACGGCTTCGAGTCGAACGATGGCGTGATCCTGGTCGCCGCGACCAATCGCCCCGACGTGCTCGACCCCGCCCTGCTGCGCCCCGGTCGCTTTGATCGTCGCGTGATCGTCGGCCGGCCTGACGTCCGTGGACGCGAAGAAGTGCTCGCGGTTCACGCCCGCAAGGTCCCGACCGCCGAAGATGTCGACCTCCGCGTCATGGCGCGCGGCACCCCGGGTTTTTCCGGTGCCGACCTTGCCAACATGGTCAACGAAGCCGCCCTCAACGCAGCCCGCTTCAACCGCAAAGCTGTGCTGATGGCCGACTTTGAGGCCGCCAAGGACAAGGTGATGATGGGGGCCGAGCGCAAATCCATGCTGCTCAGCGACGAGGAAAAGCGGGTCACCGCCTACCACGAAGCCGGCCATGCCATCGTTGCCGCCATCCGCGATCACGCCGACCCGCTCCATAAGGTCACCATCATCCCCCGCGGCATGGCGCTCGGCGTCACCATGCAGCTGCCGGTCGACGACCGCCACACCGTCACCAAGGATTATCTCCAGACGCAGCTTGCCATCCTGATGGGCGGCCGCATCGCCGAAGAGATCTTCCTGAAGCAGATGACGACCGGTGCCGGCAACGACATCGAGCGCGCGACGGAACTGGCTCGCAAAATGGTCTGCGAGTACGGCATGAGCGGACTGGGCCCGTTGACCTACGGCAAAAAGGAAGAGCAGATCTTCCTGGGTCGCGAGCTCTCACAGCACCGCGACTTTTCGGAAGAGACCGCGCGCCAGATCGACAGCGAGGTTCGCTCCCTGGTCGACGATGCCTACAAGTCGGCCTACAGCATCCTCGACGGCCGCCAGGATTCCATGCACCGCATGGCGACCGCGCTGCTCGAACGGGAAACCCTCGACGCCAATGACATCCGGCTCATCATCGAAGGGCAGCCCCTGCCCCCGATCCAGCAGTCCGGAGGCCCGACGGGCGGTGCCGCCACCGGCGACGTCCAGCAGGTCATCAAGCCCGAACCCAAGCACGGCGGTGCCTTCCCTGAAGGCAGCCCTTCTCCCGCTTGATTCCATCCTCCATCCACAACACAAAGGCAGCCCGCAAGGGCTGCCTTTTTCTTCCCATCCATTTCTCTCCCTGCTTGATTGCAGCCCCTGGCGAAAGGCGTACCATTGCCTCTAACGACTCGATCGAGGTACCCCCATGCAGCGAAGAGAGTTTCTACGTCGGGCCGCCACCGGCCTCAGCGCGACCCTGGTCGCCGGCCAGGTAGCACACGCCTTTCCGCTCGACCAGCCCCCACCGCAAAAGTTCAAGGCGCACGATGAAGTCGTACTCGGACAAACGGGCATCCGCACCAGCCGTCTTGCCATGGGTACCGGCACCATCGGCGGCGGCGGCGCTTCCAACCAGACGCGCATCGGCGACGATCGCGCGACCCGGCTGCTCATCGACGGCTACCATCGCAACGGCCTGCGTTTTTACGACACGGCCGACTCCTACGGCAGCCATCCCTACGTCGCCGCCGCGCTCAAGCACGTACCGCGGGACAAGGTGACGGTGCTGACCAAGACCGACACGCGCGACCCCGAAGGCGTCCGCGCCGACCTCGACCGCTTCCGCCGCGAGCTCGGCATCGACATGATTGATATTGTGCTGATTCACTGCGTCACCGAAGCCGACTGGACCACCCGCTATCGTGGCGCGATGGACGTGCTCTCCGAAGCCAAGGCAAAGGGTACGATTCGCGCCCACGGCGTCTCCTGCCACAGCCTGCCCGCTTTGCAGGCCGCCGCCGCCTCCCCGTGGGTCGACCTCGACCTCGTCCGCCTCAACCCCGTCGGCGCACACATGGACGCCCACCCCGACACCGTGCTGGAAGTCATCCGGCAGATGCGAGCCTCGGGCAAGGCGATCGTGGGCATGAAGATTCTGGGCCAGGGCGCGATGCGCACCCGGCAGGACGAAGCTCTGCGCTACGCCCTCGGTTCCGGCGTACTCGACGCCTTCACCATCGGCGCGGAAAATGCAGACGAGCAAAACGACCTGGTGCACCGCATCGCCGCTGCCTGAATTGATCTCCGCCTAAGTTCTATTCATCCAATGGCAGCCGACAAGGCTGCCATTCTGTTCAGGAAATCAGTCATAGGTGTATGGGCTACGCAAAAAGACTTTTGGCAGAAGAAGACGCAAGGCGTTATCACCAGTCAAATGATTCCATCTGCGCCGATTGTTTTCACGATCCGGGCATCAAGTGGTTCATTAAGAACAACCTAAGCGCGACTGAATGCTCAATCTGTCATAAACGAGCCGATACCGAGATTGCCGTTTCTGCAAACCTCTTGTTGGAATACATTCTTGATAAGATAGATTCTGCTTATGAAAGTGCTGATGCATATGCCCCTTTCGATCCCGAGACGCACGAGTACGTAGTGTGTACCTGGGATTTATAGGACCTTCTCTATAAAGAGTTTTCGGACATTGCTGACAATCCCGTACTGGATTGGTTATATCAACATATCAAGGACGACGACTCCTACTGCAAACGCAATTGGCAAATAATGAACGAAGGAGAAGCATTTGAAGAGGGATGGAAAAGCTTCTGCGATGCTGTCAAGCATGAAAGCCGCTATCTCTTCTTTTCTTCAAAGGACGATTTTTGGGATCGAAACGAGCCATACCTTGTTCGCCCGTCGGAAGTGCTGGAAAGATTAGGAGAATTGATCCTCGGATTCAACTTGGTTCGCTCAATTCCTGCCGGAACGTCCATCTATCGCGCCCGTGGTCACGAAACGCATGCTACTTTTACGACTGCTGTCGAACTCGGTCCACCACCAAGGGAGCATGCAATGACTGCTGGCCGTATGAACGCGCCCGGTATCGTCGTTTGCTATGCCGCGCTGGAAGAGCAAACAGCGATTATGGAAGCTACAGGGAGGTGGTCATCCTGGACAGCTGCTGAGTTCAATCTGCTGCAAGACATAA
>CAXSBW010000082.1:5294-6841 GCA_964235795.1 uncultured Acidobacteriaceae bacterium | reverse complement strand
TTGCCCTGGTCCAAATGAACGAAACTGACCGGTAGTACTTCGGACCTACTATCGAATCGGAATCTACCGCCGCCGCCACCGCACCCCGTCCTTTCCATCCTCCAGCACCACGCCCTTGCCCAGCAACTCGTCCCGAATCGCATCCGACCGCGCAAAGTTGCGTGCCCGTCGTGCCGCCTGCCGCTCGGCCACCAGCGTCTCGATCGCCGCGTCGCTCAGCCCGCGCTGCGCCAGCAAAGCCTCCGGTGCCTCGTCCAGCCGGCCCGCGCCCTCGGCCCACAGCAGCGCTGCCGCCGTAATCGCTGCGTCATCGGTCGCGAGCACCGCGAATACCCGGTCAAATCGCTCCAGCAGTCCGAGTAAACCCCTGCAATTGCTCGCCCCCAGCCGCCCCGCATCGGCCGCCGTGTTGCCCATCCGCACCACCTCAAACACAGCCGCCCGCGCCGCCGCCGTGTTCAAGTCATGGGCCAGCGCCTCGTCGAACAGCAGCGTATGCCGCTCGATCTCCCCCGCCAGTTCCGCGTTCTCCTCGCCGCCCTTCGCCTGCAGCTCCAGTACCCGGTCCCGAAAAATCCGCAAACGCTCCAGTGCCGCCGTTTCCGCCGCCAATCCTTCAAACGTAAAGTTCAGCGGCTGTCCGTACGGCACCGAGATCAGCAGCGAGCGAATCGCCGATGCCTTGTACCCCTTCAGCAGCAGGTCCCGCAGCGTGAAAAAGTTCCCCTCCGACTTCGACATCTTGCGGCCTTCCACCAGCAGAAACCGCACATGGAACCAGTGCCGCGCAAAGCTCTTCCCCGTCGCGCACTCCGACTGCGCGATCTCGTTCTCATGGTGCGGAAAAATCAGGTCCTCGCCCCCTGCATGCAGGTCGAACGAGTCGCCCAGGTACTTGCCGGCCATCGCCGAGCACTCCATATGCCAGCCCGGGCGACCCGGTCCCAGCGCCGTGTCCCAGCAAAACTCCCCCGGCTTCGGCGCCTTCCACAACGCAAAATCCCGCGCCGAATCCTTGTCGTATTCATCCACGTCCACCCGCGCGCCGTCTTCCATACCGCCGAAATCCTTCTTCGACAACTTGCCGTAGCCCGCGTCGCCGGCAATCCGGAAATACCACGACCCATCCTCGGTTCGATACGCCAGCCCCTTCGCCGCCAGCGTTTCCACCAGCGCCACCATCTCCTCGATGTGCCGGGTTGCATGCGGAATCACCGTCGGCAGCTCAATCGCCAGCGACTCCAGATCCTCGAAAAACGCATCCTCAAAGCGCCGCGTGTACTCACCGATCGCAAGCCCCGCCGCCGCGGCATTGCGGATGATCTTGTCATCCACATCCGTGATATTCATCACGTGCCGCACCTCCACCCCGTTCAGCTCCAGCGTGCGCCGCAGCACATCCACATGCAGAAAGGTGCGGAAATTGCCGATATGTCCGTAGTCATATACCGTCGGCCCGCAAGCGTACAGGCCCAGCACTCGTCCATCGGCAGGGAACAGCGGTTCCACCTTCCCTGAAAGCGTGTTGAACAATTCCATCATCATGC
>CAXSBW010000082.1:0-5194 GCA_964235795.1 uncultured Acidobacteriaceae bacterium | reverse complement strand
AGGCAGCCTCGCCGAAAGCGGCTTCGCTTCAAAGTCGCATCGCTCCCGGCCCGCATACAAGCGCTACACAGCCGCCCGTCCTGCGACATCGTTCCAAAACAAACTCCATCCGGATCCAGGTCTGCTTCCTGGAAGCGCCGCCTTTGACCACGCTGCCGCGCAAGCCTGTGCCCGGACAAAGCGTCTCCGTACTCGCCGCTCAGCCCCCAGCTGCGGCCTTTTCGCTTAAAATCGACCGCTCCGCCCAGAGCTCCTCCATCCCTCGAACAAGCCGGCTCAAACTCTCACAATGCAGGTCCCCGACGCCGACAACAGTGTTTCCCTGCCCAACGCACCGTGTCGGCGATGCACCCCACACGCTCGCTCATCCCTTGAACAAGCCCGATCGCCTTCTCATAAGGCAAGCCTTGGCGCCGAAGCCAGCGTCTCCGGTGCTACCAGCCCCGCTCTAAAACGCGGCCAGGCCGCCGCCGCGATCATCGCCGCATTGTCCGTTGCCAGCGCCACGGAAGGGAACAGTGCCGTCACGCCCGTCTGGCTGGCAGCCTCCGCAAACCGCGCCCGCAGCTCCCGGTTCGCCGCCACTCCGCCCGACACCAGCACCGTCCGCACCCCGTGCCGCCGCGCTGTTCGCAGCGTCCGCTCCACAAGATTCTCCACCACCGCGCGCTGAAACGAAGCAATCAGCCCCAGCGTCTCCGCGTCGCAGAGTGCCACAGCATCCACCGCAGCAGGCTTGTCGCAGGCCCCAAGAGCCCGCGCCCGCTTCGCGCAATCCGGCAACATCCCGTGGCTTTCCACGTACCGCAACACCGCCGTCTTGATCCCCGAAAACGAAAACAGCACCTCCAGTTCCTGCGCTCCTGCCTGGCCGCCGGCCCGTTGCCGCCCTTCGCGCGGGCGCACCTCCGCAAACCGGAAAGCAACCGCGCTCGCGTCGCCATGGTGGGCGAGCGCGTCGATCCACGGGCCGCCCGGGTACGGCAGCCCCAGCAGCTTCGCCACCTTGTCAAACGCCTCGCCCGCCGCGTCATCCACCGTTTGCCCAAGGAGCCGGTAGCGCCACCCCCCGCCCGTCTCGCCCTTGCCCCTGGGCAGCGAGCCCGGATGGGAAGCCAGGTACAAATGCGTGTGACCGCCCGAAACCACCAGCGCCAGCGCGTCTTCGTCCCCGGGCCCAGGCGCATGCTCAAGCGCGGCCGCCCCCGCGCTCCCCGCTCCCTGCTCCGTCGCGCGTTCCCGGCCGTCGCGCTGTCGCTCCGCATGCTCCAGCAGGACCGCGTGAATGTGCCCTTCCAGGTGGTGCACCGCAATCAGCGGCAAGCCCCGAGCCCAGCTCAGTGTCTTCGCATACGTCACCCCCACCAGCAGCGCCCCGGCCAGCCCCGGCCCTTCCGTCACGGCAATTGCGTCGAGTTCTTCAAGCCCCACGCCGGCCTGTTTGAGCGCCCCCCGCACCACCGGTACGATGTTGCGCAGATGCTCGCGTGAAGCCAGCTCCGGGACCACCCCCCCGTATAAAGCGTGCGTAGCCCCCTGCGAGGCCACCACGCTCGACAGCGTCTCTCGCCCCCGTGCCACCACCGCTGCCGCCGTCTCATCGCACGAGCTTTCTATCCCAAGAATCAAGCCTCGTCCGGCAGCCACTTGTTCACTCACGAGCATCGTCCCTGCCTATGGTCCGAAAGGACCTGTTGCAACTCTTTCAGTGTAAAGGCCGTTGTGCACCATGGCGTGGCGGTTTGGGCAGAGTGGAATCAGGTCCCGTTCGGGATCGACATCACGCTTGCCGTTCGCCAGTGCCGGCGGATTCAAATGGTGAACCTGGATGAACCTTGCCCGCGTGATCCATAGACGGATTCAAAGTCAAGTTCACATGCCTTGCATCGAACTCCCTGTTTCTTCTTGCATCGTTCGACCGCGTCAGGATTGCGCTCTTGCTCCTTCACCAATCGTTCCAGTGATTTACCTTCTTCAAATACTGCGGTTCCGTCTGTATTCTCAAGGTCTTCGTTCTCAGAAGTTAAGGCCTTCGTAGCGGATATTTGTACAGAAGAAACGTCCGCCCGTGCAGAGCGATCTCGAATTTCTCGTGCAAACCCATATCAGTAATTCTCTGTCGATGTGTTTCATTGCCGGATGCCGATAGCGGCCTCAATAGATGTTGAATGGTTCTCTGGATCGATCTCGGATTCACTGTTTCAAATCCACTTACGACGGCTTGTATCTCCCGATACTTCAGGAACACCGGGTCCTTTGCTTTTATCGCTTTGACTCTAACTCCATCATCCTCGATTTGTTTGATCGCAAGACATGCGGCGTTCGCGCGTTCTCGTGGACCTCCTGACGCCACTTGTTCGCCGACAACAAAAAGCGAACTGAACTGTTTCCTGTCCAGGACGATCTCCGAAACAGCGTGTTGGCGTTCGCTCATCGTGCCGCTCCTTGCCAGGCTACCGCCTGGTTCAAACAGCTGGTATCGGCTCCTCAGCTCGAACACCGAACTCGGCTTCCTTACGCCAGGCCGCAAAGCCGTCGACCCTTCTTTTACACCGTCCATCACCGCACAGCTCATTTGCAGCCTCACACCAGGGCAAGCGAACGACGAAGCTCTCCGGCAAAGCAATCGCTGATCGGAAGTGAATCGGCTCACCCGCAGGTCCGAAGCAGCACACACGACCCACTCCTTTTATCGGTCACAATCTCCACAAAGGAGCGACACCGCCGTCCAAAGCTCCGCACGAAGGTCACAATCGAGTTCCAAAATGGAACCGGAAACGAGCAAACAGGCAACTTGAGCCGTCACCCTGTCAAGACCCGCAGAAAAGCCGAAATCCTGTGCAAACGGTACCGAAGTACCGTAAATCCTGAGTAGCTATGCATCATCCTGCATATTGATACATTTGCATCGCGCAAAGTGCGCTCAAAAACACGCCTCCGTACACCCCCATCAGCGTCTGCGACCCGCCTCCCTTGCCCCACATCTAAATCCCGCAATGCCCCTTCCGTCCCCAGCCGAACAAGCCGCCAGCTCCATCGTCGAGCACCTCCAAAGCGCCGGCCACCAGGCCTTCTACGCCGGCGGCTGCGTGCGCGACCGCCTCCTCGGCCGCCAGCCCGTCGACTACGACGTCGCCACCGCCGCCACCCCCGACCAGGTGCTCGCCATGTTCCCCCGCACCTTCGCTGTCGGCGCTCATTTTGGCGTCGTTCTGGTCTGCACAGGGCACCCGGACGGGACTGAAACCCAAACCGAAGTCGCCACCTTTCGCAGTGACGGAGCCTACTCCGACGGCCGTCGGCCCGACTCCGTACGCTACTCGCTCGACCCCCGCGAAGACGCGGCCCGCCGCGATTTCACCGTCAACGGCATGCTTTTCGACCCGCTTTCAGGGCGCGTACTGGACTTCGTCGGCGGGGAGGCCGACCTCGCCGCGGGCCTCATCCGCGCCATCGGCGACCCCGGCCGCCGCTTCGCTGAAGACAAGCTCCGCATGCTGCGTGCCGTCCGCTTTGCCGCCCGCTTCGGCTTCGCCATCGAGCCCGACACCGAGGCCGCCATCCGCGCCCAGGCCCCCGCCATCCACCAGGTGAGCCCCGAACGCA
Source organism: uncultured Acidobacteriaceae bacterium (assembly GCA_964235795.1). Taxonomy (GTDB): domain Bacteria; phylum Acidobacteriota; class Terriglobia; order Terriglobales; family Acidobacteriaceae; genus EB88. Next base: position 1,588 of record CAXSBW010000082.1, on the reverse strand, counting down.
CCCGCGACGAGCTGACCCGCATGCTCACCGAAGGGCGTGCCAAACAGGCCTTTGAGCTGCTGGATCGCACTGGCCTGCTGCGCGAACTCCTGCCGGAAATCGACCGCATGCACGGAGTTGAGCAGCCCCCGGACTGGCACCCCGAGGGCGACGTGTGGGTGCACACCCTGCTCCTGCTTGAAAAGCTCGAAGCCGGCTGCCCGCCCACCCTCGCCTGGGCCGCCCTGCTGCACGACGTCGGCAAACCACCCTGCTACGTGCTCGACGGTGACCGGATCCGCTTCAACGGACACGCGGAGGTCGGCACACGCATGGCCGAAGCCCTTTGCGCAAGGCTCCGCTTCTCCAACGAGGACACCGCGCAGATCGCGTCCCTGGTCGCGAACCACATGCGCTTCGGCGACGTTCAAAAAATGAAGCAGTCCACCCTGAAGCGCTTCTTCCGGCTCCCGCGCTTCCCCGAGCACCTCGCCCTGCACCGGCTCGACTGCCTTTCCAGCCACAAAATTCTCACGCTCCACGACTACGCCAGGCAGCACTACGAAACCATTCCGGAGACCGAGGTGCGGCCGCCGTTGCTGGTCACGGGCCGCGACCTTATCGCTGCCGGCTACAAGCCTGGGCCTGGCTTTAAGGAATGGCTTGCCCTCGCTGAAGACGCCCAGCTTGAAGGCCGCATCGCAACCGCCGAGGACGGTTTGGCGCTGATCCGCGATCACCTGCGTCACACCGCCCTGAAAGCACCTGACGCATTCCCGCGGCCTTGAAACCTGCTCCGTCCCAGTTCCTTGCCGGCACGGAGGTAATGTGTGAAGTCATTTTTATGGCACGTTTCCCCCCGAAACGGCCGATACTTGCCAACAGACCGGGACGCCGCCATGACGGCGGAGCCTGCGGTATCGAATGAAATATGGCAGGCAACGCACAAACCGACAAGCGCTGGACTCCGCTGGCCGCCATCGTCACCTTTGTCGCCGCCATGCTTTGCGTATTTGCGACCTACCGGTTGGTTGATCGCGCGCATGGTCTTATCTACATCTGGCCGTTAACCGCGGTCGAACTCGGGTTTCTGATCCCGCTCTGGAGCAGCCGAAAAACGCGCATCCTCGCCCAGACGACAGGGGCTTTGGGCGTACTGCTCGGCGTCTTGCTCGCCGGCAGGCCGTTCTGGTTTGCCACGACCGTCGCCGGAATCAGCATCCTGGACGTCTGGATCGCCGGCACCATCCTGAGCCGGGGCGTTCGTGGCTTCGATGACCTGAAAAGACGCGACAACCTCCTCCTTCTTGCCTGCGCCTCCATCATCGCCCCCATCATCGGCGGCGCCGTGAAAGCCTATCCGCTTTCGCGTTATCTTCATGTCCGACCGCTCGATGCCGGTCTTCTGTCGACCATCTGCGAGTCCCTCGGCATGGCAATCGTGCTGCCCGGCCTGCTTTTCCTGCTCACCGGGGAACATCGAACCCCCCGCAAGATCGGGCTGCTGCTCAAACGAGGTGTCCCCGCGGCCTTGCTGTTTACCGGCGTAAGCCTGGGCATTTTCATGCAAACCAGCAGCCCGCTTCTTTTTATGGCTTTTCCTGCCATG
>CAXSBW010000081.1:0-12440 GCA_964235795.1 uncultured Acidobacteriaceae bacterium | reverse complement strand
AAGGCCACACATAGACCATCTCGGCCCCATACAGCAACAGGAGAATTGCGTTAATAAGCACGGATCTGCGCCAGGTAGCCCTCGTAGTTTCGCTTCAGCTCGCGCAGGGAGTCGCCGCCGAACTTTTCCAGCACCAGCCGGGCAAACGCCAGCGCCACCATCGCCTCCGCCGCGACCCCGGCCGCCGGCACGACACAAACATCCGACCGCTCATAGGCAGCTTTGGTTTCTTCGCGGCCCTGGTACGTAACCGACGCCAAGGGGCGCCGCAGGGTCGAGATCGGTTTCAGGTAGCCGCGCACCACAATGTCTTCACCGTTCGAGATGCCGCCCTCGACCCCGCCCGCATTGTTGCGCTCGCGTGTGAACCGGGTGTGGCGCGCAGTGTTTTCAGCAGCGGCCTCACCCTCAGGACCCGCGTAGCCGATGGCGTCGTGCACCTCGGACCCGAGCGACTCGGCCGCTGTCACGCCCCGGCCCAGCTCGACGGCCTTGACCGCCTGCAGACTCATCACCGCCTGCGCCAGGATGCCGTCCAGCCGCTCATCCCAATTGGCATACGTGCCCACCCCGGCCGGAGCGCCGTGGACGACCACTTCAAACACCCCGCCGATGGAGTCGCCGGTCCGCAGGGCCAGGTCCACCTCGGCCTTCATGCCGGCCTCGGCCTCGGGGTCCACGCAACCCATCACAACTTCCTCTTTGTGCGGCAGTGCGGCGATCTCGGCCCATTCGGCGTCGCGGCCCAGCTCGGCCCGGCCCACCCGCACCACGTGCGATAAAACTTCAATTCCAAGTTCGGCCAGCAGCAGCTTCGCGATCGCCCCGGCGGCGACACGCGCGGTGGACTCGCGCGCCGAAGCCCGCTCCAGCACATAGCGCGCATCGCGAAAGTCGTATTTGAGCGAGCCCGCGAGGTCGGCATGGCCGGGCCGGGGCGAAGCAACCGCCTTGTGCAGCGCAGGATCGCCGGCCTCCACCGGCAGAATCTCGCGCCAGTTTTCCCAGTCGCGGTTCGCGATCACCATCGAGATGGGCGCGCCGATGGTGCAGCCGTGGCGCACCCCGGACAGGATGTGCGCCGTATCCTGCTCGATGCGCATGCGGCCGCCGCGGCCATAGCCCTGCTGGCGCCGCCACAGTTCGCGATTCACAAAAACCTGATCGACCGGCACCCCGGCCGGCATTCCTGAGACCAGCGCAACCAGGCTTTCGCCGTGCGACTCCCCTGCGGTAGCAAACCTCAACATATAGGTGCGATTGTACCGGGCGCTGTACAGCGCGCTCCCCAGCATTTTCAAAGCGACATGAACCCGGTTTCAACGAGGCTCGGTTCATGTCCGGCATGGATAAGCGTATCGGCTCCGCTGATTGCGCGCTGCCCGCTTACTCCCCGGCCAGGTACCCTCGCGTGTCCAGCAGCGCGCGCTCCATCGAGCGCACGTACTCGGTCGGCTCGGCCCCGCTCGCGCCGTTGCTCAAGGCCTTAGCGAACTCGCTGCGCAGGGTCTGCATTTTCGCGTCCAGGTCGTCGAGATAGTGCAGCAGCAACGCTTCGGCGGTCATGGGCAGCTTCGGCGAGCCGAACTCCAGTCGTCCATGGTGCGACAGAACCAGGTGGAGCAGCAGGGTCCGCAGCCGGGGCGGAAACCCCGGCAGCTGCGCGACTTTGGCCTCGATCATGGCCGTGCCGATCGAGATATGGCCCAGCAGCTGGCCTTCCACCGAGTAGGAGAAGCTGGTGCCCCAGCGCAACTCGTGCAGTTTGCCGATGTCGTGGAGCATGGCACCGGCCAGCAGCAGGTCGCGATGCACCTCCGGGTAGTGAGGGGCGAGCCGTTCGCAGGCTTCCACCAGCGAAACGATGTGTTCGAGCAGCCCGCCGATCCAGGCGTGATGCAGCGCCTTGGCCGCGGGGGCTTCGCGCAGGGCCCCGGCAATGGCCGGGTCGGCCAGAAACAGCTCAAGCAGCGCACGCAGGTGCGGGTCGGCCAGGCTTGCGACAAAGCCGGTGAGCCGGGCCCACAGCTGGTCGATGTCGAAGCTGGTCTTCGGCACAAAGTCGCCCAGCTCGTACTCACCCGCATCGGCCGCGGGGTCGGCCCGGCGCAGCTTGTCGATCTTGATCTGCAGCTTGTCCTGGTACCGGCACACCTGGCCGCGCAGCTTGACCACATCGCCCGACACAAAGGATCCCGCGCCCTCCGGCTCCCACATGCGGCCTTCCAGCTGGCCGGTACGGTCGCACAGCGTCATCGACAGGTACCCGGCCCCACCGGCGGTGGTTCGCAGCTGCCGGTTTGTCGCCACAAAATAGCCGACAACCGGCTGGTTTTCCTTCGATCCGAGCTCCCCGGCCCATACCGTTTTCATCCTGCTACCGGGGTGGGTTGGCCGGGGCGGGCGTCGGTGAGCCCAGCGGGTCGCCTGAGCCGGTCGGCGTGGTCTGGGTGTTGACGGGCGCGTTGGTACCCGGCGCTGCCTGCGGCGAAGGTTCCCGGTAGGGCTGGGTCGTCACCGGCGAGGTTGCAGGAGCGGTCGCCCCGGTTCCAACGTCCGCGCCCGGGACGGTTGCCCCTGCAGGCTGGGTGGGCTGTGCCGTCTCCGTTCCGCCCTTCCTGCCCGCCTCGTCCGAGTACCGTGTCTTGCTTGCCGGCTTGGGTTTGAGCTGTTTTTTCGACGTATCTCCGGCCAGACCCAAAGGCTGATCCTGCGTACGCTTGTCGGCGACTTCCTGCGCATCCGCCGGTGCCGTCGGGTAGGGGTCGGCCTTGGCCGCGCGCTTTTTATCTTCCTTCGCAGCCCTGGTCACGTGCGCGCGTTCCGAGAAGCGCGTCTTGGCCTTTGGTCCGGCAACGGCCTGGTCCTCGGTCGCGCTTTCGCCGTTGGCATAGCGCACATTCACCGGCGCGCTGCCTGTGCCGTTTGACGCCGCCTGCGGCTGGGCTGCGCTGGCCACCTCGGTCGTCGAGCCGGCGGGTGCCGCGCCTCCATCCTGCTCGCGTGCTGCAGCCGGCAGGCTTTCACGCGGGGCCTGGCCGAACCGTACCTTTTCGCGCCTGGACGGCTTTTGTGCGCCGGCTTTCGGCTTGGTACTGGCGACCTGGGCCGGGCCGGCCGTGGGGTTGGCGGCCGAGTTGGCTGCCGGTGTTGCGGCAGCGGCTCCATCCACCGGGGCGTTTCCGCCGACGGCAGGCGTACCGGCAGCGCTCGCGGTCGCACCTGCGCCGGAGCCGCCCGGCACATCCGCCAGCGAAGGCACCCCGGCCGGTACCGCGGGCGAGAGTGCCGGGGCCGGCCTGCTCGCCACCTGCACGGTCCCGCGGGTGCGTCCACGCCCGGCAAACCGCGTCCGGTCCACCTTTTTCTTCTTTTTCGGCTGCGGCGGCTGGTACGCGCTGAAAACAGGCCGCATCTCGTTGCGCGACGACCCCGCGTCCAGGTAGCCCGGCTTGATATCGATATAGGCCTCCTCGCGAAGGCGCGTCAGGTAAGCGCGCAGCGCGGGCTGCATTTTTTCCATCCCGACGGCTTCCTCCACCTGGGGCTGCACCGCGGTAAAAGCCTGCTGGCCTGCCGGGGTATGCTCGTCGACTTTCAGGATGACAAAGCCCTGCTTGGTGCGGATCGGCTCGGTGTACTGCCCCGGCTGCAGGCTGAACGTCGCCTTTTCCAGCACATCGGCCAGCTGGCCGTGTTTAAAGTCGCCCAGCGCACCGCCCTGCGCAGCGGTCGGGCCGCCGGAGCTCGCCTTGGCCACATCAGCAAAGTTCTTGCCGGCTTTCAACTGCGCGGTCACGGCGTCTGCTTTGGTTTGCGCCTCGGACACCTGGGCCGCGTTATCCGGGTCCGCCGTCGGAATCAGGATCTCCGACAGCTTCACCTGCTCCGGCGTCGCGAACTGGTCCTTGTGCGCGTCGTAGTAAGCTTGCTCGTCCGCACCCGTGATGTTGATGCGGCGACCTACCTCCTCGCGAATCACCTGCGAGGTGATCACGCGATTCTGGATGCTGGCCTTGAAGTCGGCAAAAGAAACGCCCTGCTGTTCAGCCGCTTTTTCAAGTGCTTCCATCGAATCCAGGTTGTTCTGCTTGCGCAGGTCGTCCAGCTGGCGGATGGTGTCGGTTTCGCCCGTGATGCCGAGCTGCTTGCCCTTGGACAGCAACAACTGGTTGTCGACCAGGTCGCGCAGGAGCTGCTTTTTTTGGTCTTCCAGCTCGGATGGCGACCAGTTGCGCTGCTTGCCTTGCGCTTCCAGCTCGCCGAGGGCGCGGTCGTAGTCCGAAGAGCTGATGACCTGGTTGTTGACCCGGGCAATGATGTCCTCGATCACGTCGCCGTGGAACGGGGCGTCGGGCGCGGCAGCGGCGGCGTTGCGGCTCACGGGCGCGTTCGCAAGCGAGCCTGTGGACTGCGCGAAGAGGGGGTTGGCCGGGACGAGCGAAAGAACGGCAGCGGCCAGCACGGCCCGGCTGAACGAGGCACGAAATACGGAAATGCAAATCTTCATCAAAGGAGTCTCAAGACCTTGTGCAACAAACATCCGGCGAGGCCGGTCCCTCCGCGGATTGCTCCGCGGGTGGAAGTCAGCGTTGCTTTCTTGAATCAGATTCTACGCGGGAGCGCTGCGGACGTCTGGAATAAAGTCGCAATCCACGGGCACTTATTCCCAATTCGAAATGGCATTTCGATGTTTTCACCGCATGCGCCGTGAACTCGCCAGCCCCAGGAACACCACCACCGCCTGGTTCAGGCGCAACAGGTCTCTAGCCGCAAGCCGTCCGATGCGGCTGCCCAGCTTGGTCCGAGGCACGGCGGAAAGCTTGTCCACCATGAGACGAGAAGGCAAGCGCAGGCCATTTTCCTCATCCGGCTCAATTGCCAACCGAAACAATGGCGCTATCCGGTCGCTTGTCGTGAAAGGACAGATCACGATCGAATGCGTGTCCTCAAAGCTGTCATCCTGGATGAGAACAGCGGGACGTGGTTTTCCCGCGTAATCCGCCCCGCCCGCGATACTCCAGATTTCCCCTCGTTTCAAGGGCGATCCGTGAAGCTTTCATCCCACAGAATACAAACCGAGTCGACAAAAGCCTGGTCGTCTTTCTCATGGGGGCTGCTGGCGATAAGCTCGCACTGCCGCTTGGCTTCGGCGATAAACTCGGGCGAATGCACATCCGGCACCCAAAACTGGACCGGCCTCAATCCCTGCTCCCTTAAACGCTTCCGGTGCTTCCGCACCTTCTCGGTTGACGAAGCTGCTGTAGTCACACGAGCCATTCGTTCCCTCCTGAAATCAGGTTACATGCAACAACAGCAGCCGGTCGGCTGTGGATCACTCTGCCTCCCAATCGGCGGGTGAACCATTTACCCTGACAAGTATGGAGCAGATCATTTCGGGCGTTCTGCGCTTTCAGCGCGATGTCCATCCACGGCGCGAAGCTCTTTTCCAGGACCTGTCCCTCGGACAGTCGCCCACGGCCATGTTTATCGGTTGCGCCGACTCGCGCATCGTGCCGGAAATGCTCACCCAGCAAGGGCCCGGTTCGTTGTTTGTGGTGCGCAACGCGGGCAATATCGTCCCGCCCAACTCCACCGTGCCGGGCGGCGTGACCGCATCGATCGAGTACGCGGTCGCTGTCCTGGGCATCCCCGATATCGTGATCTGCGGCCACTCCGGCTGCGGGGCCATGACGGCGATCCTGCGCGGAGCCGAGCAGCTCGAAAAACTGCCCGCGGTCGCCCGCTGGCTCCACTATGCCGACGCCGCTCGCGATGCCGTGGCCGCCGCCTGCCCCGATGCGCCGGAGGCTGAAAAACTTGAAGCCCTGGTCCGCGCCAATGTTCTGACACAGATCGGTAACATTCTTACCCATCCGGTCGTTGCCGATGGCGTCGCCGCCGGCCGGCTGCGGCTGCACGGCTGGGTGTACGACATCGGCTCCGGCGGGGTAGAAACATTCGACGCCCGGCTCGGCCGCTGGGTGCCTCTGGCCGAGGCGCCGGGCGTTCATGCCACGCCCCCAAACAACGAGCGCTGAGCGGAGAAGGTTGCCTGCCGCCGCGTTATACTTCCGCTTAGCGCTCTCGAGGTCCAAGCCCTATGTCTCCCCGCACCCGCCGCACCGCCTTTTCCCTTGCTGCTTTCTTTACCGTGTGCGGCCTGGCCGGGGTCGTGGCCAGCCAGAAAGTGCACGCCGACTCCGGCGACTCGGACGCGATCTTCCGCGATTCGCTGAAGCAGTTCGCTTCCGTGTACTCGACCGTAAGCCAGAACTACGCCGAGCCGTTTACCGGCGACAAGCCGTCGGACACCATCTATGACGGCGCGATTCCGGCGATGCTGCGCACCCTCGACCCACACTCGAACTTCTTCGATCCAAAGAGCTACGGCAAGCTGATGGAAGAGCAGCGCGGCCGTTATTACGGCGTCGGCATGCTGATCCAGCCGCAGCTGATCGGTGATAAGCAGCGCACCGTCGTGCTGAAGCCCTTTGCCGGCACCCCGTCGTACAAGGCCGGCATCCACCCCGGCGACATCATCACCGCGGTTGACGGCAAATCCACGGATGGGCTTTTGTCCGACGACGTGGTCGCCCTGCTCAAGGGCGAAAAAGGCACCCATGTGCGCGTGACGGTCGCCCGCGCCGGCAGCACGGGCGGCAGCGCCGAAACGCTGAACTTCGACCTCACCCGCGCCGAAATCCCCAACAACTCCGTCGACCTGAGTTACCTGATCCAGCCCGGCATCGGCTACATCCACATCAAGGCCGTGCAGGAAACGACCGGCAAAGAGGTTTCCGACGCACTTTCGAGCTTTGGCGACATGAAGGGGCTGGTTCTCGACCTCCGCGACAACCCCGGAGGCCTGCTGAACCAGGCGGTCGCGGTGTGCGACCAGTTCCTGAAGCGCGGTGAGGTGATTGTGTCGCAGCGCGGACGCGCCTACCCGGAGCAGGTGTACCGCGCCAGCCATGGCAACGACGGCCGCAACTACCCAATCGTCATTCTGACCAATCATGGCACCGCGTCCGCTGCCGAGATCATCTCCGGCGCGCTGCAGGACCATGACCGCGCGCTGATCGTCGGCACCACCACCTTCGGCAAGGGACTGGTGCAGACGGTCTACCAGTTATCGGATACCACCGGCCTGACGCTGACGACTTATCACTATTACACCCCGAGCGGCCGCCTGATCCAGCGGAACTATGAGGGCGTGTCGCTGTACGACTATTACTCGAATCATGGCAAGCCGCAGTCCGACAAGGATCGCGAGGTCAAGTTGACCGACTCCGGGCGCACGGAGTACGGCGGCGACGGCATCAACCCCGACGTCCCGTTTGAAGAGCCGAAGCCCGTCCATATCCAGCGTGTGCTGATCGCGCATTACACCTTTTTCGACTTCGCCCAGCGCTGGCTTGCCGGCCACCAGGTCGCGAAGGACGCGCAGGTCACCCCGGAGATGCTCGACGCGTTCAAGGCATTCCTGCATGAGAAAAATATCGCCTACACCGATGCGGAGATGGCGCCGGTCCTCGCCTGGGTCAAGGCCAACATCCTCGCGGAGCTGCTCAGCACAACCTACACCGAAGAAGACGGCTCCCGTGCCCGCGCGGAGTGGGACCCGGAGATCAAAAAAGCTGTCTCGGTGATGACGCAGGCCGCCGACCTGGAACAGGCTGCCGAGCGCGCGGAGGCCGCGAAACAAGCGGCTCACAGCGGCATGCCGTCCACCATGTAGGCCGGCCCATGCATCCTGATTTCCGCTTTGCTTCCTCCGTCGACACGCCGGCTTTGATCGCTCTGGTCAATGCCGCTTACCAGGTGGAGAAGTTCTTCAAAATCGGCGAACGCACCGACGAGGCCGAGATCGCGGCGCTGCTGGCAAGTGGACGTTTTCTGCTGCTGGAGCAGGCCGGTGCCTTGACGGGTTGTGTGTACGTTGAGCTGCGCGGCGAGCGAGGCTACCTCGGCATGCTCGCCGTTTCACCCGCTTACCAGAAACAGGGCATCGGCACCCGGCTGATCGCCGCTGCCGAGGAGTTCTGCCGTGAGATGGGCTGTCGGACGATGGAGCTGACGGTCGTCGATCTCCGCACCGAGCTGCCGCCGCTCTACGGCCGTTTCGGCTACCATGTGACGGGCACCGCTCCCTTCCCGGCAGATATCATGCCCGTCAAGCTTCCATGCAGCTTCCTTGTTATGTCGAAGCCGCTGCCGTCCAGTGAATAAGTACCGGCGACCTGGGCTCCATTAGATAAGTCGCATAGAAGGATAGCAACTTTGTCCAGGGCCGCGGCTTAACGAAAAAGCCGCGCCAGGTGGAGCTGCTTCCTCTACGTGTGTACAAGAACGGCTTTAGTGGTTGCTGGGGCCCTCGCCCTGGCCCAGGGTAAACGGGCCGCTCTTGTCGGAAGCGTTCTTGATGCTGACGATGCCGCACGCCTCGCGACCGCCGGCATTGCCGGACGGGTCGGTCTTCATGTCGTCCGCGGCCTGGTGCACCATGATGGACGTGCCGCCGTTCGCGAACACCGAGTTCGGCTTCGAGGGATCAAGCGTGATGTCCTTGGTGGTAAAGGTTTTCTTTACGCCGCCGTCATCGCCGACGTTCAGGTTGATCGGCATATCGCCGGCATGGTGGCCCTGCGGGTTTTGAATCCCATGCTGTTTGTTGCCGGGGTTCAGGTGGCCACCCGCCGACTTGAAGTCCGGCGCGTCGCACTTGGGGTACTGATGAAAGTGGATGGCATGCACGCCCGGCACCAGGCTTTTCAGCACTGCCTCGACCTTGACGCTCTTGCCGTCCTGCTGCAGGGTGATCTGGCCGCCATCGCGTCCATCGGAGGTTTCCATCTGCACGGTCACCTGCTTCGGCACCTTCCCCTGCCCCTGTGCCAAACCCGTTGCCATGCAAACCGCCACTGCCATCCAAACGCCGGATCTTTGCTTCATGTTCTCGCTCCCCAACGGTCGCAGTTCCGCGACCTGTCACAGCTCAATGCTACGGCAACTCTCCCCATGCGCGCGCGTTTCGCGGCTACTTCGCTTTGGTCGCTGAGGCGCGGGCTGAAGCCTGGAGATAAGCGCGGGCCAGCAGCGCCAGCTCCCGCTCCATCGTCGCTGCCGTGCTGCGGGTCGGGTTGTTTTCGAGCGTGGCGCGACTCACGCCGGCCATCGCGCCCCAAAGCGTGGCCGCTACCAGTTCCGGGTCGGAGATGGGCTGTTTCGGCAGGGATGACAGCGCGGCGGCAATCGCTTTTCTGGCCCGTGCCTGCAAAGGGCGGCACACGCGCCGGCCTTCCAGGTCGTCGCTCACCGCGTACAAGGCCGCGCTGGTTTCCACCCTGTCGAATTTCGCCTGAACAAACGCCGTGGCGATCGCGTCGGCCATTCCTGCAATCGGCGCGCCCTCAACCTCTTTGCATGCCCGCTCGATTGCCCCGGCAACCCGGTCCAGATGTTCCTTCAGCAGCGCCTGCAACAATGAACTTTTGTTCGGGAAATACTGGTACAGCGTGCCGACCGAAACCCCGGCGCGTTCGGCAATGCGCGTTGTCGTCAACTTGCCCTTGCCGTCCTTCAGCAGAACCTGAACCGTGGCCTGCAGAATGGCCTCGACACTGGCAGCGGAACGGGCCTGCGACGGCTTCTTTCTTGGCTGCAACGTCACGGCTGCCGATGCGCGCAAATGCGAACTCCTGAAGTGAAGCTTTCTTCATCTAACCACACATGAGCGCAAACGCAGCCGACACACTGGGCGGTACTTTCACTTTCCCCGCAACCGCAAGCACCGTTCACCGCATGGGTTATGGAGCGATGCAACTGGCAGGCCCCCAGGTGTTCGGCCCACCCAGGGATCACCAGGCCGCGCTGGCCGTGCTTCGCGCGGCGGTCGAGGCCGGCGTCGATCACATCGACACCAGCGATATCTACGGGCCGCATATCACCAACCAGATCATTCGGGAAGCGCTGCACCCGTACCGTGACGGCTTGACGATCGTGACCAAGATCGGCGCACGGCGCGGCGCGGATGCTTCGTGGCTGCCGGCCATGTCGCCCGGTGAGCTGACGCAGTCGGCCCATGACAACCTGCGCAACCTCGGGCTTGAGGTGCTCGATGTGGTCAATCTTCGCAGCATGCACGGCACGCAGGGGGCCGCCGAAGGGTCCATCGAGGCACCGCTGACCGCACTGGCCGAGCTCCAGCGACAGGGCCTGGTCCGTCACATCGGGCTCAGCAATGTAACGCCCACGCAGGTCGCGGAGGGCCGCCGGATTTGCAATATCGTTTGTGTGCAGAATCTGTACAACGTGGCGAACCGGGCCGACGACGCCCTGATCGACGACCTTTCCCGCGACGGCATCGCGTATGTGCCGTACTTCCCGCTCGGCGGCTTTTCGCCGCTGCAATCGTCCGTGCTGAACGAAGCAGCCGTGACGCTTGAAACCACGCCGATGGCAGTGGCCCTGGCCTGGCTGCTCCATCGCTCGCCCAACATCCTCCTGATTCCCGGCACCTCGTCGGTCGCCCACCTGCGCGAAAACCTTTCGGCGGCCTCGCTCCGGCTGCCGCCCGAGCTGTTGCAGACACTGGACGGCATCGGCACTCCGGCGGCAGCCTGAACAACAGGGAAAGTATCGCCCCTTTCGACGTCGAAACGGAACCGTTTCGGGCAGCTGTCCCGAAACGGGAAGTGGGGCGCAGGCCAGTCGCAGAAAAGCAGCCGCAAATGCCGCCGGTCCTCTAGGCTGCATTCATGGATCGTTTTCCGTGGAAACAACTTCGAGCGCAACTGGCCGTATGCGCAGCGCTGGCCGCTGTGCTGATCTGTGCACTGCGCCGCCATGTGCATATCGTGCTGGCCGACCCGCGCACCTATACCAGTCCCTTTCACCACAAGTGCGGCCTGCTGATGATGGTCTGTGTGCTGTGGGCCGTCACCGAGGTCGGGCTGGGACACCTGGCCATGCAGCCGCGCGGCCATGGTTCCCCTCCCGCGTTTCCCGGCAATCAGCACGAAAGCTGACCGGCTTCTGTCGTCGTGAAGTGGGCCGGGAATGTACAGTGGTGCGGAGTCGTGCAGTTCTAAAAAAGTCGACCGGGGAGTGGGTGTGCATGAGGATAGCCTGGGCTGTGTTGCTGGCGTTGGGTCTCGGTGGTTCGCCGTTGGCGGCCCTGGCGCAGGGTGAGCCCATGCTGATGCCCGTGCCCGCGCACATGGCGCTCGAGCCGGGCCGGATGCCGATCGACGGCAGCTTCAGCGTGAGCCTGACAGGTTTCGTGGAGCCGAGGCTCGATCGGGCGCGGCAGCGCTTCCTCGACCACCTGTCGCTTGAGACCGGCATTCCGTTTGCAGGTGCCGCGCCGGGGCGGCGCGCGCAGCTCGTGGTGCACGTGGGCGGAGGCAGCCGGCCGGTGCAGGAGCTGGGCGAGGATGAGTCGTACACGCTTCACGTCAGCCCCACTGGAGCCGTGCTCGATGCGCCGAACCCGCTGGGCGCCATGCATGGTTTACAAACCTTTCTGCAACTCGTGCAGATCACGCCGGAAGGCTTTGCCGCGCCCGCGGTCGAAATCCGCGACAGCCCGCGGTTCCCCTGGCGCGGGCTGATGCTCGACGTGTCGCGGCACTTTCAGCCGATCGCGCAGGTGCGGCAAACGCTGGACGGCATGGAAGCCGTCAAGATGAATGTTTTTCACTGGCACCTGAGCGACAACCAGGGATTCCGCGTGGAAAGCAGGCGTTCCCCGGAGTTGCAGGCCAGGGGTTCGGACGGGCTGTTTTACACGCAGCAGGAGGTTCGCGACACGATCGCCTATGCGCGCGATCGCGGCATCCGCGTCGTGCCGGAGTTCGATATGCCGGGGCACACAACGGCGTGGTTTGTCGGGTACCCGGAGCTCGCGTCAGGCCCCGGCCCATACACGATTGAGCGCAAGTGGGGCGTGTTCGACCCGGCGATGGACCCGACGCGGGAGGAGGTCTACCGGTTTCTCGACGGCTTCCTCGCGGAGATGACGGCACTGTTTCCAGACCGGTACTTCCACGTCGGCGGCGACGAGTGCAATGGCAAGGAGTGGGACAGCAACCCGCGGATCCAGGCGTGGATGCACGCGCACCGGGTCATGGACAATGCCGGGCTGCAGGCTTACTTCACCGGCCGCGTGCAGAAGCTGGTGGCCGCGCGCGGCAAGGTCATGGTGGGCTGGGACGAGGTGCTGCAGCCGGACACGCCGAAGGATGTGGTGATCCAGTCGTGGCGCGGGCAAAAGTCACTGGGCGAAGCGGCCCGTGGCGGCTACCGCGGGCTCCTGTCGGCCGGCTACTACATCGATTTGAACCAGTCGGCGGCCGACCACTACCGGGCCGATCCAGAAGTCATTCCCGACGCGACGGCGGCCGACGCGCTGACGCCCGAGCAGGCCGCGCGCATCC
>CAXSBW010000080.1:8943-12592 GCA_964235795.1 uncultured Acidobacteriaceae bacterium | reverse complement strand
GAGTGCCCGACCTCTTCCTCAATCTCCTCTTCCAGCTCCGCGCGCGCCGCGCCCAGCGGTGCCCCGCCCAGGTACGACTCCAGCACTGCCGGGTGCACGTAGCATTTGCGGCACACCGACGGGGTATTCCCCAGGCGCGAAGCGACCGTCTTGATCGCTTCAGCGACGTTCTTCTTGGCCTGCGTCGGGGTGTCGTGCGGCCCGATTTGCTGCAGCAGCACGCAGGCCAGCACCGACCCGGCCCAGGTGCGGAAATCCTTGGCCGTAAAGTGCTCGCCTGAAATCTCGCGCAGGTACTCGTTCACGTCCGCCGAGTCCACCGAGTGATGGTCGCCGTCCGGGTCCAGGTATTGGAACAGGTCGTAGCCCGGGATATCCGCGCAGCGGCGAATGATGTTTGCGAGTCGGCGGTTCTGCAGATCGATGGTGTGGTGCACCCGACTTTTGCCTTGAAAGGTGAACCGGATCTTCGCGCCCTCCACCTCCACGTGCTTGTTGCGCATCGTGGTCAGCCCGTAGCTCTTGTTTTCGCGCGCGTACTCGACGTTGCCCACGCGAATCAGCGTTGCCTCGAGCAGGCTCACGATGGTCGCCAGCACCTTGTTGCGCGGCAGACCGGGCAGCTTCAGGTCGTGGTCCACGCGCTCGCGGATGCCTGGCAGCGCGGCGGCGAAGTGCAGCATGCGCTCATACTTGGTTTCATCGCGGGTTTCGCGCCACTTCGGGTGATAGCGGCTCTGCTTGCGGCCCTTTGCGTCGCGGCCGGTGGCCTGCAGGTGGCCGTTCGGGTCCTTCGCGATCCACACATCGGTCCACGCCGGCGGAATCACCAGCGACTTGATCCGCCCCAGCGTCTTTTCGTCCTCCACCGTCGAGCCGTCCGGCGCCAGGTACTGGAAGCCGTCGCGCCACTTCTTACGCGCGATGCCGGGCTTCGTGTCGGAAACATAGCGGAGGCCGGCGGCGCGGGCGGACTCCACCGGGTCGGTGACGATTTCAGCGAGCGGGTCCGCAAGCCGGTCCGCAGCTTTTTCAAAAACAGGCATGGCCATGGGATGCCCGAGTGATGCGGCGGGTTCCCACCCGGCATTTCCGCAGTACCGGCGTATCAACGGCGCAAGCCACGCGGCTCCCGCGAATAGAATCACACTCGATGAAGTGAACGGCGCCCCACCCGGAGCGGCCGCGAAAGGTTGTGATTCGATGAGCACGTCTACCCCCGCCGGTACCCCCGCAGTCACCCCAGCCAAGACCCCCCTGACCGAGCTCTCCGCCTGGAAAGCCCTGGAAGCTCACCACGCGCAGATCGCCCCGCAGCACCTCCGCGGGCTGTTCGCGAGCGACCCGGACCGAGGCAGCCGCCTGACCGCCTCGTTCGAGGACTTCTACCTCGATTACTCCAAGCACCGCATCACGGACGAGACCCTCAAGTTGCTGCTCCAGCTCGCCGAGCAAAGCGGACTCACCCGACACCGCGAAGCCATGTTTTCCGGACAAAAGATCAACACAACCGAAGGCCGCGCGGTGCTCCACGTCGCCCTGCGCGCGCCCAAGGACCAGGTGATCGAGGTCGACGGCAAGAACGTCGTCCCAGAGGTCCACGAGGTGCTCGACCGCATGTCCGGCTTTGCCGACCGCATCCGCTCCGGGGAGTGGAAAGGTCATACCGGCAAACGCATCAGGACGGTGATCAACATCGGGATCGGCGGCTCCGACCTGGGCCCGGTCATGGCCTACGAAGCATTGAAGCACTATGCGCAGCGTGACCTGGAGCTTCGCTTCGTTTCCAACATCGACGGCACGGATTTTGTCGAGGCCACGCACGACCTCCAGGCCGAGGAAACCCTGTTTATCGTCTCGTCCAAAACCTTCACTACGCTTGAAACGATGACCAACGCGCACACCGCGCGCGAGTGGGCGTTGAAGCAGTTCGGCGGCGACGAGAAAGCCATCGCCAAACACTTCGCCGCAGTCTCTACCAACGCTGGTGAAGTGTCAAAGTTCGGCATCGACACGGCCAACATGTTCGGCTTTTGGGACTGGGTCGGCGGCCGCTACTCCATGGATTCGGCCATCGGCCTGTCCACGATGATTGCAGTCGGCCCGGAGAACTTCCGCAGGCTGCTGGCCGGTTTCCACTCGATGGACGAGCACTTCCGCACGGCCCCGCTCGCGAAAAACCTGCCCGTGCTCATGGGGGTTCTTGGTGTCTGGTACAACAATTTCTTCGACGCGCAGACGGTCGCGGTGTTGCCGTATGACCAGTACCTGAAGCGGTTCCCGGCCTACCTGCAGCAGCTCACGATGGAGTCGAACGGCAAGCATGTAACGCTTGCCGGCGACGAAGTCTCGTACCAGACCGGTCAGATCTTCTGGGGCGAGCCCGGCACCAACGGCCAGCATTCGTTCTACCAGCTCATTCACCAGGGCACCAAGCTGATCCCGTGTGACCTGATCGGGTTCCGCGAAACACTCAACCCGCTCGGCAACCACCACGACCTGTTGATGGCGAATGTGTTCGCGCAGGGCAAAGCGCTGGCCTTCGGTAAAACCGCGGAAGAGGTGGAGGCCGAGGGCACGAAGCCGGAGCTGGTCCCGCACAAGGTTTTCGAGGGCAATCGCCCGACGAACACCCTGCTGATCGACAGGCTCACGCCCGAGTCGCTGGGTCGCCTGATCGCGCTGTACGAGCACATGGTGTTCACGCAGGGTGTGATCTGGCAGATCGACTCGTTTGATCAATGGGGCGTGGAACTGGGCAAAAAGCTGGCGGTTGAGATCATCGGCGACCTGGATGGATCGAAGCACAATGAGCACGACGGCTCGACCGCGGCGCTGATTGCCCACTACCGCGAGGGTCGCTGACCCAGCCGGGGGCCGGGGCGTTTGAAAGAAAACGCCCCGGCAACTATCCGCTCCGGCCCGGGTTTACACCAGCGAAAGGGTTCCCGCACCGTGCACGCGCGGGCAGACTCACCGCAGGAGCGATTCCTCACATGAACAGGCTTTCCATCGGACAAAATTGCACTCTGAGCGCCGCGGCGCTGGCCGCCTTGCTGGCGGCGGCACCCCAGGCCTGCGCACAAAATACAGGCTATGCCATCAGCGATACGCAGCTGCAAAGCAGCGTGTCCAGCGCGCTCGGCAATGACCCCAAGCTGAAGGATTTTGCCATCAAGGCCAGCGCCGACGCAGGCGTTATCACCCTGAGCGGCCATGTCGCGGATGAAGACGCGCGCACTGAAGCCGAGCAGGTGGCTGCCGGCGTCAGCGGTGTGCGCTCGATCCAGGACAATGTCGACGTGGGTCACCCGGCGCCCGCTGCGGCCGCAGCAGCCACCGCGAGCGCGCCCCCTCCGCCGCCCGACGTGAACACCCAGACCCCTGCACCGGTCGCCGCAAACGACACGGTGCCGGCGCCGGGCGATTCGCCCGCCCCGGTCGCGGCACCGACCCAGACAGGGCAGGCCCGGGGCAGCATGCCGCCTCCGCCTCCGCCTGACGGGCAGCCCCAGCCGCAAGGCTATCCTCAGCAGGCACCGCAGCAGGCCCAGGGCTACCCGCAGCAGGCCCAGGGCTACCCGCAACAGGCCCCGCCACCGCCGGGCTACGGCGACCCCGGCCAGAACTACCCGAACCAGAACTACCC
>CAXSBW010000080.1:0-8843 GCA_964235795.1 uncultured Acidobacteriaceae bacterium | reverse complement strand
CCAGAACTACCCGAACCAGAACTACCCCGCTCAGGCCCAGGGCTATCCACCGCCGCAGCCTGACTATAACGGCGGTTATGGCCCGCGCGGCAACGCGCACCCGCCGAGCCAGGCCGGCGTTCTGGGCGTCGCGCCGCAACAGCAAAATACCAGCGGCCCCGTCATCCTGCCCGCCGGAACGCTGCTGACAGTGCGCACCACTGAGCCGCTTTCCACCGGCAATCTGCACGGCGGCGAGTACTTCCAGGTCACCGCGGCGTCCAGTCTGTACATCGGCGGTGTGGTCGCCATCCCCCGTGGTGCCGTACTCACGGGGCAGGTCGTGGCGGCGAAAAACGCCGGTCCGCTCGGCGGCAGCCCCCGGCTTGAACTGCGCCTTGCCACGGTTCAGCTCGGCGGCGTCACCTACCCGGTCGTCACGGATACCTGGTCGAACCAGGGGCCCAGCAAGAGCGGCTACACCGCGGCCAACACCGTCGGGGGCGCGGCCATCGGTGCGTTGATCGGCGCGGCCGCAGGCGGTGGCGTGGGTGCCGGGGTCGGTGCCATTGCCGGCGGTGCGACCGGGGTCGCAGTCTCCGGCGCAACCCACGGGCCGAGGCTCGACCTGCCGCCTGAGGCGCTGCTGCAGTTCCATATCGAGCAGCCGCTCACTCTGCAGCCTGTCTCCTACGACGAAGCCGAGCGCCTGGCCGCCGCCGCTCCCCCGCAGCCCCCGGTGCTCCGGCAGCGTCCGGTCTATGTTTCGCCTTACCCTTACGTGGTGCGGCCCTACCCATATTCCTACTACCGGTACTAGCCCGGTCGGCGGCCTCCCCTGCAAAAGTCAGACAGGCCGCCGGCTCGCTTGAGACGCTTTATAGTGGACCCATGGCACCGGTCACCGCTCCTCCCCTGGTCTCAACGCGCTCGCATCTGACGCGGCGCGCATTTCTCGGCTGCGCGGGGGGCGCGGCCGCCGGCATGGCGCTCTACGCCGGCGAAATCGGACGCCACCAGCTCGAGGTCGAACGGCTCACCATCCCCGTTGAAAAGCTCCCCGAGGCCTTTCACGGCTTTCGCATCGCGCAAATCTCCGATATCCACCTCGCCGAGTACACGGAACCCTGGTTTGTCGAGCAGGCTGTGCGCGAGGTCAACCGACTCAAGCCCGACGCCGTCATGCTGACCGGCGACTTCATCTGCATGGGGCCCATCCAGAGGCGCAGCTCCGAAAAGTACGCCCCGCTCTGCGCCGAGCTGCTGGCTAAAATCGAGTGCCCGCTGCGCTTCGGCGTGCTGGGTAATCACGACTGGATGGTGAACGGCGACCTGGTCGTCGCATCGATGACCTCGGTGGGTATCCACATGCTGCACAACACAAACCTGCCCATTGAGCGCGGTGGTGCGCGCCTCTGGATCGCAGGCATCATGGACGCGCTCAGCTGGGAGTCCGACGTCGAAGCCTCCGTACCGAAGACTGCAAGGGCCGACCGCGAGCCCGTCATCCTTCTGGCGCACGAGCCCGATATCCTGCCGGCCGTCGCGCGCCTCAATGCCTTCGACCTGATGCTTTCCGGCCACACGCATGGCGGCCAGGTGCGCCTGCCGTTTTTGCCGCCCCTGCAGCTGCCGCCCCTCGGCAAGCGTTTCGTCGAGGGTCACTTTCGGATGGGCCGCACGCAGCTGTATGTCAACCGGGGCATCGGTTCCGTCGGCCTGCCGTTTCGCTTCCGCTGCCCGTCCGAGGTCACCGAGCTCACGCTTCAGCCCGCCTGACCGAGCGAAGGCGTTCCCTGCCCGCTATACTGGTGGGTAACGTAACTCCACCCGCGCGCGCCTGGTCCAGGCGTTTCGCGCGGGCTGAAAAGGCCACGCCGACCGTATGATCCGTTTCCTGCAAAAAGACAGCCGCTTGATCAAGGCGATCTTTATCGTCATCATCTCCGTCGCCTGCATCACCATGGTCATCACGCTGGTGCCCGGCATCTTCCAGTCTGCCGCCGGCGATCAGAACACCTATGCCACGGTTCGCGGCGGCAATGTGTTCACCCGCATCTTCGGCGCGACCACACCCATCAGCACGCAGGACGTGCAGCAGGCTGCTCAGCGCATGATCCAGCGGCAGGGCTGGCCCCAGGCGGCGCTGCCGTTTGTGATGCAGCGCGCCGGCCAGGGTCTTATCCAGCAGGCTGTCATGCTCAACGAGGCCAACCGTCTCGGCCTTCAGGTCGACGACGAGGCCGTTCGCAAGTTTCTCCACTCCGGCCCTATCGGCGCGGCCCTGTTTCCCAATGGCCAGTACATCGGGGACGTGCGTTACGCCGAGTTGATCCAGGAAAACTTCAATATCTCCACCGAGCGCTTTGAAGCTGAAATCAAAAAAGAGCTCGAAGAAGCCCGACTGCGCGACCTGGTCACCGGCGGTGTCGCCGTCTCCGACGCGCAGGTCCGCTCCAACTACATCCAGGGCGCGACCAAAATCAGGTTCACCTACGCGGTGCTGAACACCGATGAAATCGGGAAATCCATCAACCCGTCCGACGGGGAACTGCAGAAGTTTTTCAAGGACCACAGCGCTCTTTACGCGAACGCCATCCCCGAAACCCGCAAGCTGCAGTATTTCGTTTTCAACAACGACAGCCTGCCCGGCGGCACACCGCTCGTGACCGATACCGAGCAGCAGGCCTACTACAACGCGCACAGCGCCGACTATAAAGTGGACGACCAGGTCAAGGTCCGTCACATCCTGATCAAATCCACCGGTGCAGCCGACGACGCCGCCGCGAAAGCGAAAGCCCAGGGAATCCTCGACCAGCTGCGCAAAAACAATGGCGCCGACTTCGCCGACCTCGCCCGCAAGAACTCCGACGATCCCGGCTCAAAGGCCACCGGCGGCGAGCTTGGCATGATCAAAAAAGGTGTGACCGTGCCGGCGTTCGAGCAGGTCGCGTTCGCGCAGCAGCCGGGCCAGATCTCCGACCTGGTCAAGACCCAGTTCGGGTATCACATCATTCAGACCGAGGAAAAACAGACCGCGCACACGCGGCCTTTTCCAGAGGTCCAGGGGCAGATTCTGGCCGCACTGACCCAGCAGAAGGAGCAGGCCGCGCAGCAAAGTTTTGCCGGCCGGCTCGCGTCCGAAGCGAAAAAGAGCGGACTGCAGGCGACCGCTGCCGTCCATCACCTCACCCTGCAGTCCACGGATTACGTCGCGCAGGACGCCGCCATACCCGGCGTCGCCGATGCGTCGAAGCTGCTGCCCGCCGCTTTTGCCGCAGGCAAGGCAGCTGCCCCGCAGATCGCGAGCACCGGTGACGGCTATGCCGTGTTCCAGGTCGCCGATATTCGCGCCGCGCATGCACCTGAATTCGCAAGTTACCGCGACCATATCCTGTCCGACTATCGCGCCCAGCAAACCCCCATCCTGCTGCAGCAGAAAACCACGCAGCTCGCCGACAAAGCACACGCCGAGCACGACCTGGCAAAAGCCGCGGCCGAGATGGGTGCCACCGTCAAAACCAGCGATCTGGTCGGTCATGAGGGACAGGTGCCCGACATCGGCGCGCTCGCGACCGCCGCCCCGCAACTTTTCGCCCTCAAACCCGGCGAGATCAGCGGCCCCATCCGCGGTGCCACCACCGGCATCGTCGCCCAGCTCAACGACAGGCAGGAGCCCCCTGCGCAGGACGTCCTGCAACACCTGCCGCAAGCCAAGGAGACCTTGCTGGACCAGAGCAGGGAAGAGGCCTTCGCGGTCTTTGTCAGCAACCTGACCGAGCAGTACCAGAAGAGCGGCCGGGTCGCTGTCAGCAAGCAGGCCCAGGCCATGCCGCAGCTGCCCGGCCAGACCGGCAGCTAGGCACCTGGCTTCAACCACTACCGGCTCCCGGGCAACAGGTCCGCGCGAAAGGGAATCCTCTTGAGCGCGGGCCTTTTTCATTCCGCACTCCTGGAGACCCATGCCCTTCGATCGCTCCTCCGGCCTCCTGCTCCACATCACGTCTCTGCCGTCCTCGGGCGGCATCGGTGACCTCGGTCCCGCGGCGTACGACTTCGCCAATTTCCTGCACACTGCCGGCCAGCGCATCTGGCAGGTACTGCCGCTGAGCCCGGTCGGCTACGGCAACTCGCCTTATGCTGCCTTGTCCGCCATGGCCGGCAACCCGCTGCTGGTCAGCCTTGAGGTTCTGAGCGACTGGGGCTGGCTTGCCTCCGAGCGCGTCCCCGGCGCCGGCAACACCGGTGCAGTCGATTTCGACGCCGTAATCGCGACCAGGCTCCCTCTGCTCCGCGAAGCAGCCGGCCGCTTCCTGACCAATCACACGGACAAGCAGTGGGCCCGCTTCGAGCAGTTCTGCCGCGAAAAAAGCTCCTGGCTCGACGATTACGTTGCCTTTGTGGTCCTGCGGCAGGCCAACGAAAACAAGCTCTGGACCGACTGGCCCACTGCGCTCGCGCACCGCGAGCCCGAAGCCCTCGCGGCTTTTCGCAAGGAGAACGCACAGGCCCTCCAAATCGAGAAAGCGATCCAGTTCGCCTTCGACGAGCAATGGTCGCACCTGCATGCCTACTGCGGCGAGCGCGGCATCAGGATCATGGGCGACGTCGCCATCTTTGTCTCATTCGATTCAGCAGATGTGTGGACCCATCCCGACCTGTTTGAACTCGACGCGAAGCGCATGCCTATCCGCGTCGCGGGCGTGCCGCCCGACTACTTCAGCGAGACCGGCCAGCGCTGGGGCAATCCGCTCTACAAGTGGGACACGCTTGCCGAGGGGGGCTTCGGCTGGTGGGTCGACCGCATGCGTCGCGCCGGCGAGTGGTACGACCTGATTCGTCTCGACCACTTCCGCGGGTTCGAGGCCTTTTGGGCCATCCCGGCCGAGGACGAAAACGCGGTCAACGGCAAGTGGGTCAAAGCTCCCGGCCAGGCACTGTTTCACAGGCTGCAGGAAGAGCTCGGGCCGCTGCCGTTTGTCGCCGAAGACCTGGGCGTCATCACCCCGGAGGTCGAAGCCCTGCGTGACGGTTTCGGGCTGCCCGGCATGCGCATCCTCCAGTTCGGCTTCGGCAATCGCGGCGCGCACCCTTACCTGCCGCACCGCTTCGTCCCCAACACCGTCGTCTACACCGGCACCCACGACAACGACACCACGCCCGGCTGGTGGCAGAATGAGGCAACGCCCGAGGAAAAGCAGGCCGTCGAAACCTATATCGGCATCGCCGATGACGGCCCCGCCTGGTCGCTCATCCGCGCCGCCTCTACTTCCGTCGCCGACCTGTGTATCTTTCCCGTGCAGGACGTACTCGGCATCGGCACCGAAGGCCGCATGAACGTCCCATCCGCCGCCACCGGCAATTGGAGCTGGCGCTACGAGCAGGCCGCACTCACCGCCGAGCTTGCGAAAAAGCTTCAGGCCATTGCCGACGGTACAGACCGCACACTCGAAGCCGAGCGCGAGATCGCCGAAGCCAAAGCGAAAGACGCGGAGGATGCCGGCAAACTCAACCAGTAACGACGGGGAGGGCCGCCCGGAAGCGGCCCTTCCTGAACCTGAGCAAAGCTTCAGGTTTACTTTACCGTCGCACCAGCACCGCCACCGGCAACTCCGCAAAGACCTCCGCCAGCCGCAGCCCATCCTGCGACGCCTCCAGGCTTTGGCCGCTGAACGCATTGCGCCACGCGCCGACCGGAGCACTCACCCGCAGGTCGCCCCAGTCCGCTCCCAGCGGCATTCCGGCCTTGCCGCCCGTCAGCGTGTAAGTAAACCGGGGAATCACCACCAACACATCGTCCCCGCGTAAAAACGCAAACGCATGGTCCGCATCGCTCACCTCGACCGGCGTATACGCGCCATCATCAAACACGGCACGATGCGCGTTCCGCACCCCAAGCGTCCTTTGCATCGTCAACAGTTTCACACGCCCGTCTTCGAGCGTGCTCACTACCTCACGGATGGCTTCCGCCTCAGGCATCGCTTCGAGCACTTCCAGCGCACGTACGCGATGCCCGTAGTCCACCGGACGACGGTTGTCCGGGTCCACGAGGCTCAGGTCCCACAGGTCCGTCCCCTGGTAAAAGTCCGGCACTCCCGGCGATGTCGCCTTCAATACCATCTGTGCCAGGGAATTGACCGCGCCATGCACTCGCACCGGCTCCAGCAGCGCATTCAGCTCCGTGGCAAACTCAGGCGAGCCCAGCAGCCGGTCGACAAAGCTCTGCACCGCTTCGGTGTACTCCGGTCGAGGGTTCACCCAGCTCAGGTTCACCTTGCCCTCGCTCAGCGCCTTGGCCAGGTACTCCTTGACGCGTCCCGCAAACCCCGCCCGGTCCGGCTCCATCCACGGCCATGCACCGACGATGGTCTGATAGATCAGGTACTCTTCATTCGAATCCGGCGCGACCGTGCCATCCTCCAGAGTGGTTTTATGCGCGGCGTTCGCTTGCGCCCAGCGGGTGACCTGCGCCGCCCAGGCGTCCGGCATCTCCGACAACACGTTCAGCCGGTTTCGCACGTCCTCGCTGCGCTTGGTGTCATGCGTTGAGGTCGTCAGCATCGCATGCGGCGTATGCTCCAGCCGCTCCGCGTTCGCCTTGTGCAGCGTCTCCGGCTTCAGCCCAAATGCATCCATCGCTGAGCCCACTTCGTTCGAAGACAGAAACCGGAAGTACACGTAAAAGCTCGTATCCTCCACGCCCTTTGCCATCACCGGGCCTGTCAGTTGCTGGAATTTCAGCGCGAAATATAGTTCATCTTCGTCGTTCTCCGGGCGACTCTCGAGCAGCAGCACTCGCTGCAGGTAGTCGAACGCCGAGGCGTCCACCGTCGGGTTCCGTCGCTTGGCCAGCCGCACCGCCGTGCGAATCGTCCGCTTGTCTTCCTCCGTGTACCGCCCGCGCTCGTCGATATACGTCCGGTAGATCGGGAAGCAGGCAATCGTTTCGCGGATCACCGTTTCGAGCAACGCATCCGTAAAGTCGCGCACCCGTCGCTCGCCGCTCGCCAGGCGCGACAGCAGGTTGCCGAGCACATGCGTTTCGCTGGAAAGTGAAGAAAGCATCACGTTCCGCTTTGCGTCGTACACGATCTGCGAAGGGCTCACCCGTCCACCGATGAATTCCGCATAGATTGCGTCGAAGCGGGCCTTGTTTTTGGGCTGAATAAAAAACTGGTTCGCGAAATGCACAAAGTCGTAGCCGGAGGTTCCCTGCACGGCCCACACCCTGGGCAGCGTTTCACCGGGCTCCAGGATCTTCTCAACCACGCAGTACAACGGCAGCTTGCCCGTCTCCCAGTTGTGCCCGCGCGCCGCATCGAGGACACCTCGCTCAATCCCGCTCGGCGTCGCTTCGCCCTCGTGCTCGTACGGGCCGTGGCACCTCCCCGCGATAAACAAAAGCTGCAATCGCTCCAGGTACACCCGCGGGTTGAACATGCCGTCGCAATGATCGATGCGCAGTCCGGTCACACTGCCGTCTGCCAGCAGCCTGCGGATTAACGTATGCGTTCGAGCAAATACTTCAGGGTTTTCCATGCGCAAACCGACCAGGTCGTTCACATCGAAAAAACGCCGATAGTTGATCTGCTCGCTCGATGTGCGCCAGTACGCCAGCCGGTATGGCTGCACCTCCAGCAGCGCATGCAGCGCATCGAACGACCGCGCATCCCCCTCCTGTCCGTTGATTGCCTCCGTGGCTTTCGTGAGCACCGGTGCCAGCGCCGGGTCCGCAAGCGCTGCCTGCAATCGCGGCTTCAGCTCGCGAAGCCGCGCTCGCCGTTGCTCAACCAGGGCGGGGTCCGTGCTCTCGTGCAGCGGCAGCGTCGACAACTCGTCCAGCAGCGCGCGGAACCCCGCCGGCAGGCCCCACGCATGATCGCGAGCGGCAGGGAAGATCATCGGCAAGGTGCGCGGCGCAATCGGTTGCAGGTGGTCGTAGTAAGCGACCAGGGCGCGCCCGTCCTCAAACTTTACCTGGAGCTGCTTTGATTCCAGCACCTCGCCGTACTGCGCGCCCAGAATCGGCAGCAGCAGGCGGTTCTGCATCTCGGGTTTCAGCGGCGACCAGTCGATATCGAAGTAGCCCGAGTACTCCGAAGCGCGCCCGTTTTCGAGCACGTCCTGCCACCACACCGACGCATTGCCCACACCCATGTGGTTCGGCACGGTGTCCAGCAGCAGTCCCATTTCGCGCTCGCGCAGCGACGCGGCAAACGGTGCGAAGCCCGCTTCGCCGCCCAGCTCCGGGTTCAGGCAATCATGCCGCGCTACGTCATAGCCATGCATCGAGTGCGGCCGCGCCTCGAAGATCGGCGACAGGTAGGCGTCCGTGATGCCGAGTTTTTGGAGGTAAGGCACAATCGCCGCGGCATCCTCGAACGTGAACTTCTCGTGCATCTGCAGCCGATAGGTCGAGCCGGGGACGCGCGCGTCTGTATTCAGCGTGGTCTGCAGGCAGTCGGTGGTACTCGTTTCAGGATTCGTGGTTGTACTTGCGCTCATATCGATCTTTTATCCTTGGGTCGGTCTGGCACGTCTTCGTGGATGGACGGCGAAGGGGTCGCCTCGCTCCGGAAAGGGAGCAGGAGGGCTGTCCATTTTTGTTTGGTTGGATGCGGAGACGACCATCCTCGCCGGCGCGGCTATACTGTGTAGGCAGCTATCCGAAGGAGTCCCATGCCACTGTCCGGCGAAGCCATCCGCCTTATGAACTACGTTGACGACGTTGCCGTCACGCTCCGCCGCATCCTCGCGTTGTCCGCCTCCCTTACGCCCGAGGAGCGCACCCGTGTCAGCGAATATCTCCAAAAATCCGAGCCCAGCGTCCAGACCCTGGTCGCCAAGCTCACCGAAACCACACC
>CAXSBW010000079.1:9438-12855 GCA_964235795.1 uncultured Acidobacteriaceae bacterium | reverse complement strand
TGGAGACTTAATCCATGTCGACAGCACCCCACCTGCATGCCGAAGACCTGACGGAAGCCGACGACTTCGGCGCGCTGGAGCAGCGCGTGATGCGCATGGTCGATCTGGTGCGTACCGAACGGCGCGAACGGCAAAAAGCCGAGGAAACCGCCGCCACTCTGCAGCAGCTGCTCGACGAGCAGGGTCGCGAACTGGAGCGTGCGCAGGACGAGGCGCGACTGCTGGGCCGCGAACGCGAGGAAGTGCGGGGCCGCGTGGAACGCCTGCTGCGCCAACTGGACGAACTGGGTTCCTGAGCGACGCTCCTGAACCGACCCTTGCAATACTTTTCTGTCCCACTGCAGTGCTTGCGAGAAAACCATGAATGCCCAGAACCTCCGCAACGACGGCGATTACGTCACCGTTTCCATCTATGACCAGACCTACCACCTGCGCGGGCATAACCCCGAGTACATTGAGCGGCTGGCCTCGGTCGTCGACGGCAAGATGCGCGCCGTGGCTGCTCACGGAGCCACCGTGGACTCGCTCCGCGTGGCCGTGCTGGCCGCGCTGAATGTCGCCGACGAACTGCTCATCGCCCAGGCCCGGCTCGAAGCCCTGAGCGGCGCCGAGGAGAGCAAACGCCACCGCGCCCACTCGCTGTCCGGACTGCTCGACGAAGTGTTGGAACCGCAGCGACGCACCGGCTGACCCCAAAATCGCGCCAAATCAACATCCGCTTACTTCGGTGTAGTGCCCGGGGCTTGCCAACCGGCTCGCCTCCCGCTAGCATTCCCCTAGTGAGACTCGCCCTGCAAAGCAGGTAGGTTGGGTCAAGCCGGTTGAACCTATAATTCATTGAACAAGGGAGCTCGACTCGACAATTGGTTCGGTGTGCAGTGTCCGCCAGTCCGGAATGCCTAAAGAACCACGGAGAGTTCCCACCGTCTTAGGACGGGTTCACCGGCAAGCCCGTTTACGGCCCCGCGGGGCGAGTTTTACGCCTTTTCGCTTCTCAAGCGACCACAGTTCCCTGGTGGAACACGATCTTCCAGCCATCCTTTGACCGCTGCCACACCGTCGTGCGGCGGGTGCGGCGTTCCCCTTGTAATAGGTCGTAGTGCAGCAGGTAGGTGTCCGCTCCCACTTGCCGGATCCGAAAACCGCTGGGCAGCAGGCTTTCCTGCGGCACCATCCGGTGCCGCTCTTCCAGCAGGTCCAGCACAAATGCCCGCTCGTACACCTTGCCCGACGCGCCGACCTCCCAAAAGTCGTCCGCCATCATCCTGTCGAAGTCCGCGCGTGTCGTGCCCCACTCCGGGCGATGAAAGATCGGCTCCCGCGCCGTCAGCTCAGCCAGAACCGCCGTCACTTCCGGCGTCACCGCATCACCGTCTCGGCAAACCGCTCCATCTCCTCCAGCTGCGGCGACATTTGCAGCAGCAGCAGCTCGCAGCCGGCCTCTTCAAACGCCGCGATCTGCGCTTTCACCTGCTCCGGCGTGCCCACCAGCCCCGAGCGCAGGCCACGGTTCGAGACCGAGTAATCCTCGAGCGACACTTTTTGCTCCAGCTTTGAGCCCGCGATCCACTGCTGGTAGTTTCTGTACCCCTGCGCCGACCCCTGCACGTCCGTAATGCGCATCACCTCGCGCCGCGCGGCCTCTGCCGTCTCACGTACCACCGCGTAGCCGGCCACGCCGAAGGTCATGGGCGGCAGTCCGGCGCGTTCGCGACGCTCACGCATGTCGGCGATCTTCGTGCCGACGCGTCCCGGCGAGTCGCCGTGCATCAGGTAGGCGTCGCACCTGGCGGCAATCAGGTTCTTCGCCGTCTCACTCTCGCCGCCCGCGTACAAGGTCGGACGCGGCTGCCGCAGCGGCTTCGGACTGAGCACATTGTCGGCCACGTTGTAGTAGCGGCCCTTGTAGGAAAAGTGCTGCCCGGCCCAGCAGCCGTTGACCACCTCCAGCCACTCCTCCGTGCGCGCGTAGCGGTCCTCGTGCGCGTCGAATGGAATGCCGTACTTGGTCGCTTCGTCCGCCCACCAGCTCGACACAACGTTCAGCGTCAGCCGCCCGCCGGCGATCCGGTCGATGTTCGCCGCCTGCTTGGCCAGCAGCGCCGGGTTGTGGAAGGTGGGCCGCACCGCGACCATCAGCTCCAGCTTCTCGGTCACCGCCGCCAGCGCCGCGGCCGTCGACCAGGCATCGAGCGATGGCGCTTCCACACCCTTGATGTCGTTCAGGTTCAGCTCGGCGATTAGGGAAACGTCGTACCCGAGCTGCTCGGCCCGCTGCGCCAGGTGCTTTGTGTAGGCCCAGCTCGCTTCCATCGCCTCGTCGTCCACATTACGCAGCCAGCCTCCAAAGACAGGCATCCAGAAGCCGAAGCGCATCAGCGCACCCCTGCGGCCTGGCCAATGCCAAGCAGGGCATCGTTTTCGCTGTGCCACTGCGCCGAGTCTGCCCGTGCCGCTTCGATCGTCAACCAGTCCACCAGGCGCACAAACGGGTCGAAGCCCACCACCCTCTCGCCGTCGGCGACGAAATTGGAAAGCGCGTTGATGTCGTAGAAGAGCGGCGCGGCGTCCTCACCATCGCGCTCGTCCACCATGTACTCAACCCCGCCCAGTTCCACGCCGGCCGCCGCCATGATGCGCTCCACGTCCGCCACGACCTGGGCCGGCGGTTCGTAGCCTTCCACGCGTATGCCGGACTTCGGAGCGTCGATCGCGCAGGCCGCGCGGTTCAGGTCCACGCCGCCGGTCGTGCGGCAGATATCGGCCGGGCACAGGTCGAATGTTTCCCCCGTAGTATGCACCTTGATCGCGTACAGAAACTTGCCGTCCAGCACCTCGCAGCGCACGATACAACCGCCGGCCGCGGGAATGAACTCCTGCACCAGCGCGGTGGAATCGAGGCCGAAGTACAGCTCGTCGGCAGAGGCTTCCAGCTCCTCAAGCGAATCGAAGCGTTTGACCCCCGCCCCCGAGCCGCCGATGTTCGGCTTGACCACCACCGGGAAGCGCAGCCCCTCGCTGGCGGCAGCCGCCTGTACCGGCCGGTGCATCACGCGCGCCTTCGGGTATGCAAGCCCCAGCCCTTCGAGCAGTGTCAGCTGCGAGGCTTTCGACAGCTCCGACCGAAACGCCCGCGAGCCGTTGATGACTCGCACTCCGCGGGCTTCCAGGTGGTCGAGGTAGCCGAGCGTGTAAAAGATCGTGTCGCCGTGGTCGCGGTTCCATGCCGACGGGCTCATTCGGTTCACGACGAGCGAGTAGCGCTGCTCCGGCTGGTCCTCGATGGCATAGGCGTGAGTGGTCGCGTCGATGGCCTCATAGGGAATCGCGCGCCGGTCCAGCTCGGCGAACAGCGGTTTGAACCAGTGCGGCTGCTCGTAGTAAATGGCAAGGGGCTTGGGCATTGGATACTCCTGA
>CAXSBW010000079.1:0-9338 GCA_964235795.1 uncultured Acidobacteriaceae bacterium | reverse complement strand
CCAGTGCGGCTGCTCGTAGTAAATGGCAAGGGGCTTGGGCATTGGATACTCCTGATGGGGATCAAGACTGCAAAGCGGGCTGGAATCGCCGCTGAAAACTCCTTCACAGTCGCTCACACATGTCGGCAGTGGTCCGACGCTGCCCTGATATCAGGGGCGAAAAGGACGGCCCGTACGCGGCTGTGCATCGCGGTCTGCACTCTTCGCCCTTTTTCCCTTTTCATGCCGAATATGCAGGAGGGATGAACTGAATGCGATAGCTAAAACAAAGGCGCCCATCAAAAGAGAGCCATACTCGTTTACAAAGGCCCCATGCTCACTCATCAACCCTGCTCCTTTCAAGAAAACAACCAGCGAGAAAGAATGCCGCGCTGACCAGGATTGCGGAGAAGTTCCATCCAAAGGAGAACTTCCCGGCAATCAGCTTATCGAGAATCGCAAAGACCAGGATCAGCACGCCAATCTCTCGAAGCGCATCTCCCGTCATCTCATCATACGATTTTCGAGCCAACGATAAGCCTCAGTCTGGTAACACTTGCCGCTACGCTTTGTGCAGGTGCAGCCCTTAAGCAGCGTCCCCCGCGATCACGATCTTGATGTGGGCCGTCACTTCACGGTGCAGCTTGACCGGCACGTGAAACTCGCCCAGGTGCCGCAGGGGCTCCTCGAGCTGAATCTTGCGACGGTCGGTTGTCATGCCGTGGGTTTCAAGCGCCTGCGCGATGTCGGACGAGGTGACGGAGCCGAACAGCTGCTCGTTCTCGCCGACCTTGCGGGTGAACGCGAGCTCGAGCGCGTCGTAGCGCGCGACCAGCTGCTCGGCCTCGGCCTTTTCACGCGCGGAGCGGCGTACCGCCGACTGCTTCATCTGCTCGATCACAGCCTTGTTGGCCGCGGTCGCCTGCAGCGCCAGCTTGCGCGGCAACAGGTAGTTGCGGCCGTAGCCGTCCGCTACTTTCACCAGGTCGCCGCGCTGGCCCAGGTGGTCTACATCTTCTTTCAGGATCACTTCCATGGTTCTCTCCCCGGCTCGTGAAACGGTCTTGACGGCCCTTTAGTAGCGCGCCGCGAATGGCAGCAGGGCGATATTGCGCGCCTGCTTGATGGCACGGGTGAGCCGGCGCTGGTGCGTCGTACACACGCCGCTCAAACGGCGGGGCGTGATCTTGCCGCGCTCCGCCACGAACTGCTGCAGCAGGCGGACGTCGCGGTACGGAATCGCCTCGATCTTTTCCACGCAGAACTTGCAAACCTTTTTGCGGCGGAAAAACTTGCGTCCGCCACCGCCGGCCGGCCGGGGTGGCCGCGGGCCACCCGGGCCGGAACTGCCGGATCCAGAGCCGCCCGAGCCGCCGGGACCTGAACCGGAACCGCCCTGAGGGGCGGATGAACCTTCACTGCGAGGTGCTGCCTGTGTTTCGTCTGCCATTGCTTTTATCCTCTATCTGCTTGTCTGCCGGCCCGGGGCGCGGCGTCTTCTTTGTCGAGCTCCGCAGGCGTTTTACGGCTGCGAGTTCGAAATGAGCCTAAGCCAGCGCGGGTGCTTCCGTCGCCGCCGGCGTTTCCGTCGCTGCCGGTGCCGGGGTCGCCGTCACGGGGGTCGGGCCCGAAGCATCGGGCGCCGGAGCCGAAGGCTGTGCGCTGCGCTTGGTCCGGCTCGCACGGAGGGCCTTCACCTTGTTCAGGCGCTTTTCTTCCTCGTCCATCCGCACCGTCAGGAACTTGATCACCGGCTCCGACACGCGAAGACGACGCTCCAGCTCCGCCACCAGCTTGCCGTCCGCGTCGATCGTCAACAGCACATAGTTGCCGTCGTTGAACTTGCGCACCGTGTAGGCCAGCTTGCGGCGGCCCATCTTTTCGACGGAGCGAATCGCGCCGCCCCCGCCCGTCACCGTCGCTTCAAAGCCGGTCACCAGCTTGTCGGCATCTTCTTCCGCCATGTCCGGCCGGAGAATAAACATCACTTCGTAAAAACGTCCTGCTTCCGCCATACCCTTGCCTCATCCGGCTGCCCTCGGGCGCCGTTCCTTTAGATAACCGCTGCATCCCCGGGCGGCTTTTCCCGGGGATTGAACCTGTTCATGGCCGCCGCCAGCCCTTCTCGGGCGACCACGGCGACTGCTTCCGCTGTGCGATCGAGTGCCTCGCCCAGCAAACCCAACTCCATCCGGCGCATGGGCTGCAGCAGATAATCCGCGCCCCGTCGCCCTTTCCCCACGGCCCCGTCCGGTCCAACGCCGATCCGGACCCTCGCCCAGCGCTCCGTGCCCAGCAGCGCATTGATACTCTTCGCGCCGTTATGACCGCCGGACGACCCGCCGGCTCGCAGCCGCACCGTGCCGAGCGGCAACGCCAGCTCGTCGTACAACACCAGCAGCTCGCCTTCCGGGTTCAAACCCAGTTCGCGAAGAAGCGCCGCCACCGATTCACCACTCCCGTTCATCCAGGTTTCAGGCTTGGCCAGCACGGCCTCCCGGTCCCCCAGCAGCAGCTTGCCGGTCAGCGCCCGGCCTCGCCGGTTGTTCACCGCGACCCCGTGTGCCTCCGCCATGCGATCGATCGCCAAAAAACCGGCATTGTGCGGAGTCCACTGGTACTCCGGCCCCGGGTTGCCAAGGCCGACCACCAGCAGCATCCGCTACTTCTTTCCTGCGTCGGCCGCAC
The DNA here is from genome assembly GCA_964235795.1 of uncultured Acidobacteriaceae bacterium. Taxonomy (GTDB): domain Bacteria; phylum Acidobacteriota; class Terriglobia; order Terriglobales; family Acidobacteriaceae; genus EB88. The sequence continues at coordinate 6,671 of CAXSBW010000079.1, read as the reverse complement.
CCGCCGCGGCGTCGCCCTTACCCTTCTTCGCGACTTCCGGCTCGGGCGTCGCTGCCAGCGCATCGGCTGTTTCCGCCGTTTCCTTGACCAGCGCCAGGTTGGCGACCGTGGTTTCCTCGTCCGTGATGAACCGGAACTTGCCGCCGTGCGGCAGATCGGCCACGCGGATCGTGCCGCCGACTTTCAGGTCCGTGACATCGACCTCGATCGCAGCAGGGATATCGCCCGGCAGGCACTCGATCTCCACTTCGCGCAGAACCTGGTCCAGCAGCCCGCCCTCGTTCTTGACGCCGAACGCCGTCCCGACGAGCACGATCGGCACCTCGGCGCGCATCGCCTTGTCGAGCGCGATTCGCTTCAGGTCCACATGGATCAGACGGTCCTTGATGGGCTCGAACTGCCAGTCAACGATCATCGCCTTGGCCTTGGTCCCGGCGACATCGAGGTCGAAGATGGTGTTGTGGCCGCTGTCCGAGTGAAGGATGCGCAGCATCTGCTTGGGGTCGAGCTCGACCGCGACGGCCGGCTCCTTCGCCCCGTACACCACGCCGGGCAGCTTGCCCGCGACCCGCACACGGCGCGCCGCGTTCTTGGTAAACCTTCCCTCACGTACCGTTGCGTTGACAAACTCCGCTGTTGCCATGGTCCTTTTCCTTTCGGGCACAGGCTCCGGGCCTGCTCCCTTTCCCGCCTAAAACGTTCGATGCTTGTGGAACAGTTCGATCGTGATCGAACTGTCGAAGACTTTAGCTGAAAAGTGTGCTGACACTGGTCTCCATATGAATGCTCTCGATCGCCGCACCCAGCAGCCCTGCGATGGAACGCACCTTCACCTTGGGTTCGGCCCGCGCATCCGCAGACAGCGGAATGGAGTCGCTGACAACCAGCTCCTTCAGCCGCGAGCCATGGATTCGCTCGACCGCGGGGCCGGATAGTACGGCATGGGAAGCGCAGGCGTAGACTTCGGTCGCGCCCTGCTCCAGTAACGCGTCGACGGTTTTCACCAGAGTGCCGGCGGTATCGACGATGTCGTCGATGATCAGGCAGCTGCGGCCGCGCACGTCGCCGATTACGTGCATCACCGCTGTGACATTGATGTCGGTCCGGCGCTTGTCCACGATGGCCAGCGGCGCTTCCATCCTGGTCGCGAAAAAGCGTGCCCGCTCCACACCGCCCGCATCGGGCGAGACCACGGTGAGATTGGGCAGATTCAGCTCGCGGAAGTAGCTCACCATGACCGGGCTCGCGAACAGGTGATCGACCGGAATATTGAAAAAGCCCTGAATCTGCGCTGCATGGAGGTCCAGGAACAGGCCTCGGTTGGCACCGGCCGTGGCCAGCAGATCCGCCACCAGCTTGGACGAGATGGCCACCCTGGGACGGTCCTTGCGGTCCTGCCGGGCATAGCCGTAATACGGGACGACCACCGTGATACGGCCGGCGGAAGCGCGCTTGAGCGCATCGACCATGATGAGCAATTCCATCAGGTGGCGGTCGACCGGGCAGGACGTGGGCTGGACGAGAAACACATCGGCACCGCGCACGTTTTCCAGCAGCTGGAAGTGCATCTCCCCATCGGAAAAACGCTGGATGCGGGTTTCGCCCAGCGGTACGCCGATGTGCCGGCAGATTGCAGCCGCGAGCTCGGGATTGGCGCTGCCGGAAAAAATGCGGAAGTGCTTGTCGTCGCGAAGACGCGACCCACGCTTGCGGTCCCCCAGGGGCTTCGCTCCGTCACGCGCGGCGTTTTCCGCCGCATGCCCGCCGTTGATCGCCTTGCCGGGTTCTTCCACTGCTGCTTGATTCACGCGTCCCCTGTTCCCGAGGCTGGTTGACACTCGGTTTTCCGGTCCTGCTGCGCCTGATCTGTCATGAACCGGGCTGATTTCTCCCGGGCCGCCGATACACTGCCTTGGCTGGGCGACTAGGATTCGAACCTAGACAAAGTGCGTCAAAGGCACTTGACCTACCATTAGTCGATCGCCCACCGTGTCCCCCATTGCGGAGACGAACCTTATTCTAAAACCATGCCGGCCCAGTACGCGGCCCGGCCGATCGTGGCCGTCCGCAGATACCGAACGCCCATCCCATCAAGCCGCTTCGCTGCCGCTTCCTGAGCCGCCGGCCCGGGATACAGCCCGAACACAGCGGAGCCGGAACCGGACAGTGCAGCATAGGACGCACAGCAAGCCGGATCCGGATGACCGGGTGAGCCTGCAAGCGCACGCTTGACTTGTTCAAGAAAGGGATACTGCCGGAAGACGACTTCTTCAAAGTCGTTCAGAAGGATCCCGGTCTGGACAAGCGTGGAAAGCAGAGTTCCCGCTCGGCTCCCCTCCCTGTGGAGAAGAACACCGGATGTATGCGGCTCGCACCAGGCTGCAGCGAGAGCACGACTCAACCTGTCAAGTCTATCGGTCATGGCGGCCTGCGTCAAACCGGAGGCGGACTGGGCGGCATCCCAGGCCCGAAAGGCCGCAGGGGTGGAGACGCCGGTCTCCGGCAGGGCCACGATCGCGCCGGTGGCTTGGAGATCGGCGAGGGGCACGACCTCCTCGCCGCGGCCCAGGCCCAGGACCGTGCCGCCCAGCAGAAACACCGGCACGTCCGAGCCGACCTCGGCGGCCATGCGCAGGCGCTCGTCCCCGGTCAGCGCCGGGGCTAGAACCCCTTGCGCGATTCCGCGCTCCAGGCCCAGCAGGGCTGCCGCCGCATTGCCGGAACCGCCGCCCAGGCCGCCCTGGACAGGCAAACGCTTCTCAATATGAACCCGGGCCTGCAACCCTTCGCGCCCCGGCGCCCCAAGCGCAAGCCGCAGCATCTTCCACACTGTATTGCGCGCGTCGAGCGGCACCCTTTTATCATTCGAGGTCAGCACGATCGCGGCACCCCGAGCGGAGCCGCTCCGCTCGACCGAAACAGTCACCAGGTCATGCGCGTCAAGCGTCGCGTACAGCGTCCGCAGGGCATGAAAACCGTCCGCGCGCGCGGGGCCGATGGCAAGGCCGAGGTTGATCTTCGCATGCGAGCGCAAGGTGACGGGCATGGAGCCAGTGTAGCGGGGCGCGCCGTCTTTTGACCGGGATGAGAAGATAAGGGCGGAACCTTGAACTCACCCATGCGCAAAGTCATCTCTTCCCATGTTTTTCTGCGCTCGCGTCTCCATCCGGGGCTGCTTGATTCCCTGGCCCGCTCCGGGGCCGAGGCGATCGAGATTTATGCCGCGCGCGGGCACTTCGACTACACCGAACGGCCCGCGGTTCGCGAAGCGGCGGAGTGGTTCCGCTCGCAGCCGGTCGTGCCCTTCTCCATGCATGCACCCTTGTACAGCGACGCCGACGCGGGCCGGGGCGGTGAGCCTTCGGTCAACGTGGTGCACAGCGAAAAGTCGCGGCGCATCGATGCCATGGACGAGGTGAAGCGAGCGCTTGAAACAGCGGAGCAGATCCCCTTCAAACACCTGGTGCTGCACCTGGGCGACCGGGGCGACAGCTGGAACCCGCGTACGCTGGAAAACGCGCTGACCGCGGTCGAGCACCTGAAGACCTATGCCCGGCCGCTGGGCGTTTCCCTGCTGCTTGAAAACATTCAGAACGAGGTCACGACCCCGGCGCACCTCCTGGAGATCCTGAACGTGGGTCACTTCGAGGACGTGGGGGTGTGCCTGGACCTGGGGCATGCGCACCTGGGCGACGGGGTGGCGGCGGCGCTGGAAACCCTGAGCGACCGGCTGCGGTCGTCGCATATCCATGACAACCACGGCGAGCGCGACGAGCACCTGTGGCCGGGCGAGGGCACAATCGAGTTCGCCGCGGCCTACGCGGGGCTGCTGGCGGCCAAGCAGGCTCCGGCAGGGGTCCTGGAGATTCACTACAGCTACGGCACCGACCCGGCCCGGGTCGTAGAGCAGGCCAAAACCGCGTTCGGGCAGTTCGACCTCTCACAAGAACTCTCACGCGAAGAGGAGCGGTAAACATGGCGGGTACAACGATGGCACCGCTGACGACCATCGCGGCGATCGGCGGGTTTGAAGGACAGGCGGTGACCCTTCAGGGCTGGCTCTACAACCTGCGCGAAAGCGGCAAGCTGCTGTTTCCCATCTTTCGCGACGGCTCGGGAACGATCCAGGGCATTGTGCCGAAGGCTGCGGTCGCGCCGGAGGTGTTCGAGACGATCAAGGCGCTGACGCAGGAGTCGAGCGTGCGGGTGACCGGCACGGTGCGCGCGGACAAGCGCGCGCCGGGCGGCTTTGAGCTCGATGTTTCGGGCATTGAAGTGCTCCAGCGGGTACCGGAAGACGCGCCGTTCCCGATCTCGCTCAAGGAGCACGGGGTCGACTTCCTGATGGAGAACCGCCACCTGTGGATCCGGACGCCGCGCCAGTCGGCGATCCTGCGGATCCGCGCGGAGATCATCAAGGCGGCGCGCGATTACCTGGATGAGCAGGGTTTTATCCTGACCGATCCGCCGATCCTGACGCCGGCGGCCTGCGAGGGCACGTCCACCTTGTTTCCCGTGGAGTACTTCGGCGAGGAAGCGTTTCTGACCCAGTCGGGCCAGCTGTATATCGAGTCGACCGCGCTGGCGCTGGGCCGCGTGTACTCGTTCGGGCCGACGTTTCGGGCGGAAAAGTCGAAAACGCGGCGGCACCTGACGGAGTTCTGGATGGTGGAGCCGGAGATGAGCTACGCGGGGCTCGACGACCTGATGGAGCTGGCGGAAAACTTCATCGCGTTTATCGTGGACCGGGTACTGACGCGTAGGCGAGCCGATCTCCTGCTGACCGGCCGCGATGTATCGAAGCTTGAAACGGTGAAGGCCCCGTTCCCGCGTTTGCGCTACGACGAGGCCGTGCGGATGTTGAACGAGGCGCATGCGCGCGGGGAGCTGGAGCAGCCGTTCGAGTACGGCAACGACTTCGGCTCGCCGGACGAAACGTACCTGTCGAACCAGTTCGACAGGCCGGTGATGGTGCATCGCTACCCGGCCAGCGTGAAGGCCTTCTACATGCAGCCCGACCCCGAAGATGCCCGGTACGCGTTGTGCGTGGACGTGCTGGCGCCCGAGGGCTACGGCGAGGTGATCGGCGGCTCGGAGCGTATCGCTTCCTATGACCTCCTGAAGCAGCGGATCGAAGAGCACAAGCTGCCGCTCGAGGCGTTTCAGTGGTACCTGGACCTGCGCCGCTACGGCTCGGTGCCGCACGCCGGGTTCGGGATGGGGATTGAACGGGCCGTCGCATGGATCTGCGGGCTGGACCATGTGCGGGAGACGATCCCGTTTGCCAGGACGCTCAACCGGATGTATCCGTAATCAGTCCGCGCGAACTAGTCCGCGTTTTGGGGGCGGATGGGTTCCGTTCCCCCGCTGAGCAGCCTGAGGTACTGGGTGTACTCGAAAATCCGGTCTCGCTTCCGTCCGGTAATTTCAGTGACAACGCCAAGTGACACAAGCTTTGCAACGGCGGTGGATACAGTGCCCGGCGCAAGCCCGGTATGCTCGCTCAAGACTGCCTGCGTTGCAAGCGGAAACTTCTCCATGGCGGCCTGAATGCGCAGGGGAGCCACGCTGCTTGAGGTTTTTTCAATCCTGTGCCGGTCCTTTTCCAGCAGCTCGCGAACCATTGCAGCCAGCACGCAGGCCTGCTCGGCCGTATCGGCAACGCCGTCGAGAAAAAATTTGATCCAGGACTCCCAGTCGCCTTCAACGCGAACACCCTGAAGCAGCTCGTAGTAGCGCTGCCGGTGTTCCTTGAAATAGAGGCTTAGATAAAGCGAAGGTGAGCGCAGCACCTTTCGCTCGCAGAGCAACAGCGTAATCAGCAGGCGACCGATGCGTCCATTTCCATCGAGAAATGGGTGTGCGGACTCAAACTGCACATGCGCAAGGGCCGCGTCGATCAGGATCGGAAGTCGACACTCCTCTCGATGAAGAAACCGCTCCAGATGGCTCATGACCTCGACCAGCTCATGGGGCGGAGGCGGCACATACGCGGCATTTCCGGGGCGCTGACCGCCGATCCAGTTTTGAGACGTGCGGAACTCGCCGGGAGTTTTGTCAACCCCTCGTCCGGACCGGAGAAGGATGGCATGCATTTCACGGAACAAGCGGCTGGACAAGGGAAAGCCCTTCTGAATACGCGCCAGCCCATGGTCCATTGCGGCTACGTAGTTTGAGACCTCATCGGCATCTGTTTGCCCAATCAGGAGCTTGTGCTCGGAAAGCAGGAGGTCTGAAAAAGAAGATTGTGTTCCCTCGATCTGGGAAGAAAGCAGGGCTTCTCGCCGGTTGTAGAAGTAAAGCAGGGTGTTGAGGTTGGGTAGAAGCACCTGCAAGCTGTCCAGCCGTCCAAGCGCCTGATTGGCCCGATCCAGTTCACCGTAGAACAGCTCGACGGGAATGGGAGGCTCAGGGGGCAGCGGGTGCGGCACGAAGGCGCGTACTGTTTCCTCGCCGGAGCGTGTGGTCACAAATCGGCCGGTGGATCGCTTCTGCTTCGTCACTATTTCAATTTAACTGTTTAATTGCATTAGCTAGTATAGCTATTTCAACATTGCGCTTATTTTGGAATAGCGGAGGGCGTTATTTCAGTTTTTGAAATAGCGGCGTATCCAGATTGCAATTCCTTCGTGACCCGACGGACGGTTACCATGGCTGCATCCATGAAGAAA
>CAXSBW010000078.1:8531-13379 GCA_964235795.1 uncultured Acidobacteriaceae bacterium | reverse complement strand
CGAAATACCGAGTACGCCGATCCGGTCCGGGTCCACCGTCGGCCGGTTCGCGACATAGGTCACGGCGTCGTCGATCGCCGCCAGCCAGCCGGGAAAGTGTATCCCGTCCACAATTGTTTCCGCAGTCGCGCGCTGCGTCCCTGTCTTGTCAAAGTAATGCGGCGCGTACAGCCCCATGCCGAACTGGTGGATCGTCGGCGCGAACCGCTGCAACCAGTACGAAACCGCGCCGCCCGAGCCGTGCAACAGAAGCAGCGCGGGCCGCCGCTCTCCGGCTGCTGTCTCGTAAGCATCCATGCGGATGCTCGCCGCCCCGCTCCGGTAAGTATCCATGGCTCTCCAGGTGCGCGGGCTCTCCAGGTGCGCGAGCTACACGTTGAACTTGAAAAACAGAATGTCGCCGTCCTTGACCGTGTACTCCTTGCCTTCCGAGCGCAGCAGACCCTTCTCCTTGACAGCCGCTTCGCTGCCCAGCGCGAACAGGTCGTCCGAAGCATAGCAGTCGGCCTTGATAAAGCCTTTTTCAAAATCCGAATGGATGACCCCGGCCGCCCCCGGTGCCTTGGTACCGCGCCGAATCGTCCAGGCGCGCACCTCCTGCACCCCGGCCGTGAAGTACGTAATCAGGTCCAGCAGGCGATAGGCTGAGTGAATGAGCCGGTTCAGGCCCGGCTCCTGCAAGCCCATATCGGTCAGAAACTCCAGGCGCTCCTCCGGCTCCAGCTGCGCGATCTCGCTTTCCAATGCGCCGCAGATACTCACCACCCGGCTGCCTTCCTCGGCAGCCCGCGTTTCCACGGCTGCCGTGTACGCGTTGCCGGTCGAGAGCCCCGCTTCATCCACGTTCGCGACGTAGAGCTGCGGCTTGGCGGTGATCAGAAACAGCTCCCGCGCGATCGCTTTTTCATCTTCCGTCAGCTCCGCCGTGCGCGCGGGCTTGCCTGCGTTCAGCACCGCCAACAGCTTTTGCAGCACAGCGTACTCGGCCTTGACCTTATGGTCGGTCGACGATTTGGCCGCGCGCTCGGTCTTTGCAAAACGCTTCTCCACCGTATCGAGATCGGCCAGCAACAACTCGGTGTTGATGATATCGATGTCATGCAGCGGGTTCACGCCGCCGGCGACGTGGATCACCTCCGGGTCGTCGAAGCAGCGGACCACGTGCGCGATGGCGTCGGTCGCGCGGATGTGCCCGAGAAACTGGTTGCCCAATCCTTCACCCTTCGACGCGCCTTCGACCAACCCGGCGATGTCGATAAACTCCATCGTGGTCGGCACCAGGCTTTTGGGCTTGATCAGCGCGGCAATCTTTTGCAGGCGCTCATCCGGCACCGTCACGACGCCGGTGTTGGGGTCGATGGTGCAGAACGGATAGTTCGCGGCCTGGGCCTTGGCCGAGGTCAGCGCGTTGAAGATCGTACTTTTGCCGACATTCGGCAGACCGACAATTCCACAGTTCAGGGGCATTGCGTTTCAGTTCCTTTTCTTTCTATTGAAGCATGCTCCCCCACGCGCGACAGCGGTTCGTAGCCGGGCTTAGAATGGCGCGCGAAGGAGCTTCCCTCGCATGGCCACCACGACCGCGCTCGAACCCGGCACCCACAGCTTCCCCGTCTCGCTCCGCCCGCAGTACGACAACTACATTGGCGGCCGCTGGGTCGCGCCTGTCTCCGGCGAATACTTTGAGAACCTGACACCGGTGACGGGGCAGCCTCTGTGCCGCATCGCCCGTTCGGGTGCCGCCGACGTCAACCTGGCGCTCGATGCCGCGCACGCTGCCCGCCGTGCCTGGGGCCGCACATCGGTCGCCGAGCGCAGCCGCATGCTGCTGCGGATCGCCGATCGCATGGAAGAAAACCTCGAGCTGCTGGCCACGGTGGAAACCTGGGACAACGGCAAGCCCATTCGCGAAACCATGGCCGCCGACCTCCCGCTCGCCATCGACCACTTTCGCTACTTCGCCGGCGTGATCCGCGCGCAGGAGGGCGGCATCTCGCAGCTCGACGAGTCCACCGTCGCCTACCACTACCATGAGCCGCTGGGCGTCATCGGCCTCATCATCCCGTGGAACTTTCCCCTGCTGATGGCTGCCTGGAAGCTCGCGCCCGCGCTTGCGGCCGGCAACGCCGTCGTGCTCAAGCCGGCCGAGCAGACCCCGCTTTCCATCCTCGTGCTGGCCGGGCTGATCGAAGACATTCTGCCCGCCGGCGTGCTCAACATTGTCAACGGCTTCGGCCTGGAAGCAGGCAAGCCTCTCGCTTCCAGTCCGCGTATTCAAAAAATCGCGTTCACCGGCGAAACCACCACCGGGCGGCTCATCATGCAGTATGCGTCGCAAAACATCATCCCGGTCACGCTGGAGCTCGGCGGCAAGTCGCCCAACATCTTTTTCGAGGACGTGCTCCAGGAGGATGACGCGTACTTCAACAAGGCTCTCGAAGGTTTTGCGATGTTCGCGCTCAACCAGGGTGAAGTCTGCACCTGTCCTTCGCGCGCGCTGATCCAGGAGTCGATCTACGACCGTTTCATGGAGCGGGCACTTGCGCGGGTCCGCGCGATCCGGCAGGGCAGCCCGCTCGACAAGGCGACGATGATCGGCGCGCAGGCGTCGAGCGAGCAGCTGGAGAAAATTCTGTCCTACTTCGATATCGGCAGGCAGGAAGGCGCGGAGGTGCTGTGCGGCGGTGAGCGCGCCGTGCTTCCGGGCGAACTCGCGGGCGGCTACTACGTGCAGCCCACGGTGCTCAAGGGCCACAACCGCATGCGTGTCTTCCAGGAGGAGATCTTCGGTCCGGTCGTTTCCGTCACCACGTTCAAGGACGAGGACGAAGCGCTGGCGCTGGCAAACGACACGCTTTACGGCCTGGGCGCGGGCCTGTGGACGCGCGACGGGAGCCGCGCCTACCGCATGGGGCGCGGCATTGAGGCCGGTCGCGTGTGGACCAACTGCTACCATCTGTACCCCGCGCATGCGGCGTTCGGCGGCTACAAGCAATCGGGGATCGGCCGCGAGAACCACCGCATGATGCTGGAGCACTACCAGCAGACCAAGAACCAGCTCGTGAGCTACAGCCCGGACGCGCTCGGGTTCTTTTAGTGTTGCCGCAGCAGGTGGTAGGTACGGCAGCCGCCGCGGCGTTGATCCAGAAGCTTGCCGCCCGGCACGGCGAGCTGATGTTTCACCAGTCCGGCGGCTGCTGCGACGGTAGCTCGCCCATGTGCTACCCGCTGGGCGAGTTTCTGCTCGGCGAGGGCGATGTGCTGCTCGGTACCGTCGGCGTCGTGCCGTTTTACATGAGCCGCAGCCAATGGGAGTACTGGAAGCACACGCAGCTGACCGTGGACGTGGTACCGGGCCGCGGCGGCATGTTCTCGCTTGAAAACGGCGAAGGGGTGCGCTTTCTGATCCGCTCGCGTGTGTTTACCGAGGCTGAGATCGCCGCGCTTCACGCTGCCGGGCGGCTCTGAGGCTTGCCCCGCCGCCCGCGCAGAGGCTCGTAGGCGGCATGGAGACTGCCTCGGTGCTGCCGGCGTTTCGGTCTGTTTCGCCGGTGATCCCACTCGGCAGCGTTTCAAGGGTGCCGACTCATGGATAATGCAGTATGCAAACGAGGCTTGCCTCCCTTCTGCTCTGTGCCTTTGCCGGTCTCTCGCCTTTGCCGCAACTCGAGGCGCAAGGCACCGTGCCGACTTATGAGTGGACCGGTGAGTGGACCGGCGCGGGTCATTCCGTCACGCTGGCGGGCCGAGACCCGGCGCTCGGCGGCACCACCACGCTGCCGGTCCTGCTTGTGCCGGTCACGCTTCGTTTTCCGGCCAGGACAGCGGGTGGTCAGCCCGTTGCGGTCAGCGCGGACGGAGATGTAAAGCGCGTCCTGGCTTCGCCTATTTTCTCGCCCTTCCCGTTCGCTGCCGGTGAAAACACCCAGTACGCCGATGCGCTTCTGCGGGCCACGTTCCCGGCTGCAGCGCCCGCGCCGGCAACAGCGAACTGGCATACCCTGCTTGGCCGGCCAAAGGTGCAATCCGTTACTATCGACATCGGCCCCGGCTCCGGCTATCTGCTTACTTCGAAAAGATCCAGTGGAACCATAGCCGTGGTCGACATCGACTATCTCCAGAAACAGCTCTTCAGTCAGGTGCCCCGGCAGAACGGTACCCTGGTCGTCGCCGTCACCCATAACACGACTTACTATGTGGACGGCGACGCCACGATCTGCTGCTCCTCCGGCACGCACGGGATCGATCGCTCGTCCGGTAACTCCTTCGTATTCGGGAGTTACTTCGACCGGGTACCGGGCATCGTCACTGATCAGGACGTTCAACCGCTGACCGAGCAGCTGGCCGAGTTTTTCTACGACCCCAAACACGACCCGACACGTTACGGCTATAACATCACCGAGCCCGGCAACGCCGTCCCCGACTGGCGCTACCCGCAGGCTGATTTGGGCTGCGGCGGCACCGGCATCGCTTCCTCCTATTTCCTGCTCCAGCCGACCGATACGAATCGCAAGAATAACTTTCCGGCTTCGCCGGCTTTCTCGGCCGGGCTGTATCATCTGCAAAATATCGCGCTTCTGCCGTGGTATTTCGGCCACGGAGATCCATCCGCAACTTACAGCTTCCCCAATCCGAAAGCCCTGCCGCGCCCCGCGCAGCCCTGCTCCGGCAGCCCGGCCATGGCTGCGCAAAACGCGACTCCAGCTCCAGCGCCACCCGCCTCAACCACTCACCGCGTGATCGGTTACTGGACGGGACACGGCCCTGCAAACGCACCTTTTGCCCTCCGCGAAGTTTCTCCGCAGTGGGACGTGATCATCGTGGCTTTCGCTTCGCCTGACAAGGACG
>CAXSBW010000078.1:0-8431 GCA_964235795.1 uncultured Acidobacteriaceae bacterium | reverse complement strand
GTTTCTCCGCAGTGGGACGTGATCATCGTGGCTTTCGCTTCGCCTGACAAGGACGCGCCTGAAGGCACCCTGCGCTTCCGCGTGCCCCAGGGCCTCGATCCGGTGCAGCTCAAGGCCGATATCCGCGACCTCCAGGCCCGGGGCAAAAAGGTCATGATCTCGCTCGGCGGCGGCGGCGCGTTTTTCAAGCTGGACGACCCCGCCCACATCGCGAACTTTACCTCCTCGGTTACGCAGATCGTCTCCGAGTACGGCTTCAACGGTGTAGACATCGACTTTGAAACCCCTTCGCTGGTGCTCCAGCCCGGCGATACCGACTTCCGGCATCCCACAACCCCATCGATCGTGAACCTCATTGCCGGGCTCCGTCAGCTGCATGACCATTTTGGCCCCGGCTTTATGATCAGCCTGGTGCCCGAAGGCCCACAGCTGCCGGCCGGGCTTGTCAGCTACGGAGGTCAGTTTGGGTCGTACCTGCCCATCGCGAACGCGCTTCGCGACATCCTTTCGTTCGTGGATGTGCAGGACTACAACACGCCGCCGCTCGAAGGCCTTGACGGCGAGATCCACCAGTCGCACACCGTCGACTACCACGCCGCCCTCACCGAACTGCTGCTGCGCGGCTTCCCGGTCGGCGGCGACCCGAAGCACTTCTTTCCGCCTCTGCCCGCCGGCAAAGTCGCGGTAGGCTTCCTTGAGAATTACGACCAACCCGCGCTGGCAAGCCGCGCCATGGGCTACCTCATCACCGGCAAGGCTCGCGAGGGCACCGCTTACAAGCTGCAAACCCCCGGCGGTTACCCGGCGCTGCTCGGGGCCATGCTGTGGACCATCGACGACGATCGCATCAACGGTGACGATTTTTCAAACCTGGTCGGCCCGCAGCTGCATGCTGCGCACAACCCCTGACAAGCGCCGTCGCCCGCGTTTCGCGGGCTTATGCTTTCGCGGCAAACGCCCGCATGTTGTGCGGTTCCGTTTCAGGGTAGCAATGTAATCCCTTCACATCAGCTACATCGCTGCTACGGAAGTGGGCACAGATAGGGTTCCAGGTCGACCAACGACGGCGGAGCCAGCGTGACCGCAAACCATACCAGGTTTCTGTTGTTCGGCATCGTGATGCTTTTGATCGGCCTGAACGGCTGCAGTTGAAAGGTATAGAGATAAAGGAACAGCGGACCGCCGGAGGGCGCACCATTGCTGCCGTTGCGATACGCCAGCTCCACCGCGGCAGACTCATTCGCGTGACCGGGGCCTGCAAACCAGTCGCTGAATCCCTGCTGCACCTTTTCGGAGGAGCCATCCGTGTAGTTCACCGTAAACGTCTGGCCGGCCTGATCCCCTTGCACCCCTGTTCCCAGCACCTTCAGCTCCGTGTAGAAGCCCGCGGGCAGCGCGATCGTCTGCCCCGCGGCATACATTACATTCGGCGTATCGGCTGCCCCTAAGTGAAACCGTGAAGGACCGACCGCAATCTCTTCCCCCGCGCTGACGTCGTTCAGCAGGTTTGCCGAATACGTGTAGCCGCTCCCATCCACGCCGCCGGTGGGTGGAACGGCACCGCCGTCCGTCGTGATTCCGGTCGCATTGTAGAGGCCGGCCAGGTTGACTTCCGTCCCCAGCGACAGATCCGTCACGGTAGCCGCCAGCACCACCACGTTCCGATTCTGCGGCAGAGTCATGCTTTTCAAGATCCTGCTGTGATCGAGCAGCAGCGTGTAGCCGTACACATTGCCCTGATGGTGATCGGCAGCGCCGCTGCCTGTGTTCCGGTAGGGCATGGCGAGAGCTTCGCCCTCGTTGGCGTTGTACTGCGGCGTGAACCAGTCACTGAAGCTCGCCGCCAGTTGCGCTGTGGAACCGTCGCTATAGGCCACGGTGATGACCTGATTGCCCTGCCTGCCTTCAACGCCCAGACCCATCAGCTGCAATGTGCGGTAGTGTCCCTGCGGAAGCGCGATCGTCTGTCCCGCTGCAGAAACGGCATTCGGCACATTGGGCGCTCCGAAGTGAAAGCGAATCCCGTTCAGCACACGGCCGCCAGTCAGCACGGTGGCGGACAATGCATATCCCGCTCCATCGATCCCGCCGTCGCTGAAGTCCGATCCATCCGAACGGATTGCCGTCAGGTTGTAGCTGCTCGATAGATCCACAAGATCGCCCAGCCCACACTCGCCGGGGCCCGCACTGATGGCCACAGGCAGTGCGGCCGCCGCGTGGGTCGTAGTGCCGGAGCGCCCCGAAACCGTCAGCTGCGACCCGCTCGAGGTCGGCGTGGTAACGCCGGCCCCCAGCGTCAAGCGGCTTGTGGATGCTGTCGTTGCCGGAGCGAAAGCCGCGCTCACCAGAGACGGCAGGCTCGAGGCCGATAGGGCGACCTGACCGGCAAAGTTGTTGATCGCCTGAACCTGGACGCCGACGCCCACGGTCCCGCCCTGGTTGAGATACACGCTCGCCGCCCCGCCGCTCAGGCTGGTGCTCACGCTGAAGTCCGGCAGCAGCAGCTGCACATACGCGGTATGCAGCAGGCTGCCGCTTGTCCCTGTGACGGCAAGGGTCAGCGTGCCGCCGGGTGTTGCGCCGGTTGTCTGGATATGGAGCGTGGTTTGCCCGCCCGGTACCAGCGTCGCGCTGCCCAGGGAAGCCGTGACCCCGGCCGGCGCGTTCACAATTGCAACCCGGAGGCTGACCGCACCTGCAAATCCGTCGGCTGCCGCGAGCGTTAAGGTGGACGCCGCGGACCCGCCCGGCGCGAGGTCGAACGAGGCCGGCGAGGCACTCAGCGTGAAGTCCGGCAACACCTGCAGACTCGGGTTCCCGGCATCGGCCAGGGCAGCCACAAAAGCATCCACCGCCGAGCCCTGGCTTGCCGTATTCACAGCGTCGAACGGCCCGGTCCAAACCTGCCCAAATGCATTGGCGGCACTGCGCGAGGTGTACCAGATACTTTCCGCGTTGGTGAGTGAAAAATCGGCATACAGCTGCTGCGGAGAGACCGAGGTCAGGGCGGCCAGGTTGCGCAGGAACACACCTTTGAACTGCGGTCCATCCGGCCCGAGATTCGGTTCACCCGCATCGTGCAGTACGCCGTTGTTGTCGGTCAAATGGCTGATGGCGGATTGGGCGATCGTGTTCGCGCTCGCGATCAGCCCCGGTGACGGTTGCGCCTTGTTCAGCTCGACCAGCCCGCCCAGCACCACTCCCTGGTTGTAGCTCCAGACTGTCTGCCCGTTGTTCTTGCAGGTCGCGGTATCCAGCCCGTCGTTGATCAGGTTCTGGCCGTTGATCATGCCTGAGGTTTGAAACCAGGTCCACTCGCGATCGGCCCAGGAAAGATAACCGGCTCGGTCCCCGGCTGAAGCCCGATTGGCAAGGTGCGCGGCCACGGACAGAAAAAGCTCATTGGCTATCGCGTTTTTATAAGCGCGATCCTTGCTCCACCAGATGCCGCCTCCGCAGGTCGAGTCCCACCCGCCGGCCATATCGCTGAAGATGGACGCTGCCGTGGTCAGGTACTGCCCGTTTCCGGTTAGATCGTAAGCGGCGACCCAGGCCAGCGCCCACCAGCCTTCGTCATCGTAGAAGTTATCCAAAAATCCCGCGTACTGGTTCGGTGCCGACGTGAGCGTATTGGCGAACACGCCGTTGTACCGTGCGGTATGCGTCAGCATGGCGTAGTCGGCGAGCGTCGTCAGTTCATTCGCCGAGGGCCACCAGTTCGTACCCTGATAAAGCCCGGTCGAGGGCGTATACAGGTTCTGCATTTCGTCGATGCCGGCCTGCGTTTGCTCGGCCAGGGTCGGCTGCGCTGCAGCTTGAGCGTCGACCCGCGCCGGGAACGCACCGACAAAGGACAAGAGTGCGATGGAAGCCGTGAAAGCAACGGGACGAAGCATGGAGTCACCCTGGATCGGAGCTGCGATACGCCCACCGGCAGGGCGCTGTGTCGGAAGAATCACCCCTTCTTATCAGCTCTGTCAAATCAGCTTGCGTTGAACGGAGATTTCCCTGGAAACGATACCACCCGCATGAACAGGGATCAGTGCACTTCGGGGCACGTCTCCCGTTCAAGCGGCAACGCCCGCAAGGCGAGCGCCTCGGCGATCCTGCCGGGCGACGGTTATCCTGGTGATCGCGACCGGGACAATGGCATCCGCACCCGGCCTCCATTTACGACTTTGCTGAGTCGACCCGGTGGGTGGAAGCAGCTTCGCGCGCCAGTGCCCGGTGCAGGGCTTTTTGCAGCACCATCCGGGTTTCCCCGTACTCCGGCTCCAGCACGATGCCAAGCGCGTGCTCGCGCTCCAGGGCCAACAAGGCGCGCTCAAGCGCCGGGCGCAGTGCGCGCGCGGTTTCCGGGCCTTCTCGCAGATCATCGGCAGTGCCGCCGGGCGCGGCTCGCATCAGCCACCCCGCCCCGCCCAGCAGCAGCAGGCCCAGGCCGCCCAGCAGCCAGCCTTTGTAGCGATGGAGCGGGTCGGGCGTGTCGACCGGCGGACCCAGTCCGCCCCCGGGGCGGGTATCGGTCGCCATGCTGCCCTGGGTCGCCACGCTTGCTCCCGTACCCGGCGTGTTGCCGCCACCACCCGGCACGTCGCCCGGCGTGTTGCCGCCGCTGCCGGCCTGGGCTTCACGCGGCAGCTCGCCCTCACCCGAAACGGTAAACGCCACCGGGGTCTGCGCCGCCACGCCTTTGCGAACATAGGTCAGCGCATCCGGGTTGGCCGGCACGGGTTGCCACTCGGTGCCGCCGGGGGTAAAGCGCATGCTTTTCGGCAGCAGCACGACCAGATTTTCAGTCGCGAGTGCTTCGCGCTGCGTCCATGGCAGGGCCTTGCCGTCGTAAGGCACGGTGTAGCTGACCTGGAACCGGGTTTCGCCCGGTCGCACGGGAAACACAAACGCATAGTGGCCCGCGCCCGGCAGCGGCGCGGGGTTGGACTGCACGGGCATGCCGCCGGGGCCCATGGCCGCCGAGCCCTGCAGCTTCCCTCCCGCAGGCAAAAAGAATTCATACGCGTGATCGCTCAACTGGGTGCGTCCAGGGTTGGAGCTGTTACGAACGAAAAAATCCTCGTTGACGCGCAGCTCGCCCGGCGAGCTGCCTGCCCCCGGGCCGGTCTGCATGCTCAGCACGTCGGCCTCGGTGGAAACCCCGTCCACCTGCGCAGCCACGTCATACACATCAACATTCACTGTGCGGGCACCGGGCGGCACCGGTTGAAAGTAGGTCGCTTTCTGGTGAGTCACCCGGACGAGGTGCGTCCCGTCATCCGCGACCGGGAGAGTGTAACGGCCGCTTGCATCGGTCCTGGTTTCGCCTGCCACCTGCATGCCCTGCCCAAAGCCGATCAGCGCGACGGTGTCGCCGACGGCGGGCCGACCGGTGGTGCGGTCGATCACCGCACCCGCGACTGAACCGGCCGCGAGCGCGGACCCGGCGGAACATGTGAGGAGGGCGAAGGGAAGAGCCAGAGAGAAGCGCACGGGTCCTAGTCTAGCGCCGGGCGAGCAGCGGGCGCGCGCTCGGGCGTGTCTGTCCCCAGGGTGTCCATCTCGGAAACGACCGCCGCGGCTTCCCCCTCGAGCGTCGCCCGCTCCGTCGCATACTCCTCGTCCGAATATTTACCCGCCGCGCGCTCAAACTGCAGGTCGCGCAGGTTGTCATAGAGCACCGCCTTGCGCTCCGACAGGTACTCGAGCCGTGTTTTTTGCAGCTGCGAGGCGACGCGCTTTTCCGGGAAAAATACGTAAACGGCAAGCAGAAGAGTGAACCCGGCGCAGAGGAAGAGGACCGTCACAGCTCGCCCGTTTCCCGGCGCACTCGCTCCAGCGCGCTTGCCTGCTGCGCCGTTAAAGCCTTGCCGGGGAGTGCCGGCCGCAACAGGCCGCGCGCGCGCCACCGGCGCAGCAGCAGCACAGCCCCCAGCAGCCCCAGGATCAGCACCAGCGGCGGCATCACCCAGGCCAGCTGGTTGAAACGTGTCAGCAGGGGCGAGGCCAGCGCTTCCGGCCCGTACCGCGCGGCAAAGTCCGCCAGCACCGCATGGTCGCCCATGCCGCTTGAAAGATCGGTGTGCAGCACGGCGAGCATGGGGCCGGAGTTGGGGCAGCCCACGTGATTGCACTCACCCAGCAGCTGCACGCAGCCGCAGGTGCACATCATCTGGTGATTCAGGGCGTTATAGCGGCCGCCCATGTCGCTGGCGCCCGCACTGCCCAGCACGAGCAGCAGGATGGCCAGGCAGCCCGGCCACGTGCCTGAAAAGCGCCGCATCAATCGCCCCCCTCCGCATGCAGGAGGTTTCCGGACGGGATACGCCGTGCCGCAACGGCGAGCGAGGCCGTCTTGTTCGGCGCCAGCGCGACGCCCGTGCCCGCCACCACCATCAGCACGCCGATCCAGATCCAGGCCACAAGCGGGTTGAGAAATACCTTGATGATGGGCTGGCCCGTGTCCGGGTTGCGCCCGGCGTAGACCGTGTACAGGTCGGCGGACAGCGTGGAGTGGTTTGAAACAATGGTTTCAGTCTGCTGCGAGGCTGGGTAAAAGCGCTTCGCGGGTGTCAGCGTCGTCACCAGCCTGCCGCCGCGGTACACGTTCAGCAAGGCGTACTCGGCGTCGTAGTTCGGGTTGGAGTCCTGCGTAAAGCTTTCGGCCTCAAGCGTGTAGGGGCCCAGCTGCATGCGGTCGTGATAGTGCAGCTCGCGCTCCTGGCTGGTGTTAAAGGCCGAGCCGGCAAAGCCGATAAAGATGATCGCGACGCCCAGGTGGATGATGTAGCCGCCGTACCGGCGGGTGTTGCGCTGCACCAGCAGCAGGGTGGAGCGCGTGAAGCTCCGTCCGGTCTGCTTTGCGAGTACCTGTGCGCCGCGGGAAAACTCCGACAGGATCGCCGTGACCACAAACGCCGCGAAAACCCACACGGAGTAGGCGTAGAACGAACCCATATCCGTCCAGGGCCGCTCGCCTGCGGCAAGCAGCAGCGCTGCTGTCCCCGCGGCGCCGATGGCCGGCCGGACCAGGTTGCGCCGCAGCGATCGCAGCGAGCCGACGCGCCAGGCCAGCAGGGGACCCACCCCCGTGAGCAGCATCAGGAAGATGCCGATGGGCACGGCAACCCGGTTGTAAAACGGCGCGCCGACGGTGACGCGGTTGCCCTGCGCGTACTCGCTCAGGATGGGGAACAGTGTGCCCCACAGCACCGTGAAGCAGGCTGCCAGCAGGATGATGTTGTTGAACAGAAAGCTCGACTCGCGCGACAGGAGCGATTCCACCTGGTGCTCGGCCTCGAGGTGGTTGCGCTGCCGCCAGAATGTGACCGCGCACACCAGGAAGGAGACGAGCATGAAGCCGTGAAACCAGGCCCCGATCGAGCTTTGCGCGAAGGCGTGGACGGAGGAAACCAGGCCCGAGCGCGTGAGGTCGGTGCCGAGCAGGGTCAGCAGAAAGGTGGAAAAAATCAGCCACACATTCCACTTCTTCATCATGCCGCGCTTTTCCTGCATCATGACCGAGTGCAGAAACGCCGTGCCGGTCAGCCACGGCATGAGTGAGGCATTTTCCACCGGGTCCCAGCCCCAGTAGCCGCCCCAGCCCAGCACGGAGTAGGCCCAATGCGCGCCGAGAAAGATGCCGAGGGTGAGAAAGCCCCAGGTCACCATCGTCCAGCGGCGGGTCACGCGGATCCATTTCTCACCGGGGTAGCGCATCATCAGGGCGCCCAGCGCAAAGGCAAAGGGGACCGAGAAGCCGACGTAGCCCAGGTACAGCATGGGCGGATGGATCACCATCTCCGGGTACTGGAGCAGGGGATTGAGCCCGAATCCGTCCGCCGGAACCGTGCCGCCGACCAGGGCAAACGGCGGCGCGACAAAGTTGAGCAGGATCAGGAAAAACAGCTGAATGCCCGCCAGGATCGTCGAGGCATAGGCAAACAATTTCACGTCGGTCCGGTGCCTCAGCCGCAGCGCAAACCCGTAGGCCGCCAGCAGAAAGGCCCATAGCAGCAGCGAACCCTCCTGGCCGCTCCACAGCGCGGCAAACTTGTAAGGGCCGGGCAGGTCGCGGTTGGAGTGATGGAGGATGTAGGAGACAGAAAAGTCATTCGCGAACGCCGACCACACGAGCGCAAACGCCGCGGCGGCAACCGCGAAAAAGCTCGCGATGCCGGCCCGCCGCGCGGTTTCGGCCAGGCGCTCCGGCCGGACGCGGCCCGCCCGGCCGGTCGCGACCTGGCGCAGGGCGACCGACCCGGCCAGCAGCGTGTAAGCGCTGAAGGCAAGGGCGAGAAGAAGAGCGTAGCTGCCGAAGGTAGGCATCATAAAAGAGTGGATGGCCGGAATGGACGTTTGACTCCCATTGTCGCAGAGTCGGTTTCGCCGCATAGAGCAGGCCGGCATGCAGCCGCCATCGAGGCCGAAGCGAGGC
>CAXSBW010000077.1:11179-13430 GCA_964235795.1 uncultured Acidobacteriaceae bacterium | reverse complement strand
CCAGCCTGCGCTCGCTTTCGTGGATGGGGTGGTCGTTGATGCCGGCTTCGCGGCGCTGCATGAGGCCGGAAGGGGCGAACTCCCAGAGTTCGCAGCCATGGCTGCGGAACCATTGACCGCCTTCGTCATGCCACTCGTATTCGAAGCGCACGGCCATGCGGTTATCGCGGAAACCCAGAGCTCTTTTTTGAGGCGGTAGCCGAGTTCACGGTTCCACTTGCGGGTGAGAAAAGCGACGATCTGGTCCCGACCCTGGAGGAACTCCGTGCGGTTGCGCCAGAGGCTGTCTTCGGTATAGGCGGAGGCGACCCGTTCGGGGTCACGGGTGTTCCACAGGTCCTCGGCGAGCTGGACCTTGCGGGCGGCGAGCTCGGGATCGGTAAAGGGCGGCACGATGATTGAGGGCATGGGCACTCCTTTTTTACAAGTTGGAGCCTGATCTGCAGGTTAGAACCGCGCGATAAGAGTCACGCCGGCGACGAGCAGAAGGCCGCCGAGCGCGCGCCAGATGTTGAGCGGGTGGTGGTCCATGCGGAGCCAGCCGTAGTGGTCGATGGCGAGCGAGGCGAGCAGGGCGGCGGTGACGGTGAGGCCCATGAAGAGGCCCGCGCCGACGCGAGTGACCAGGGTGAGGCCGGCGTAGACCTGCACTGCGCCGACCAGGCCGCCGACCACGGCCCACCAGGGCATGGCTGCGAGGTCCCGGGTGGTGGGCAAAGGGTGCGGGAGAATGAGGAACGCGCCGGCAAAGAAGAAGGTAATGAGCGCGAAGGAGACGGTGGAGGCGAGCCAGGGATTGACGAGCGATTTGGCGAGCTGACCGTTCATGGCGGCACCGCAGGCTTGCAGCGCGCCGCCGAGAAGGATGAAGGGGAGGATCCAGACAGCATTCGGACCGGGGCTCATGGTGTTTGTTCTCCTTAGGACGTGGGAATGAGCAGGTGCATGAGGATGGTGCCGCCGAGCGCGGCCAGCAGGGCGACGGGCATGGCGACCGCGCCGACGGCGAGAAAGCGGAGAAAGGAGACGTGGAGGTTTTCGCGGCGCAGCGCGAGCAGCCACAGGATGGTGGCGAGCGAACCGGTGACGGACAGGTTGGGGCCGAGATCGACGCCGATGAGCACGGCATTAGCCAGAAGCCCCTTGGTGGCGTGGGCGGCGGCGAGTGTGCCCCCGGCGAGGAGGCCAAGGGGCAGGTTGTTGACCAGGTTGTTGGCGACAGCGACGGCGAAGCCCGTGACAAGCGCGCCGGCGGCGGCCGGCAGATGCTGGACGCCGGCGAGCCAGCTGCCGGTGAAGCGGAGGGCACCGATGCTTTCCATCGCGCGCACCAGGATGAACAGGCCGGCAACCAGCAGAAGGGTGCTCCAGCTGATCTCGCGGGCCAGCGGGAATGGGTTGGAGCGCTGCCTGACGGAAAGAACGGCGGTGAGCAGGAGGGCGGCGAGACAGGTAGGCAGGCCGAGATCCCAGCGCAGAGTGGAGGCTGTGAGCAGGACGATGACGGTGGCGGCGAGGCCGGCGAGCACGAGTTTGCCTTCGGTCGGGAGGGGCTTTGTTTCGGCCTGGCCGTGGATCGAGCCGCGCAGCTGTTTGCGAAACAGGAAGCGCAGCACGAAGTAGGTGATCGCGATGGAAAGCACGGAAGGCAACGCAAAGCGGAGCAGCCATGGCCCAAGCGGAGGCATGCCGTCATGGAACACGACGAGGTTGGCGGGGTTGGAGATGGGCAGGACGAACGAAGCGGCGTTGGCGATGAGGGCGCAGGCGAAGAGGCCGGGGAGCGGGTCGACCTCGGCGGCGCGCACGGCGGACAGGATGGCCGGGGTGAGCACGACGGCGGTGGCGTCGTTCGACATACATGCGGTGACAAGGGTGCCGGCGCCGTAGATGAGGGTGAAAAGTCGCGCGGGAGAGCCGTTCGCACCCCGGACAGCGGCGGAGGAAAGCCAGTCAAAGACACCGTGCCCGCGGGCAAGGGCGGACAGGAGCATCATGCCGATGAGGAAGAGATAGACATCGGAGCCCTGGAGTACGGCTCTGCCGGCGAGTGACAGCGGGATGAGACGCAGCAAAAGCAGCAGAAGCGAGCCGCCGGCAACCCAGTAGATTTCGGCGATGCCGCGCGGACGCACGAGCATGAGCAGGATACTGACACCGACGATGGCGCACAGGGCGAACGGGGCAGCGCCGGGAGGAACAATGGCCATGATTCCCTTCCCCGCGGGGCTGAGCGCGGGCCAGGATCGGG
>CAXSBW010000077.1:5763-11079 GCA_964235795.1 uncultured Acidobacteriaceae bacterium | reverse complement strand
GGACCGGATTAAGGTGTGCCGGTCACGGGGTGAGTGACCGTTTCCACTGGGGACTTCCACGCTAAGGAATTTCGCGCTTGTTCACGCGCTTGGTGCGATGGAAGCGGCTCCATCCCGGTTGCCCTTTCCGGAGCGAAACGGCCGGCGTGGGCCCAAAGGCCAAGGCCGGGGCTGGAGATGTAGAAGATCTCTTCGCCGTCGACGATGTTCCAGCCTTCGACGAGCTTCGCGGGGTTGTAGCGCTGCGTGGTCCGGGCGAGGTCCGCATACAGGAAGCCGACGGCCTCGGTTTCGTCGCGGCTGAGCCCGCCGGGGCAGTAAGTGACGCGGAAGCGGCCCTCGCTGGAGCCGTGAATGAGGTGCGCGGCCGCGCTCAGGTTCCCGGCGAGATCGGCATTGCCCGTGACGGCTTCAAGCGTGGCGAGGGTGCCGCGGTAGCCGTATTTGCGAATGAGGCGGTCGATGGCAGGGTCTTCGCCGAAGGTATGGACGCCGGGGGCGAGTACGACCAGTTCGGCGTCGTCGGCCAGCGCCAATCGGGTGCGGTAGATTGCCTTGTTGCCGAGCCAGGTGCTGCCGAAGTCCCGGGGGTCGAGCGAGACGATGCACTTGCGGATTTCGCGAGGGAGCAGCACGAGGTTGGTCTTGAGGGAAAGCTCGGCGGCGCGCTCGAAACACTCGGGGTCGTCGCCGATGAACAAGCCCCGCACGACGAGCTCGCCGGCCGGGTTGCGGTCGATCACGGTCAGCACGTAGACAATCGGAAGCCCGGTGAGGAACCGGGTTTCCGCGTAGTTGAGCACGCGGCGCACGGGGGTGTCGGCGCGGCCCATGATGCGCTCCATGCCGTAAACGGCGCCGAGGTAGTGGCTGCGGTCGATGCTCTGGACGCCGCCTGTGCCGATGAGGATGTTTTTATTGCCGTTGGCCATGCCGATCACCTCGTGCGGCACCACCTGGCCGATGGACAGGATGAGATCGAAAGGCTGACCGTTCTCACCTTCGGTCAGGAGTCGATTGATCTGCACAGGCCAGGTGTAGTCGAGCCGGCTTTCGGACTGCTCCGCGATGAAAGAGGCCGGAACCTCGCCGAGGGTGACGAGGTCGTCGCGCCAGTGGTGGACGCGAAAGAGCGAGCGCGGGATGGTGCCGAACATGCGCCCGAGCGCGGCCTCAGGCATGGGGGCGTGAGTGCCGAGCGCGGGAAGGATGGCGCGGAGGCGGTCGCCGAGGAGTTGGTGAGCCATTTGCGTCAGCTCGCCGGCGCGGGAATGGATACGGGAGGCATCGGGCGGGATGACGAGGACGCGGCGGCGTTCGCCGAGCCGGTCGAGTGCCTCGGCCAGCAGGCCATGCAATCGCCCCGGGGAGAGTTCCATAGTTTCCGAGCCTTCGCTGCAAAGGAGGGCCATGGTTGTTTTCTCCGGTTATTGATTCACGCCGCTGGCGAGAAAGCCGCCATCGACGGCGAGGACCTGCCCGGTGGTAAAGGAGGCGGCCTCGGAGGCGAGGTACACGGCGGCACCGACGAGCTCGTCGGTGTGCCCGAAACGGCCCATGGGGGTGCGGAGCAGAAACTCGTGCCCGCGCGGAGTGCCGTCAAGCAGGTCGGCGTTGAGCGCGGTGCGAAAGACACCGGGGGCGATGGCATTGACCATGACGCCGTGGCGCGACCACTCGACCGCGAGCGAGCGCGTGAGGGAGGCGACAGCGGCCTTGCTCGCGGCATAGGCGGCAACCTCAAACAGGGCGACAAAGCTGCTGAGGGACGCGATGTTGATGATGCGGCCGTAACCACGCGCGAGCATGGGGGCACCGAAAACCTGGCAGGCGCGCAGGGTGCCGGTGAGGTTGGTATCAAGAATATCGGCCCACTCGGCCTCGGACACGGACAGGGTGGGGGTGCGTCTGGTTTTGCCGGCGCAGTTGACGAGGATGTCGACGGTGCCGAAGGCCTCCAGAGTGCGGTCGCGGAGAGCCTCCAGTGTCGCGCGATCGCCGACATCGGAGGGGAAGCGGAGGGTGCGGCGGCCAAGCTGCTCGATGGAAGCCGCAGCGGCGGCCACCTGCTCGGGGCGGCGTGCAGACGCGATGACATCGGCCCCGGCGCGGGCGAGCCCAAGGGAAAGGGCGAGGCCGATGCCGGCGGTGCCGCCGAGCACGACGGCGGTGCGGCCTTCAAGCGAGAGCGTACCGGGAGTGGGAGAGGGCTGCATACGGTATATCGCCGAGAGACAGGGCTGGGCCGAATGTCTTTTTGGATGATACGGCGCGGGATGGGCAGGCAGAGCGGGACGGGAGTTCTACACTGCAAGCACACGGTTGCGTTCGATCAAGAAGGACCGGAGATGGCCTATTCTGGCGGATTTGCACCCTATGGAGTCAACTATGCAGCTGGTGGAACAGCGGTCCGCGGATGAGCTGATCGGCCTGGAAGAGCAGTATGGCGCGCATAACTACCACCCCTTGAACGTGGTGGTGGAGCGGGCCGAGGGCGCGTGGCTGACGGATGTGCAGGGGCGGCGCTACCTGGATTTCCTGGCCGCGTACTCGGCGGTGAACCAGGGGCACTGCCACCCGGCGATTCTACGGGCGATGATGGAACAGGCGCAGCGCGTGACGCTGACCTCGCGCGCGTTTCGCAACGATCAGCTGCCGCTGCTGCTCCAAACGCTGCACGAGCTGACGGGCTTTGCGATGGCGCTGCCGATGAACTCGGGCGTGGAAGCGGTGGAAACCGCGTTGAAAGTCGCGCGGAAGTGGGGCGTAACGGTCAAGGGCATTCCGGACGGGCGGGCCGAGGTGCTGGTGTGCGGCAACAACTTTCATGGGCGAACGATCGCGGTGGTGGGCTTTTCGACGGAGGAGCAGTACCGGGCGGGATTCGGCCCCTTCGCAAGCGGGTTTCGCACGGTACCGTTCGGCGATGCGGGGGCTCTGCGGGAGGCGATCACGCCGGAGACGTGCGCGTTCCTGGTGGAGCCGATCCAGGGCGAGGCGGGGATCCTGCTGCCGCCGGACGGCTACCTGCGGGAGGCGGCGGCGATCTGCCGGGAGCACAACGTGCTGCTGATCTGCGACGAGATCCAGTCGGGGCTGGGGCGCACGGGGCGGATGTTTGCGTTTGAGCACGAGGGAATTCGACCGGACGTGGTGACGATCGGCAAGGCGCTGTCGGGCGGGTTTTACCCGGTGTCGGCGGTGCTGGCGCGGCGCGAGGTGCTGGGGGTGCTGCAGCCGGGCGACCACGGGAGCACGTTTGGAGGCAATCCGCTGGCCTGTGCGGTGGCACGCGCCGCGCTGCGAGTGATTGTGGATGAGGGGCTGGCGGAGCGCTCGGCGGAGCTGGGAGAGTACGCGCTGCGCCGGCTGCGCGCGATGCGGAGCCCGCATTTAGTGGAGGTACGGGGGCGCGGGTTGTGGATCGGCATTGAGCTGAACACGGCGGCGCGACGGTTTTGCGAGGCGCTGGAGCGGCGCGGGGTGTTGTGCAAGGAGACGCACAGCACGGTGATTCGGCTCGCACCTCCGTTGATGATTTCGCGGGAGGACCTCGACTGGGGCATCGGCGAGATGGAGACGGTACTCGGGGCGTAGCGCCTGGTCCCGAGCACAACAGCGTTTCCGGGCGCGGCATAGAAAGGCGAAAGAGGTGCTGTGTGGCCATGAGACGGGGCGTCCGGGTTTTGCTTACCGTGGCCGTGGTGGGTGTGGTACTGGTGATCGGGGCCGGGCTGGTACTGCCGCTGTTGTTGAACACGGCCGGCACCCGCGCAAGGATTGAGAGCGCGCTGAGTGCGAAGCTGGGGCGGCAGGTGACGTTGGGCGCGACCACCCTGTCGGTGTGGAGCGGCAGCCTGGTTGCGCGGGACGCGCGTGTTGCCGACGACCCCGCCTTTGGCCCAAGGCCGTTTCTCGAGGCTCGGAGCATGCGCATCGGCGTAGAGGTGCTGCCGTACCTGCTTCGGCGCGAGGTTCATGTCCGCTATTTTGCCCTGGACACGCCCAGGGTGCGGTTGCTGCGCTCGACTCGCGGCACCTGGAACTATGCGAGCCTGAGCCGGTCGGCAAACAGGTTTGCGACCGGGGCGACGCCCGATCGTTCACCGGAGTCCTCCGTGAGCGAACTCGCGATCAGTCATGGCCAGATCACCGTAAGCCTTGGCGGCGAACCGGCGCGCGTGTATGAGGACGTCGATCTCCGGCTGAAGAACTTTGCATGGATGCACTCGTTCCCTTTCAAAGTGACGGCAAAGCTCCCGGGGGAAGGAACCGCGAGTCTGGAGGGGACGGCCGGGCCCATCCAGCGGCCGGACGCGTCGGCCATGCCATTCTCAGGTCATTTTCTGCTGAAGCATGTGGCCCTGCCGGCGGCGGGACTTCTGCCGGTCTTCGACGGTGTTTCCGGCCTGGTGGACCGCCTGGAACTGGATGCGTCGTGGAGCGGGAAGCAGATCCATGTGACCCGGCTGTTGGTGGATGGGCCGCACCTGACGGCGGCACGGCTGGATCGGCCGAAGCCGGCCGCGACCGCGCAGGCACAGCAGCGGCCGGACTTCCTGGCCCGGTTGACAGTGGAGAATGCCGAGGTCAGGAACGGTGCTGTCACCATCACTACGCCGGGCAGGGCGGGCGCGCCGGTGGTCTACCAGTCGATCGACGCCCAAATCACCGGCCTGACCCCGGGCAGCCCTGCACCCTTTCACCTGGCGGCACAAACGCCGGGCGGCGGCAGCCTGCGAGCCAGCGGCAAAGCAGGACCGTTTGGCCAGCCCCGGCAGGCGCAGGTGGACGCGCGTGTGACGTTCGAACATGTGCGGCTCGCGACGGTCGGAGTTTTACCGGCGGATGCCGGCGTGGACGGCTCCTTGAACCTGCAGGCGCAGGTGAGCACAAGTGGGCAAACGCTGTGCGCGAGCGGCAAAGGGGAGATGGCGGGCATCAAGCTGTCGCGCAACGGCACCGCTTCGCTGAAACCGCTGGACGTGCAGTTCACGATCACGGAGGACGAGGCGCTGAAAACGGGCGTCGTGCAGGGTGCAACGCTCTCGGTAGGAGCGGCGGTGGTGAAGGTTTCGGGCGGCTACGGGCTGAGTGGGCCGGCCACCACGGTGAACCTGAAGGTGAATGGCGATGCGGTGCCGATCGATGCGATGGAGGCGTTTTTGCCGGCCATGGGCGTACGCCTGCCGCAGGGCTCGCGATTGCAGGGAGGCACCCTGACGGCTTCGCTCGCGATCACCGGCACGACGGCCGCCCCGGTGATTGCAGGGCCGGTTGCGCTGAAGGAGACACAGCTGGCGGGGTTCGACCTGG
>CAXSBW010000077.1:0-5663 GCA_964235795.1 uncultured Acidobacteriaceae bacterium | reverse complement strand
GCGTTGTCGAAACTGACAGGCGGCCAGGTGGGCGGGGCGACAGGCCCGGGCACCGCCATTCGCTCACTGCGCATGGACATTCGCGATACGAGTGAGGGCTTGTCCACGGACCGAATCGCACTCGATGTGCAGGGCCTGGGTACAGCGACCGGTGACGGCACTGTGAGCAAGGAAGGGGCCCTGCACTACAACATGCTGGTAAAGCTGACGGAGTGGCGCGGCGGGCCGGCGCAAGCGGCAGGCGGCGGGTTGGGGGGCCTGCTTGCGAGCAGCGGATGGCTGGGGAACCTGGCCGGCAGCGTGCTGAGGCATGGTATTCCGGTTGAAGTGCGGGGCACGACGGCGAGTCCCACTTTTCTGGCAAACCTGGGCGGACTGGCCCTGGGTACGGATACGGATGCGGGGGGCACGAGCGGTGCATGGAAGGGCGGCAAGCAAGGAGCTTCCGGTCCGCAACAGCAACTCCAAAGAGCACTGGGCAGGCTGCTGGGCAAACACTGACCGGCGCCCGCGTGCCGGTATGCTTGGGAAGGCGGAGGCAGGTGCGATGGCGGTGCTGGAGATTGGCCTGGAACAGGTGCATGGGGCGACAGCGGCTGAGAAGCGGCAATGGTGCGGCCGGATGGAGGCTGGGGCGATACTGTACTTTCCGCGAACACCCGTGCCGCTCAGTGAAACGGACATCGAGTTTCTGCTGGGTCGTCAGCAGACAAGCTCATCGCTGCATAAGAACATCGCCTACAAGCCGCTCACGGGCGCGCTGACGGGATTGGACGATGCCCGCGATGGAGCAGCCGAGCGTCTCCGCGATGTCATGCAGGCATATTCGGACGCGGTCGCGGGTTTTCTTGAAGGCTTTCTGGAGCCGTACCGGGGTAAGTTGCGGCGGGACTATGCGAGCTTTCGCCCGCAGGAAGAGCAGAATCGCGATTTGCCCCTGCGCCGGCGCAATGATCTGCTCCATACCGATGCGTTTCCGACGCGGCCGACGCGCGGGGCGCGCATCCTGCGCTTCTTCAACAACATACATCCACAGCGCACTCGTAGCTGGGTGGTCAGCGAGCCATTTGACGCACTGGTGCCCCGCTTCGCGCCTGTACGCATCGCGCCGCGTATCGACCCTGCGGCGACCAGGGCAGCGAAAGCCGTGGCGCGGCATCTTGGACTGGGTGCCGCGTTTCCTGCGCTGAAAAGAACGCCCTATGACGACTTCATGATGCGCTTTCATAACTTTTTGAAAGAAGACACCCTTTGGCAGCGTGAGGCGCACAAGGAAGCGTTTGAGTTTCAGCCGGGATCCAGCTGGATGGTCTTTACAGACACCGTGCCCCACGCCGTGCTGGCTGGGCAGTACGCCCTGGAGCAGACACTGCTTGTGGATCAAACGGCGCAGGTCGAGCCTGAACACGCGCCGCTGACGATCCTTGAAAGGATCGCCGGGGCAGCGCTGGTGTAGGACCGGCTTTCGCTGCCGGCGAGCAAGCGCCTAAAGTGCGCGGGAGAAAAGGCCTTCCGCCATACCGGCAAGTCCGCTGCCCGAGCCGGCCTGTGCGGGCAGTTGACCGGATCCCTGGGATAAGTGGGACATCAACATCGGCAAGGCGGCAGCGAGGGCTACTTTTGCCATTTCGCTACTGACGCCGGCTCGTTGTGCGATGGATTGCACCTGCTGCTGACCCAGGGCCTGCTCGACCTGCTGCGGTTCAACCGTTTGATTCGGCTGTGAGCCTGGTTGCGTGCTGAGCCATGAGTCGACATGCTGCCCCATGCCTTGCTGGTGAAACTGGTCGACGACGCCTGAAAGGCCCGCGGGCTGCCCGCTGAAGTGCTGTAAAAAGGCCTGGGCGATGGAAGCATGCTGCTCGGTGGACGGCTGGTTTTCACCGGAGGAGCCGGCAAAGGCAGAAAGGGCGTTCATAAAACTCATAGGAGCTCCTGTAGCGGCATACCGCTCTTTACGTAGATGATGGCCAGCGCCGGCCGCGGTGTCCGTTTCACGCGAACCATGGGCGGGTGCGAGGCCGGTCAAAGGAAAAAGCTTATGACGTACACTTAAGTCTCAGGATGCTGAACGTGCACGGGCAGGGAGAGCAGATGGCAACTGATGTCGTAATGCCGCAGATGGGCGAGTCTATCTTTGAAGGAACAGTCACCAAGTGGCTCAAGAAGCCAGGCGACTCCGTAGAGCGCGATGAACCGCTGTTTGAGATATCAACCGACAAGGTAGATGCCGAGATACCGTCCCCTGTAGCGGGAACCTTGCAGCAGATCAAGGTTGAGGCCGGGGCTACTGTGCAGGTCAATGTAGTGGTTGCCACCATTGAGAGTGCAGGCATCGCTGCAGCTTCCTCCTCGGCTGTGCCGACGGAGAACGTCGCGAGCAGAACGGTGGAGGCAGGTACAAGGAGTGCCGACACCTCGGCTACCGAGGTGGTGATGCCGCAGATGGGCGAGTCCATCTTTGAAGGCACCATTACAAAATGGCTGAAACAGGTAGGTGATTCGGTTGAGCGGGATGAACCTTTGTTCGAGATATCGACCGACAAGGTGGATGCCGAGATACCGTCCGCTGCCAGCGGCGTCCTGCGGGAGATTCGATTTGAAGCTGGTGCTACTGTACAGATCAACTCGATCGTAGCTGTGATTGAAAGTGCAGGTTCGGCTACCGCGGAGAAGCCGAAGGAGGCAGCCAGAGTCGCGGATGCGGTCAAGCCGTCTGAGTCGAGCAGCCCCTCCGGTGCTTCACAAACCTCACAGGTGCAAAGCTCGGAGAAGTTGCGATCATCCCCACTGGTTCGGAAGATGGCCAGGGAGAACGGCCTCAACCTGGAGGAGATTGGTGGGACAGGCTCCGCGGGACGCATCACCAAAGAGGATTTGCTGAGCCATCTTGAGCAAAAAGTTGAGGTTAGTGCGGTACCAGTTTCGGCCCCTGTGCGATCTGAACAGCAGGCCCCTGCAGTGATTCAGGAGGCAACAGCCGGCGGAACGGAAGTTGCCGGGCAGCTTGTAGCTATGACGAAGATGCGGTCTATCATCGCGCAGCGCATGGTGGACTCCAAGCGCACGAATGCACATGTCCACACCATCTTCAAGGTCGACATGACGCGTATTGTTCGCCTGCGCGAAAAGGAAAAAAGTAAATACGAGCAGCGGAATGGCGTGAAGTTAACGTACATGCCTTTCATTGCAAGGGCAGTCACAGCTACTCTAGCCAAGATGCCCATCGTCAATGCTTCGATCGAGACAGAAAGCATTCGATATCACGCGAATGTAAATCTAGGGATTGCTGTTGCCCTGGACTGGGGTTTGATTGTACCGGTCATTCAACATGCCGAGGAGCGGAACTTCCTGGGAATGGCTCGAGCCATTGCCGACCTTGCGGACCGGGCGCGCACGAAAAAGCTGAAACCTCACGAGGTCGGTACGGGAACATTCACACTGACCAACGCCGGCATCTATGGGGAGCAGTTCGGCACACCGATTATCAACATGCCTGAAAGTGCCATTCTCGGTATTGGGGGGTTAACCAAGGAGCCCGCTGTCGTGACAGATGAGCATGGGGCTGACTCGATCGCTATCCGCCACATGATCCACTTAACTCTCGGCTTCGATCATCGGATTATTGATGGTTCGGATGCCGGGAAGTTCATGGCTGAGGTGAAAAAGTACCTGGAGCAGTGGAACGAAAACCTTGGCTAGCCAGGGTTGTTGCCTGAGATGCGACGGCGCGTCGCATCTCATAGCGCATGAAATGCTTGCAGTACGCGGTCAAGCGCCTGCTTGCCTGTTTCACCGACTGCCGATAAGTGTCCCATTTTACGTCCGGGACGAGGTTCGCTCTTTCCGTACAGGTGTAGATGAACACTTTCAAAAGCAAGTGCGCGCTCAAAGTTCGGCTCGCGATTCAGCCACAGGTCCCCAAGCAGGTTGACGATTGCCGCGGGCTTCGTCACTGCAGGGTCGCCAAGCGGTAATCCGCAGACTGCCCGGATGGCCTGCTCAAACTGGTCGGTGATGCACGCGCGCATACTGGCGTGATAGCTGTTGTGCGGTCTGGGCGCGAGTTCGTTGACAAGCACCTCCTCGTCCGCCGTGACAAACATCTCGACAGCCAGGATGCCTTCAAGCTCGATGTCATGGGCAATTTTTTGAGCTATCGATCGTGCCTTATCTTCGATATCAGCAGGTAAAGCAGATGGAAGAGAGCTCCATGCCAGGATTTGCTTGTGATGGTGATTCAATGCTGGAGGATAGACCGCAACTTGACCCAGCGGCGAGCGGGCAACCAGCACGGATATTTCGCACCTGATATCGACGGCTTGTTCGGCAATACAAGGCTGAGAACCCAGGGCAGACCATGCAGCCTCAAGGTCAGCAGGCGAAGGATGAATCAAGTGACTTTGATTTTTGCCGTCATACCCACCAATGGCGCTTTTGACATACATGCCGGCTTTGTATTCAACAGCGGCCCCACGCAGCTGTTCCCATGTGTGAACGGCAGACCACGGACCCAGCGGCACTCCGTGTGACTGCAGCCATTGCTTCTGCGTGAGTCGGCTCCTAATGATTTCCATGACATGAAGGCTGGGCCGAACAGGAGCAAAGCGCCGCGCGGTTGAGAGTGACTCCACGGCTACCTGTTCTATCTCCAACGTGATGACATCACAGGACCTGGCGAGATCAGCAGCTGA
Organism: uncultured Acidobacteriaceae bacterium; assembly: GCA_964235795.1. Taxonomy (GTDB): domain Bacteria; phylum Acidobacteriota; class Terriglobia; order Terriglobales; family Acidobacteriaceae; genus EB88. Next base: position 969 of record CAXSBW010000077.1, on the reverse strand, counting down.
CTCCGAGTCCGACCATGAACCGCGGACGTACTCCTCCGCGACGGATCGAGCCGGACACTGGGGGTCTGGATCCACGATGCAGATCTTGTAGCCCAGCTTGTGTCCGGCAATCGCCATCATGCGTCCAAGCTGGCCACCTCCGAAGATGCCGATAGTGGACCCGGGCAGCAGCGGAGTCTTCATAGATCTACGCTCTGCGACAAGACTTCTTCTGCCTGTAGTCGCCGCCACTCAGTGATTCTGTGCCTAAGATCGGCGTCATGAAGAGCTATGATCTGGGCTGCGAGCAAGGCAGCATTGGCAGCTCCCGCATTGCCTATGGCTAAGGTTCCCACGGGAACTCCCCTGGGCATTTGCACTATCGACAGCAATGAATCCATGCCGTTCAAGGAGGTTGCAGGGATCGGTACACCGAGCACCGGTAAACATGTCTTGGAGGCTAACATCCCAGGAAGGTGAGCAGCTCCACCTGCGCCTGCTACGATCACCTTCAGCCCCCTGACCTGAGCGGTAGCTGCGTACTCAAACAACCTGTCCGGTGTCCGGTGGGCTGAGACCACGTGAGCCTCGAAGGCTATGTGAAGCATACTTAACATATCGATTGCATGTCTCATTGTGGCTAAGTCGCTTTTGCTTCCCATAACCACGCCGATGAGTGCAGGCTCTTTCATGTAGGCGATTGTACAACACCTCATCCACAATGCTTTCCAGCTTTCGACGCGTTTTCGCAATCTTGTTTATCGGTACGTGAGAGGCTCGTGACGGGCTACAGTTGACGAACGATTGTCACCAATGTCGAAGTATGATTTTGAGCTGACCCTGAAATCGTCATGCACGCCTTCCACCTGCGCGGGCAACGATCAATACGATCTTACGATTCTCACGGGGCTTCGCGGCTGGCCGACGGTACTGCAGATATCGTGGATACCAAACACCCGCAGTCGATCCTCTGGCGGCGCTGAACTACAC
>CAXSBW010000076.1:0-14774 GCA_964235795.1 uncultured Acidobacteriaceae bacterium | reverse complement strand
AACCGGACGGGGAGCAGGGCGGCTTCGTTCCGAAACCGGACGGGGAGCAGGGCGGTTTCGTTCCGAAACCGCATCATGAACTCGGCGAGGCTCTCGGCATACTCGACCTGCCCCGGGCAGCCAAGCTGTCGGGCTCGCGCTTTTCGGTGTTGTGGGGCGATGGCGCGCGGCTGGAGCGGGCATTGGCCCAGTGGATGCTCGATGTGCAGACACGCGAGCACGGCTACCTGGAGGTGGCGCCGCCATTGATGGTGAACAGCCGGTCGCTGTTCGGCACCGGGCAGCTGCCCAAGTTCGCTGACGACCTGTTTCGCTGTGCCGCGAACGAGGGGTACGAGCCCGGGGTGCTGAAAGACAGCGATCACTGGCTGATTCCGACTGCCGAGGTGCCGCTGACCAACCTGTTTCGCGACGAGATCGTCGAGGCGGCGGAGCTGCCGATCTCGCTCACTGCCTGCACGGCCTGCTTCCGGTCGGAGGCCGGCTCGTATGGCCGCGATATGCGCGGCATCATTCGCCAGCACCAGTTCACCAAGGTGGAGCTGGTGAAGTTTGCCCACCCGGAGCACAGCGCGGACGCGCATGAGCAGATGACACGCGACGCGGAAACCATCCTGGAGCGGCTGGAACTGCCGTACCGGCGCATGCTGCTGTGCGCCGGCGACATGGGGTTTTCGGCGGCGAAAACCTACGACCTGGAGGTCTGGCTGCCGGGGCAGGGTGCCTATCGGGAGATCTCGTCGGTGTCGAACTGCGAAGCATTCCAGGCACGGCGCGCCAACATCCGTTTTCGCAATGCGAAGGGCAAGGCCGAGCCGCTGCATACCTTGAACGGCTCGGGGCTGGCGGTGGGTCGCGCATGGGTCGCGGTGCTGGAAAACTATCAGCAGGCAGACGGGTCTATCTCTGTACCAGAGGTTTTGCAGCCGTACATGAATGGTTTGGAAGTGATCCAGGCTTCCAAAAGATTTTAGAGTTCACACCCCACGCAGTGGGCGCGGGCCGCGCAGGCGGTTTCGAAGGTGTCTATGAATTTGATCAAGAGCTACATCTTCTGGAAGTACGAACGCGGCAGCCTCCATTACGACGTGATGGTCTCGCTGATTCTGCTTTTCATCTTTGTCACACCGCACCTCTTCCCCTATCGCGATCACCCGGTGGCCGACCACCTGTCGCCATCGACGGTGCTGGTGCGCCCGACGGAGTCCGGCGCGGTCTACGAGGTGCCGGCCGACCAGGTGCACCCGGCCACCGGCATGCTGGCGCGGCAGATGGAGGCGCCGCTGGCACTGGCGATCGCGCCGGTTTCAGGCCCGGTCACGATTGACCGATGGGAGTCGCTCAAGGACGACAGCGGTGCGGTGACAGCTTACAAAGTGTGGGCTCACCGATGAAGACACTGACCCTGGCCGTGATTGCCTTGTTAACCTCGAACGCCTACGCGCAGGACCCGCAGCTCGCGAAAGTGCTGGCGCAGATGGATGCGTCGGCGGCTAGGTTTCAAAGTGCGTCTGCTCGATTCACCTGGGACCAGTTGACCGCGGTGGTGCAGGAGCACGACGTGCAGAAGGGAACGATCGCGTTCCGGCGCGGCTCAACCGGCACCGCGATGGTGGCCCATGTCGAGACCGAGGACGGCCAGCCCGCGCCAAAGGACGTGCTGTTTCGCAACGGCGAGCTGCAGCTGTACCAGCCCGGCCTGAAGCAGGAGACGCTGTTGCACGCCGGTGCGAACCGCGAGCAGTTTGAGAGCTTCGCCACGCTCGGCTTCGGCGGCAGCGGCAGGGATTTGCAGGCGAACTGGAACGTGACCTACGAGGGCGCGGACACGGTGGACGGCGTCGCCGTGGCGAAGCTGAGTCTCCAGCCGAAACATCCGGCGGCCGGCGATATGTTCACCCGGATCGAGATTTTTCTTGACCCGGCGACCGATACGTCGCGCCGGCAGATCTTCTATAACGCCGCGGGCGACACGCGCACCGCGACCTACTCGGACATCAAGCTGAACGCGGTACCTGAAAGCGCGTTTACGTTGAACATTCCGAAGGGGACGCAGGTGGTCCAGAAGTAGCGCGAGCGCGCCTGCCGGTGAGTGCAAGGCCGCCCAGCACCAGCACCACGGGGTAGCACTCGAGTGTGTAGCGCGGCTCGGGGGCTTCGATCGTAAGCAGCAGGGCGCAGCGCAGCAGCACGAATCCGGCAAAAACGGCGAGCAGCGGCGGCCTGCGCCAGGCGCCGATCCCTGCAAGCGCGAGATACGCGGCATTCAGCACGAAAAATCCCCAGGCCAGCACGGTGTCCGCGCCTTCAGGGCCGTAGTGCCACCAGCGCGGGTCGATGTTGAACAGCTCGACGCGCGGACGAAACCACATATCGGCCAACCGCAGCAGCGGCAGGCCCACGTAGTAGCGGACCGGGTGCGTGGCGATGCGCTCTCGCGCGAGCGCATCGAAGCGCGCATCGAGCGCGGCGGTGATCGTTGTGTTGCGGTTGTAGTCGCGCAGCAGGTCGGCGGTTTCCCTCCATTGCGCCCCGGAGTCGAAGGCGCGGCTCGGCAGGTCGATGATCGCGATGGGCGCGTCGTCGGCCGCCCAGTACACCTCGATGGTGCACACCAGGTCGGCGCAGACGGTTTTGGTCCAGCGCTGGAAGCCGGGGTTGGTGCGCTCGCCGGGGTCGGTCGCGTAGCGGGGAGCCAGCGGCTCAAAAACACGAAAGGTGTGCCAGTTGCGCGCGGCCCAGGGGGCAAATGCAAGCAGGGAAGCCAGTGCGCCGGCCGCGGCGAACCCGAGCCCGCGCCGCAGCATCCCCACCTGACGCCCATGGATGATGAGGGCCGCGCACAGCATCACGCCGAGCAGTGCGCCATCGGGCCGCAGCAATGCCGCATAGGTCCAGAACAGCACACAGGGGATCAGCCATCGGCCGGCAAGGCCGGTGACCGCCTCGCCCACTCGCAGCAGGCGCGCGAAGCACAGCAGCGCGGCGGTGATGGAAAACAGCTCGAGCGTTTCCGTGAGCGGGGCCGCTGTGTAGCACGCGGTAAACGGGCACAGGCAGGCGAGCCACAGCGTCCATGTCGCAGCGCGAGCCCGCTGCGAAGGCGCTGCGAGCCGGGCGGCCAGGCACGCCAGCAGCCGGCAGCCAAGCAGGTCGAGAAACACCTGCAGCCAAAGCACCGGGGCGTAGTGCTCAACTCCGAAAAGCAGGAAACACAACGCCAGGAACAAGGGATAACCCGGCAGGCGGATCAGCGTCGGCGCGCTCGGCGACAGGCCGTAAACCCCGTGCTGCAGCAGGTTGCGCGCGATGGAGCCGTAAAGGAGCGGGTCGCCCGACAGGTCGGGGTCATGGTGGACAAACCAGAGCCGCAGCAGGAGCCCCAGCCCCAGCGGCAAGCCCCTTTGCCGCCACCACTGGCCCTGCTCCGGCAGCCTCATCAGTCGGGGAGCTCGCACTGCGAAAGCATAAAAGGGCACCCGTCAACTCGCAAGCCCGGTGCCCGCGCAAGCGGCTTTCCGCACGCGCCGCATCATTCGCTAGCCCGAGATCGCGAGCGAGGGGTAATCTACCCACACGCATGAAACCTGTTTTCTACGATCCGGGCCGGAAGCGCTGGAAGCGACTGCGCCGCGTCTTCGACGTCACCGCCGTTTTTTCAACGTTGTTGCTGGTGTTGTTTTTCGTCGGCGTGCTCGGCAAGCAGTCGCTGCCGGGGCTGCCGTTCCCGGGCGACCGCCACAACCTGCGCGCGTATGTGCCGGTGCCGACGCACCTGAAGGGCGCGCGCCCTTCACGGCGCAAAACGACCCGAAAGCCTTCCGAGATGACCCTGAACCAGGATGAAGGCATTCGCGCGGCTTTCTACCAGGTGTCGGACCCGCAGGGCTACGCGTCGCTCAAGGCGCACATCCACCAGATCGACCTGCTGTTTCCCGACTGGCTCCACCTGGTCAGCCCGGACGGCGACCTGAAAGCCGTGACCAACCTGTACCCGGCGCATTTCTACTCGGTGGTCGATCATGCAGGTGTTCACGGAGTGGACCCGGGCAACCAGGTCGATCACGTGATCTCGGCCGCGAAGGAGGACACCGAGGTCTTCCCGATGCTGAACGACTACAACACCGTGACCAACAAGTGGAGCGGCGACGTGGTGGCAGCGATGCTGAAGGACCCGGTCGCGCGCGAGCGCCTGCACGTGCAGCTCGACAAGCTGCTCTCGGCCAACCCCAGGTATCGCGGCATCTGCATGGACCTCGAGGAGATTCCCGAGCCGGCCATGAAGCTTTATGCGGCCTGGCTGCAGGAGCTGCACCAGGATCTCGCGGCGAAGGGGCTGAAGCTCTACGTCAATGTCGCGTCCGAGGCGGCGCCGGAGGTGTTGCACGCGCTCGGGGCCGCGACCGACGGCGTGATCCTGATGAACTACGACCAGCACGAGGACACCTCCGAACCCGGCCCGGTGGCCGCCCAGGACTGGTTTGAGGGCAACCTGGCGCGTGCGCTCAAATCGATTCCCAAGACCAAGCTGCTGTGCGCGATCGGCAACTACGGCTACGACTGGCAGCAGCCCATCGACAGGAAAGGCCGCCAAACCTCCGACAAGGTCGAGGGCGTGGACGATGTGACGGTGCAGCAGGCGTGGGACCTCGCCGGCGACGCGGGCTCGATCGTGAGCCTGAACGGCGACGAGCTCAACCCGCACTTTGCCTACGATGACGAAGACGCGCATGTGCGACACCAGGTGTGGTTTCTCGATGCCGTGTCGGCGTTGAACGAGATGCGTGCCGCGCGCCAGATGGGCCTGCGCACCTTTGCGCTGTGGAAGCTGGGCTCGGAGGATGGTTCGCTCTGGTCGGTATGGGACCACCCATCGGCTGCGAACGCGCCGGACGCGCTCACGACGGTGCCGCCGGGCTCCGGCGTAGCGAATACGGGTGAGGGCGATATTCTGCGCGTGACCTCGACACCCAAAAACGGTGTGCGGCAGGTGTTTCTCGACTCGGAAAAGCTGACCGTAACGGATGAAAAAGTCACGGAGCTGCCCGAGCCTTATGGGCTGCACTATTTCGGCTACCAGCCTAAAAAACTGGCGCTGACCTTTGATGACGGACCCGACCCGAACTGGACGCCGCGCATTCTCGACGTGCTGAAAAAGTACCAGGTGCAGGCCGCCTTCATGGTGATCGGCGAGGCCGCGCAGGACCACGTGGGGCTGCTGAAACGCTACCTGCGCGAGGGCCACGAGATCGGCAATCACACCTTTACGCACCCCGACATCTCCGAGATTTCGCAGCGGCAGCTCAAGCTCGAGCTCAACCTGACGGAGCGGCTCTTCGGCGCGGAGCTGGGCGTGCAGCCGCTCTATTTCCGTCCGCCTTACTCCATCGACCAGGAGCCCGACACCAACGACCAGGCCGCGCCCGCCTACATGATCCAGGGGATGGGCTACACCATCGTCGGCAACAAGATCGACACCGACGACTGGGACGAGCATCCGCGCAAGACGCCGCAGCAGATCGTCGATCGTGTGCAGCAGCAGCTGGATGCGATGGCCGACCGCGACGAGTTCAAGGGTTCGGTCATCCTGATGCACGACGGTGGCGGCGACCGCTCGGCCACGCTGGCTGCGCTGCCTGTGTTAATCACACAAATGCGCGCGCGAGGGTACGAGTTTGTGCCGGTGTCCGAACTGATGGGGAAAACCCGGGCCGAGGTGATGCCCGCGCTCTCGCCGAAGATGTGGTGGCAGGCGCGTGTGGACCAGGCCGCGTTTTTTCTTTTCTCCACGCTCAGTCATTTTGTTGTTTTCGTCTTTTTCGTCGGCGATGTCCTGATGAGCGGACGTCTGCTGATTATCGGTGTTTGCGCCTTGATCGACCGGTTTCGCGTGCGCAGGACGCCGCCCGGGGAGTTCGCTCCGCAGATCGCCGTGCTGGTGCCTGCTTACAACGAGGAGACCGTGATCGTGCGCACGGTGCGCTCGGTTCTGCGCTCCACCTACCCGCACCTGCGCGTGATCGTGATCGACGACGGCTCGTCGGACCGGACCCTCCTCGTGGCGCGCGAGGCGTATCGCGCGGAGATCGCGTCGGGCCGCGTGACCGTGATGACCAAGCCGAATGCCGGCAAGGCCGAGGCGTTGAACTACGCGATTGAGCGCATCCACGAGGAGTTCTACGTCGGCATCGATGCCGACACGGTGATCGCGCCGGATGCGATCGGCAGACTGGTCTGCCACTTCGCCGACGAGCGCGTGGGTGCGGTGGCCGGCAATGCAAAGGTGGGCAACCGCGTCAACCTGTGGACCCGCTGGCAGGCGCTTGAGTACATCACCAGTCAGAACTTTGAGCGTCGCGCGCTCGACCTGTTCGATGTGGTGACCGTTGTGCCCGGCGCGATCGGCGCGTGGCGCACCGCCGCTGTGAGGGCCGGCGGCTGCTACCCGGTCAATACCGTGGCCGAGGACGCCGACCTGACGATGAACCTGCTGGAGCAGAACTACAAGGTCATCTACGAGGATCGCGCGCTCGCGTTTACCGAGGCCCCGGTCACTGCGCGCGGGCTCATGCGGCAGCGTTTTCGCTGGTCCTTCGGCATTCTGCAGGCGGTGTTCAAGCATCGCGCCGCGGCTCGTACCAATCGTGCGATGGGGCTATTCGCGCTGCCGAACATTCTTGTTTTTCAAATCCTGCTGCCGCTGGTTTCGCCGTTCATCGACCTGATGTTTCTTGCCGGGCTGGTGAGCTACCTTTGGCAGCGCTACTTTCACCCGGAGGCCGCGAGCGCCGTCAACTTTGAAAAGCTGCTGCTGTACTTTGCTACGTTTCTTATGATCGATTTCGTTACGTCGGCGCTTGCGTTTTCACTCGAACGCCGGCACCCCAGCAGCAAGGGCGATGGTTTGTTGTTATTTCATATCTGGCTTCAGCGCTTCTCGTACCGGCAGCTGTTTTCGCTGGTGCTGTTTAAAACCCTCAAGCGCGCCATCGACGGAAGGCCGTTCAACTGGGACAAGCTGGAGCGCACGGCCAAGATGTCGAAGCAGACGGAAAGCATCACCGCGGGGGATTAGATTTCGAGAACACGCCACGAAGCGGCCGCGAGCCGCGCAGGCGGTTTTGCTTTTCAATCCTTTCGGATAGGCTTGCCCCATGTTGCTTCGAGCCTGCCTGCTTGTTTGTTTGCTCGCCCCCATGCTGCACGCGCAAACCCCCGAGGCGAACCGTGCACGCGGCGCCTACGGGCCCTTTCGCGCGAACAACGACCTGCTGAGTTACAAGCTCCGCGTTCGGGTTGATCCGGTCGCGCAGTCTATCGCGGGCGACAATCAGATTCACTTCCGGATGCTGACCGAGGGCAGCCGCATGCAAGTCGATCTGTACCCGGACCTCGCGATCGACAAGATCGTGATGGACGGCAAGCCGCTGAAGTACACGCGCGAGGGCGGTGCGGTGCTGATCGACTTTGCCGAGCCGCTGCACACGGCCGGCGAGTACACAGTCGACGTTTTCTACTCCGGCCATCCGAAGCCGGTTGGACGCTTCGGCGGCATCACCTTTGGCAAAGACCCCTCGGGCGAGCCGTGGATTGTGACTTCGTGCGAGGATGACGGCTCGAGTATCTGGTGGCCGTCGAAGGACCAGTGGCGCGACGAGCCGCAGGACGGCATGATCATTGAAGCCGAAATTCCGGACGGCCTGACCGATGTTTCGAATGGCAAATTTCAAAGCTCGGAAAAGCTGGGCGACGGCTACACGCGCTGGACCTGGCAGGTGCACTATCCCATCAACAGTTATGATGTATCCCTGAATATCGGCAAGTACGCCCACTGGTCCGATACTTACAGCGGGGTGCCGGTTGACTTCTATGCTTTGCCCGCCGACCTTGACAAGGCCAAGTCGCAGTTCGCGCAGGCGAAAGGCATGCTCGATGCATTTCAGCATTTCTTCGGCGAATACCCGTTTATCAAGGACGGTTACAAACTGATCCAGGTTCCTTATACGGGCATGGAGCACCAGAGTGCGGTAACTTACGGCAATCACTTCACCAATGGCTACTATGGCCGCGACTGGACCGGGGTCGGCATCAGCCCGCGTTTTGACTTCATCATCATCCACGAGAGCGGCCACGAGTGGTTCGGAAATGCCATCTCAGCGCGCGATGTGTCGGATATGTGGATCCATGAGGGCTGGGACACTTATGCCGAATCGCTGTATGTTGAGTATCTCTACGGTAAGCCCGACGCGATCCGTTACATCAATGGACTTAAGTCGAAAGTCAAAAACCAGGCGCCGGTCCTGACCGAGCGGGGTATGAACCGGCAGCCCACGGAAGATCAATACTTCAAAGGCGGCCTGTTCCTGCATACGCTTCGGAGCGTGATCGACGACGACCCGAAATGGTTCGCATTGATTCACGACTATTATCAGACTTTCAAGTATCAGACGATCCTGACGGAGGACGTGGTTGCATTCTTTAACCGACGTACAGGGCTGGACCTGACGCCGGAGTTTGACCAGTACCTGCGGCACACGGCTCTTCCAAAGCTCGAACTGCACTACGACCCGGGCGTCGGTCGCGTGTCTTACCGGTGGAAGGTCGATGTCGATCCGTTCCGCATGCCCGTCAAAATCGGCGATGCCGCTCACCGGCGGACGATCACCCCGACGACGGACTGGCAGACCCTGCCCGAGACCATGACGCCGGTCGAATGGCAGAGCCTGCAAGTGGCGACCGAGCTGTACTACATCGACGTTGCGAAAGAAAGCGGACAGTCGACCCGCTGACCGCTGCATTCGCAACGACCGCAAGCGGCATTACACTGAATCCATGGCCACCACCGGTCTTTCGACCCAGATCCAGCCCCTGATGCCGCAAGGCCGCTTTGTCAACGAGCCGTTCACTGACTTTTCCCATGGGCGTCATGCCCACGAAATGCAGGAGGCGCTTGCGCTGGTGGGCGATCGCCTGGGTCGCGAGTACCCGCTGGTGATCGGCGGTGAGCGCGTATCCACTGGCGAGAAGCTGCTTTCTCGCAATCCGGCTCTCCCGGCACAGGTCGTCGGCGTGCACCAGGCGGCCGGCCCGGCTGAAGCCGATCGCGCAGTGCAGGCGGCGCGGAAGGCTTTTGAGTTCTGGCGCTTTTCCACGCTGGAGCAGAGGGTCGGCCTGCTGATGCGGACCGCCCAACTGTTGCGTGAGCGCAGGTTCGAGTTCTGCGCATGGCTGACCTATGAGGTCGGCAAGAACTGGGCCGAGTCGGACGCCGATGTGGCCGAGTGCATCGATTTTCTGGACTTCTACGCCCGCGAGGCTATCCGGCTCGCCGGCTCCGAGACCCCGATTCAGTACCCCGGCGAGCGCGATGAGCTTCACTACATCCCGCTCGGCGTCGGCGCGGTCATTCCGCCCTGGAATTTTCCGCTGGCCATCATGGCCGGCATGACGGTCGCTGCGGTAGTGACCGGCAACACGGTTGTGGTCAAGCCTTCGCCGGACGCGCCGACCATCGCTGCTCGCTTTCTCGATCTGCTCGAAGAAGCCGGGATGCCGCCGGGCGTGGTCAACCTGCTGCAGGGGGCGGCCGAGCCCGGCAATGCGCTGGTCGAGCACCCGCAGGTTCGCTTTATCGCGTTCACCGGCTCGCGCGCGGTCGGCCTGGAGATCCACGAAAAAGCGGCCAGGCCGCGTCCGGGGCAGATCTGGATCAAGCGCACCATCCTGGAGCTGGGCGGCAAGGACGCAACCATTGTGACAGCCGACGCCGATGTGGACGCGGCGGTGGATGGTGTGCTCGCGGCGGCTTTCGGCTTCAGCGGGCAGAAATGCTCGGCCGGCTCCCGTGCGATTGTGGAAGACGCGATCTACGACACGTTTTTGGACAAAGTCCGCGAGGGGGTGGAATCCATCTCGGTCGGCGACCCGAAAGCAAACCCGCGCATGGGGCCGGTGGTCAATGAGGCGGCGCGGAACCGTGTGCTCAGCTACATTGAGGCCGGCAAGACGGAAGGCCGATTGCTCGCCGGGGGTCACGCAGTGGAGACAACGGACGGCGGCTACTACATCGAGCCGACGGTGTTTGCCGACGTGCACCCGGACGCCCGCATCGCGCAGGAAGAGATCTTCGGCCCGGTGTTGGCGATCCTGCGGGTCGGCAATTTCTCCGAAGCCATCACGGTGGCAAACGGGACCGAGTATGGCCTGACGGGAGCCGTGTATTCAACCGCTCCCGAAACGCTGAACCGGGCAAAGCGCGAGTTCCACGTCGGCAACCTGTATCTGAACCGCAAGTGCACCGGAGCCATGGTGGGGGCGCACCCGTTCGGCGGCTTCAATATGTCGGGGACCGACTCAAAGGCAGGCGGCCCCGACTACCTGTTGCAGTTTACGCAGGGCAAGACCGTGGCGGAGCGATTGAAGTTCTAAGCCCGGGTGCGGGGGCTCAGGGACTGATGCGAGCTTGACCGCACGTTCCGTTCAGGGACAGGGTAGCCAAGCTCGCACCGGTTCGCGCGCGCCATTATGCGATCTGCAGGATGGCACTGCCGGCGGCCGCTGCGGCTTCCGCCAGGATACGGTGGTGGATCGTGAACAGGGCCAGCTCGAGCCGGTCGGACACCCCGGTTTTGTCGTACACGCCGCGCAGATAGTTTTTGATGACCTGTTCGGTGGTGCCGAGCCGCGCCGCGATCTCCTTGTTCTTGCAGCCCTGCACGATCAGGGCGACGATCTTCATCTCCTTGGGCGTAAGCCGGTCGCGAACCCGTGCGCCGACCAAATCTTCATCCGGCATGGTGTTCGCGCTGGAAACGGAGTGGATGGCCCGCTCGCCGCGGCCCACCCGGCGCACACAGTCCACCAGGGTGGGTCCGGTGATGGAGCGGAAGAACAACCCGTGCACATGAGCGGCCAGGTAAGGCTGCTGCGCCTCATTGTTCTCGAGGATGGCGATGCCTCGGCTGCCGACCGAGCAGATCTGCTGCATCAGCTTGTGGGGGTCCTGCTTGAGCGTGGAACCGAACAGCACGGTGGCCCCGCGAAATGTCTGAAGCGCGTTCGCGAGGCGCTCAGCGTCCGGACACTGCGCAATGATTCTGAAATCGTCTTCCATGGAAAGGACCTTGGCGGTACCGGTCCGGAAGATGGCTTGATTGTCGGCGAGAATGACCTTGTTCATCATAGTGATCCTTGTGGCCTGATGGCGGACCGGTATCGCGCCTGGACGCGACCCGATGGTTGTTGCTGTTGTTTCGCCGCTTCGGTTGCGTCGGCGAAGAACTCTGGCTCACAGAATCGAGGATGAAAGTGTTTCAGTTTGGAACTGTTGACACGAAGGTACTACTTCTGGTGGTTACTTTTCCAGTCGTTCTGAAAAATCTGTGCTTGTTTGTTGAGCCAAGAGTATCGCGATTCCTGTGGAATGCAAGCATAATTTTCATCTTTTTTTACTACAACCTTTGTGTAATCACCGCTGTTTATAAGGGTTCTACATCTTCAGTGTAGTTTCTACACGAAATTACGCCCACTTTCTGCACCGAATCGGCTGCAGTGCGGATGCATACAATAGGAGCAGATATGCCCAAGCCAGTGATCCTCGCCGTCGATGACGACATCAGTGTTCTGGAAGCAGTGGTCCAGGACCTTCGTCGTCAATATGGTGAACATTACCGGATTCTGCGGGCCGGCTCAGGGCAGGCTGCGCTGGATATTTGCGAGCAGCTGAAGGGGCGCGGCGACCCGGTGGCGCTGATTATTTCAGACCAGAGAATGCCCGGCATGACCGGGGTGGCCCTGCTGGAACGCGTCCAGGCGATTTTTCCGGACGCCAAACGGACGCTGTTGACTGCGTACGCCGATACGGAAGCGGCCATCCAGGCCATCAACAGCGCACGGATTCACTACTACCTGACCAAGCCATGGGATCCGCCGGAAGAGCGTTTGTACCCGGTGCTGAACGACCTGTTGGAGTCCTGGGGCGGGGACCACAAACCTCGCTACGAGGGTCTGCAGGTGGTCGGGCTTCGCTGGTCGGCGCGAGACCACCAGGTTCGCGAGTTCCTGAGCCGCAACCAGGTCCCTTTCAAGTGGCTGGACCCGGAAAAATCGGACGAAGCCGGGGCCATGCTGAAGCAGTACGGGATGGCCGATGCCCGGCTGCCCGCGGTGCTGTTTCCCGACGGTACCGGGATATCGGAGCCGGCGCTGCCGGAACTGGCTGCGCGTGTGGGGCTGAAAACCTCGGCCAAAAGCGAATTTTACGACCTGGTGGTGATCGGCGGAGGCCCGGCGGGGCTGGCAGCGGCGGTTTACGGCTCTTCCGAGGGCCTCCGCACCCTGCTTGTCGAGCCGGAAGCGCCGGGCGGACAGGCCGGTTCCAGCTCGCGCATTGAGAACTACCTGGGTTTTCCGGCGGGCATCAGCGGCGAAGACCTGGCGCGGCGCGCGATCACCCAGGCTACGCGGTTCGGCACGGAGTTCATTACACAGTGCGCGACCGGGATCGCAAGCAAAAACCAGTACCACGACATCACCCTGGGCGATGGACGGCAGGTCACCTGCCGGGTCTGTCTCCTGTCAACCGGTGTGCGCTGGCGCAAGCTGGAGGTGCCGGGGGCTGACCGGCTGTTGAACGCGGGGGTGTACTACGGCGCGACCCTGAGTGAAGCGCCGACCTGTACGAACGAGGAGATCTTCATTGTGGGCGGGGCCAACTCGGCGGGGCAGGCCGCGGTGCACTTCGCCAAGTTCGCCCGCAAGGTCACGATGCTGGTACGCGGAGCCTCGCTGGACGCGAGCATGTCGAAATATTTAATCGATCAGATCGCTGCAACATCGAATGTCGAAGTGGAAACCGGCGCGGTGGTGGAGAACGTAGGCGGCGAGGCGCACCTGGAGTGCATCGGGGTGAGCCGGGCCGGGCAGGTGACACAGCGCCCGGCGTCGTCGCTGTTTATCTTTATCGGCGCGGCCCCGAAAACAGGCTGGCTGCCGGAGTGCGTGGTGCGGGACGAAAAAGGGTTTGTGCTGGCCGGACCGGACCTGCGCAGAGCCGGCAAGCTGCCGTCGTGGTGGAGAGAGGACCGGGACCCGTACCTGTTGGAGACGGGGGTGCCGGGTATTTTCGTGGCCGGGGATGTCCGGCACGGGTCGGTCAAGCGCGTAGCCTCGTCGGTCGGCGAAGGGTCGATCGCGGTGCAGTTCATGCACCAATACCTGGCGCAGTTTTAGTGCCGCAAGGAAGGGTTTCAGCAGCAAAGCGAACCATGGCAGAACCGACACAAACCGATTGGGTGCTGACGCCGGCAAGACTGGACCGCGCGCTGCTGGATCAGCTCCAGACGATCTCGACGCTCGCCGCGATGGGAGAGCCGGATCTGCCGTGCCTCGAGGGGGCGCAATGGATGATTCTGCCCGCGGGCATCACGCTGCCGACGAACCAGGGCGGTCACAACTACTTTTATGCCCTGCTTGAAGGGGAAATCTCGCTGACCAAGCAGGACGCGGAACAAACGCACCTGATTGCTTTCCATGGCGGCGAGGCTTTCGGGGAGGTGCCGCTGCTGTGCGGACGCAACCCTGTGCCGGCGCATTGCCACGCTGTGCAGGCCTCCCGGCTGCTTCGTATCCCCGAGGACTCCTTCTGGAAACTTCTCGCGCAATCGCCGCAGATTCGCACTGCTGTGTTGCACAACTATGCCTTGCGCTATGAAACCTACCAGGCGATGACGCTGCACCGGGAAAAGCTGGTGTCGCTTGGCACGCTGGCGGCCGGGCTGATGCACGAGCTCAACAACCCCGGTTCGGCCGCGCGCCGGGCCGCGGGCCAGCTGCGGGAAAACCTGTCACGGCTCCAGCAGATCTCGCTCCGCATGACCCGCGCCCACCTGTCGGCCGACCAGATGGAATGCCTGGCCACTTTGCAGGAGCAGGTGATGGAGCTGCACCAGCCGGTCAGCCTTTCGGCCCTGGAGCAGTCGGACCGTGAGGAGGAGCTTTCGGCCTGGCTCGAACAGCTGGAGATTGAAAACCCGTGGCGCCTGGCCCCGACGCTGGTCAGTGCCGGGTGGACCCACGAAGACATCAGCTGCGCCCGACACTCCTTCCCGCCCGGCACGCTGTCGGACGCGTTGAACTACCTGGATGCCCTGATCAGCAGCATGCAGCATGTCGCCACGGTCGAGGAAAGCATCACCCGGGTGACGGACCTGGTGCTGGCAGTCAAGAAGTATGCCTATGACGACAAGCAGCGTCAGCCGACCGTGGATGTGCGGGACAGCCTCCTGAGCACGTTGACGATCCTCGGTCATAAGTTCCGGGAGAAGGGCATCCGCGTCGAAAGCGAACTGCCGCCGTCAGAGGCAAAGATTTCGTGCGTGGGCACCGGGCTGACCCAGGTGTGGACCAACCTGCTGGACAATGCGATCGATGCCGCGCCTGAACACGGCACTGTCGGCGTGCGCCTGTGGACCGAAGGCAAGTGGCTGTGTGTCGGCATCCGCGACAACGGGCCGGGAATTGCGCCGGAGCACCGCGAGCATATCTTTGAGCCGTTCTACACGACGAAAGAAGCAGGGGTCGGCACAGGGCTGGGGCTCGATATCGTGCACCGGATCGTGGTGGGCAATTTTCGCGGCGAGATCCAGTTTGAAAGCGAACCGGGCGAGGGCACGGAGTTCCTGGTGCGTTTGCCGGTGGCGACCGAGGGCAGTGTGGAGCGGGAAGGCTGCTCGACGGCAGGTCTCGCCTAACGCAATTCTCCTGTTGCTGTATGG
>CAXSBW010000075.1:5853-14852 GCA_964235795.1 uncultured Acidobacteriaceae bacterium | reverse complement strand
CGTAGTGTCGTTCAAGGCACAGCATGTGGCGTTCGGCATCGGCTGGTAGGGCCTGGTTCGCGAGCGGGACCGGGCAGGAAACCGAATCGCAGGCTGGATCGCAGGTTAGATCGCAGGTTAGATCGCAGGTTAGATTGAGGGGCATCGCCGAAGGGCGATTCCCCTTTTCTGTCGACAGACGCAAGGGCTGTGTGCGGCGCGGGTCGAAGCCGGCCCCCGCCGCGAAAAGATTGCTGCGGACGCGGTCTGGTGACGGCGAAGCAGGTATTCGTTACACGCTGAAAAACGAGACAACCGCTCCGTTTCTGCAAACATTGCACGGTAACTATGTATTTTGCTTACCACTGTGCTGTGACGTTTTTGGCTTTCTCTCGACAAATCAGCTTATCTATGGAGGAACCGGATCGGGTCTGTGAAAGCAGGGCTCATGCGGGGCGGAAAGCTGCCGATAGAACAGCTACCGAGGGTGGAAGAGAGCGGTTTGCAAAATGGCTTTCGGAATGAAGTGGTACGAGGATACCCAGTGATGATGAAATCGAAGAAAGCACTTGTGATTGGGGCTCATCCGGACGACTGCGCCCTGGGCGCGGCCGGCATTTCTGTGTTGCTGCGACGTTCGGGCTGGAACGTGACCTTTCTGACGATGACGGATGGGGAGCTGGGCGGGGATCCGCAGTTGCGTCTCGATGAGGAGCGGGTATCGGCGAGCCTGCTGGACGTGCAGCTTGATTTTGGCCATTTGCCGGACGGCTCGATGAGCGGGCGTGAAACGGTGGAGCTGCTGGAAGCGAAGCTGGAGCTGCACCGGCCGGACCTGCTGCTGACGCATGCGCCGACGGATTCGCACTCGGACCATCGGGTGCTGAGCGACTCGCTGGTGTCGGCGGCGCGGCGCTATGCGAGCATTCTGTTTTATGAGGGACCCTCGACGCTGCAGTTCGCGGCCTCGCTCAAGCTGGATATTGCAAGGGCGTGGGACCTGAAAGTGCGCAGCCTGCTGGCGCATGCCTCGCAGAGGGAGCGGGTGCGGACGGTGGAGTGGGCGGAGTCAGTCGGACGGCACCGTGCGTGGCCGCACTACCGCGGAGTATGCGAGGCATTTTCGCCGGTGCGGATGGACCTGCAGCTGATGGTGGAGGTAGCGACGGCGCAGCATGAGATGCCGCTGCCGGCCGTGGATCGCGGATCGGTCGTGAGCCCGAGCCATTCGTCGTGGAGCATTGTCTAATGCGACGGGTCAAGGTGCTGATAGCGGGGGCCGGTCCTTGCGGTTTGGGCGCGGCGCTGGAGATGACGGAGAACGGGCCCGGTGGGGCGCAGGACTTCCTGCTGGTGGACGGGGGGAGCCGGCCGGGCGGCTGGGCTTCTTCGCGGACCACGGACGAGGGATTCACCTTTGATTTCGGCGGGCATGTGTTGTTTCCGCATAAGCACTACGAGCGCTTTGGCGATCTGCTGCGGGAGCTGCCGCTCGGCTGGGTGTCGTCGGTGCCGCAGCGCGGCGTACAGGTGGGGCGCAGTTTTCTGCCTTACCCGGCGCAGCGCAACCTGCAGCGGCTGCCGCTTGCGAAGCTGGCCTGCACGGTGGCAAGCGTGGCGTGGCACCGGCTGCGCGGCGGTTTTGAAGAGCATGAGGAGCAGCCCGAGGGGGACCTGCGCACCTATCTGCTGGGCAGGTTTGGACCGTACCTGACGGGGCTGCTGATGGGACCGCTGAACCGGAAGCAGTGGGCGCATGCGCCGGAAGAACTGACGGACGTTTGGGTGCGTCACCGGTCGGGCTCATCGACGCGCAATGTGGCCGATATGCGGCTGCGGCGCACGGTTCGCAACCTCCTGCTGGGAGAGGATGATCCGGGCTGGACGCCGGAGACGCGGGTGACGTACCCGGCCAAGGGCGGCTCGGGGGCGATCTGGTCGGCGGTGGCGGCGAAGCTGCCGGCGGAAAAGCTCATGCTGGAGACCCGCGTGGTTTCAGTGTCGCTGACGGAGAAGACCGCGCGGCTGAGCACGGGCGAGACGATCGGGTGGGATCAGATGATCTCGACGATGCCGCTCGACAGCTTGCTGAGGATGGTGGAGGACCGTCCGGACCTGCAGGGCAAGGCTGAAGGATTGGTGAAGGCACGGTCGAGGCTTTTCGGGTTCGGGGTGCGGGGCGAGTTGCCGGAGCGGTACCGCGGCCTGCACTCCTGCCAGGTGACGGACGAGGATGTTCCGTTCTGGCGGATGAACTTCCCGATGACGGTGAGCCGGGGCAATGGGCCGGATGGCTGCTACTCCATGCTGTGCGAGGTGAGCGAGCCGGCGGGCGCGCCTGCTCGCCCGGCCGAGGTGCTGCGGGGCGAGGTGGAGCGGAGCCTGCGCGGGATGGGACTGCTGGGCCGAGCCGGGACGGAGACGGTTTCGCGCTGGGAGTACACGATCGAGCATGGCTACCCGGTCCCGTTTCTGGGGCGCGATGCACTGCTTGCGAGCATCCAGCCGGAGCTGGAAGCGGCGGAGCTGTACAGCCGGGGACGCTTTGGGGCCTGGCGGTACGAGATTTCAAACCAGGACCACGCGTTTATGCAAGGCGTGGAAGCGATGCGGCGGGTGCTGTTCCGTTTGCCGGAGGAGACTTACGGCAATGCCGTGGCTGTGAACGAGGTTGTCGTGATGGCGCTGCCGTCGGTCTTTGCCGCGCAGCCCATGCATGAAGGCCTGGCGCAGCCTGTGCACGCGCAGTCTGCCTGAGGGCCGGCCGCGGGGTTTCAACAAGGGTTATTGACGGCGCCGCTGAGGGAGCGGCGCCTTTTTTGGCCTGGATGAGAAAGCCTAGACGAGCTCTTTTTCGCGGCTCGGTTCGGGTTCGCGCGCGGGGCCGGGACTGAGCGCCAGGTGGCGGCTGAAGGGCTCGTACAAAACCGGCAGAACGTAGAGCGTGAGCAGGGTGGCGGTGATGAGGCCGCCGATGACCACCGTGGCGAGGGGCCGCTGCACTTCAGCGCCACGCGAGGTGGCGAGCGCCATGGGAAGAAAGCCGAGTGAGGCGACCGTGGCGGTGATGAGCACGGGGCGGAGACGGTCGGACGCACCCTGACGGACGGCCCGCGCGGTGTCAAGCCCGCCCTCTCGCAGGTTGTTGATGTGCGACACCATGACGATGCCGTTGAGCACGGCGACGCCGAACAGGGCGATAAAGCCGATCGAAGCCGACAGGTTGAGGTTGATGCCGCGCAGCCACAGGGCCGCCACGCCGCCGACCAGCGCGAGCGGCACGATGAGCAGGATGAGCGCGGTCTGCCGCAGGTTCTGGAACGTGGCGTAAAGCAGGCCGCAGATGAGCAGCAGCGAGAGCGGCAGGGCGAGCACGAGGCGGGCCTGGGCTTCTTTTTCGTTCTGATACTGGCCGCCCCACTCGACGGAGTAACCGGCGGGCAGGGCAAGTTGCGCGGCCACTTTTTGCTGAGCCTCCTTGACGAACGACCCGAGGTCGCGGCCCTGGACGTTGGTGGAGACGACGATGCGGCGATGCGCGTTTTCGCGATTGATGAGGATGGGGCCGGAGACGCGGCGGATGGTGGAAACCTGGTCGAGCCGGACGAGCTCGCCGGCGGGCGACCTGAGGGTGAGACCGTAGATGCCGTCGAGGTTGTTGCGCATGGACGGGGGCAGGCGCACGGCGATGGGGAAGCGTTCTTCGCCGACGACCATTTCCGAGATCTGGCGGGAGCCGATGAGCGACTCGACGACCTCCTGGATGTCGGAGACGTTGAGGCCGTAGCGCGCGGCCTCGGCGCGATCGATCCTGATTTCGAGATTGGCCGCGCCTTCGATGTGCTCGAGCTGCGGCTGCGACGCGCCGTGGATGGAGGACAGGATGCCGAGGGCCTGGTTGCCGAGTTGTTCGAGGGTGTCGAGGTCGTTGCCGAAGATTTTGAGCGCCGCGTCGCCGCGGGTGCCGGTGATGGTCTCGTCCATGCGCATTTCCATGGGCTGCGTGAACTCGTAGGTGACGCCGGGGATTCGGTTGAGCGCCTGCTCGAGGCCACCGGATAGTTTTTGTTTTGTGTTGAACTGCCGGCGCCAGGTTTTCGACGGGTTGAAGTTGACGTAGGCATCGGTCTCGTAGACGCCCATGGCCTCGGTTGCCAGGTCGGGGCGACCCATCTTGGCGACCACGGTGGAGACCTCGGGGAAGGAACGGATGACGCGGTCGATCTGCTCCTGGATGCGGATGGACTCGGTGAGCGAGATGCCGGGAAGCTTTTTGGAAGTGATGACGAGCGAGCCTTCGTCGAGGGTGGGCATGAACTCGGTGCCGATAAAGAAGAGCGAGCCGAGGGCGAGCACGACCAGGGCGGCGGCCGTGCCGACGATGAGAAAGCGATGGCGCTGGGCGCGATCGAGCGAGCGTACATACCGCTCCCTCAGCTTTTCAAACCACCCCCCACTGGCCGCGCCACTGGCCGTGGAGGCGGGGTCGGCGCGTTGCGCCGAGGCATTTGCGCGGGTGCCGGGCTCGTTGGCGAATCTCCGTCCGTCTACGCCGGACTGCTTTCGCTGAGGGGCAGAGTCTTCGCTGCTGCGTTCGGAATTTTTATGAAACGGAGAGTGCGAACCAGGACTTGGCGGATTGTGCGCGAACGGAAGGCGATGGCGCAGGCGTGTCCACCAACTCTCGTGCGAGAGCTGCGGGTTTTCGCGTTTGTGAAGATTGCGGCGCAGGGCGACGGAGCAGACGGTGGGCACGACGAACAATGCGAGCAGCAGCGAGCCGGTGAGGGCCGACATGACGGTGACGGCCATGGGCCGGAACATGCGGCCGGCGAGGCCCTGGAGGGTGAGCACGGGGATGTAGACGGACAGGATGATGAGGACGCCGAAGGTGATGGGGCGGGCGACTTCGCCGGAGGCATCGCGGACCACTGCGAGCAGGCTGGGCGGCCGGCGGGCCTCCCGGTTCGCCGGATCGCTTTCAGAATCGTCGTTGTCGTCGTTTTGGAGCCGGTGCATGCAGTTTTCGACCATGACGACGGCCCCGTCGACGATGGTGCCGAAGTCGATGGCGCCGAGGCTCATGAGGTTGGCGGAGATGCCGAAGGCGGCCATGCCGAGAAAGGCGAACAGGAGTGAAAGCGGGATGGTGCAGGCGACGATGAGGGCGGCGCGCCAGTCGCCGAGAAAGAGCAGAAGGATGACGATAACGAGAACCGCGGCCTCGAGCAGGTTGTCGCGCACGGTGTGGATGGAGGCGTTGATGACGTTGGACTGGTCGTAGAAGGGGATGATGCGGGCGCCGGCGGGCAGGCGCATGGCGGCGATTTTGGCCTTGACCTGCTGGATGACCTTGTTGCCGTTGGCTCCGCGCAGGGTGATGACCATGCCCGAGACGGTTTCGCCCTCGCCGTCGTGGAGCACGGCCCCGTGCCGGATGAGGGGCAGGGTTTCGAGTGTGGCGAGATCGCGCACCAGCACCGGGGTGCCGTTGCGGGCGGTGACGACGATCTCCCCGAGATCCGAGAGCGACTCGGCCCGGCCCAGACCGCGCACGGTGTAGGTTTGCTGCGCGTGCTCGATGTAGGAGCCGCCGAAGTTCGCGTTGTTGTTTTCAACCGCCAGGACGAGGTCATGGAGGGTGAGGTTGTATTCGCGCAGACGGTCGGGATCGACGACAACGGAGTATTGCTTGGTGTCGCCGCCCCAGGAGTTGATCTCGGAAACCTCGGGCACGGTGAGCAGGGAGTAGCGGATGACCCAGTCGTGCAGGGTTTTGAGCTGCATGAGCGAAAGGCTGGGCGACTGGACGGTGTACTGAAAGATTTCGCCGAAAGCGGTGGACATGGGGCCCATGACGGCGTTGACGCCGGGCGGCAGGCTGCCCTGGACCTGGTTGAGCCGCTCGGCGACCAGCTGGCGCGCGCGGTACAGGTCGATGCGATCGTCGAAGATGACGGTGACCATGGTGAGTTCGAGCTTGGAGGTGGAGCGCACGACCTGGAGGTGGGGGAGGCCGAGAAGGTTGGTTTCCAGCGGAAAGGTGACGAGTTGTTCGACCTCGACGGGGGACATGCCGGGAGCCTGCGCGGAGACGACGACCTGGTTGTTGGTGAGGTCGGGGTAGGCCTCGACGGGCAGGGTTTGGAGCACGACGATGCCGCCGATGATGAGCAGCACGGTGGCGATGAGGACCAGCCAGCGGTTGAACAGAAAGAAGTTGAGGACGCCGCGCATGGGTGGCTACTCCGAGTCGATGGTGCTTTTGAGCAGGGCGGATTTGAGGACGAAAGCCCCGGAGACGGCGACGTGTTCGCCGGGGCGAAGGCCGCCGGTGATCTCGACCTGCCCGGCGACCGGCGGCGCGGTCTGGAGCGCGCGCGGAGAGAAGTGGGTGCCGTCGGTGGTGATGAACGCGGAAGGGACGCCGTTGATCTCCTGGAGGGCGTCTTCGGGGAGGAAAAGGGCGGGGCGGGTGCTGCCGGCGGCGGCTTCGTCGATGGCGGCGGTTGCGAACATGAGCGGACGGAGTTTGCCGGCGCGATTGGGAACCGAGACGCGGACCTGCACGGTGCGGGTGGCGGGGTCGAGCGTCGAGCCGAGCAGGGTGACGGTGCCGGCGAAGGCCTCATTGGGCCAGGCACTGGTGCGGATGGTGGCGCGCTGGCCGACACGCAGGTGGTCGAGGTCGGACTGGTTGACGGAGGCGGTCATCCAGACCTGGTCAAGGTTGGCGACGGTGTAGGCCTCCTGGCCGGGTTCGAGCACCATGCCGGGGGTGATGGAGCGGGTGATGACGGTACCGGCGATGGGCGACTCGATGGGCACGAGCTCAAAGGAGTAGAGGTTGGATGGGGTGATGGACTCGGGCGGGATCTGGAGGATGTCGCCGAGGTGTTCGCGTTCCATGGTGACGGCGGCCTGCGCGTTTTTGAGGTCGGTCTGGGCCTGCACGAGCTCCTGCTGGCTGCCTTGCTGCTGCTCAAGCGAAGCGGCCTGGATGGAGAAGAGGTGGGCATAGCGGTCGCGCTTCTGTTGGGCGTAGGTGAGGGCGGCTTCGGCGCGGGCGGCGTTCGCGAAGTTCATGGCGAGCGCGCCGACGGTTTCGTGCACGGAGTGGGAGTGGAGATGGGCGAGGGCTTCGCCTCGGCGGACATGGTCGCCGGCGTTGCGGAGCACGTCGACGACGCGGCCGTCGGAGTAGGGGGCGATGTGCGCGGTGCGCTGCTCGTCCATGGCGATCTGGCCGGGGACGGAAAGGGTGCGCGGGACCTGCGTGGGCTGAAGCGCGAGGACGCGGATGCCGGCGGATTGCTGCTGATCGAGGGGGACGGCAACGGCGCCTTGCGGGGCCTGGGTTTCCGCGCCTGCGGTGCCGGGGCTGGAAGCGCCATGACCCGTGGTGCCGGAGCCGCCTGCGCCGCCCTGGCCGGCACCCGCACCGCTGCCGTCGGAGGCAGGTTTGGTGCTGCCGCTGCCGGAGCTGTCGCTTGAGTGACAGGCTGCGCAGGCGAGTGCGAGCGTGACCAGCAGGAGCAGGGACAGCAGGGACAGCTGGGGCAGTTTGGCCGGGTGAGAGGTCGGGAGGGACAGGGTCGGGGCGCTCATGGCTGGTCTCCGTAGGCGAGGTGAAGCGCGACGACGGAGCGCTGGTACTCGGCCCAGGTTTGGATGGCGAGCAGGCGGGTGTCGAGCAGAACCCGCTCGGCATCGAGGAAGCGGAGCAGATCGGCACCGCCGGAGCGGTAGGCGTCCGACAGGATGGCGGCGTTTTGGGCGGCGCGCTCGCGCATGCCGGGCAGGGTGCCGGTGACGAGTGCCTGCTCGCGCCGGTACGAAGCCAGGGTGGACGCGAGCTCGGAGCCGGCGGCAAGGCGCGTGTAGGCGAGCTGGTCTTCGGCCAGTTGGCGGCCGGCCGATGCGGTGGCGATGCCGCCCTGGTTGCGGTTGAAGAAGGGAAGGTCGTACTGGAGCGCGCCGTAGACCGTGTTGAAGCCGGAGTTGCGTTTGTAGCCGCCGATGAGGTCGAGGTTGGGGAGGGCGTCGGCGTGCTGGAGGCGGAGGTCGGCTTCGGCCTCGCCGACGGCTTCGCGCGCGGCAAGGACGTCGGGACGGGCTTCGACGGCGTCGGCGGCAGGGCGTGGGACGATGGGGCGCTCGCGCTCGAGCGGCTCGGTGAGCGTGGCGGTGCGGGCGGCGGGCAGGGCGGTGCGGCGGGCCAGTTCGATGGCGGCAGCCTCGGCGTCGCGCTGGGCCTGGGCGAGTGACAGGGCGATGCGGTCGCGCTCGAGCTGCGTGCGGATCAGGTCGACTCCGGCGGCGGCTCCGGCGTCGACGCGGTCGGACTGGTAGTGCACGAGGCGGTCCATATCGCTGAGCTGCGCCTGCCACTCGTCGGCCATGGCGCGAGTCGCGGAGGCGGTCCAGTAGGCACCGGCGATGCTGCCGGCCAGCTGCAGCAGTTGGTAGCGGTGTTCGGCCTCGGTCCGGCGCAGGCCGCCTTCGGCGTAGCGGATGCGTTTGCCGCGCTTGCCGTCGAGCTCAAAGGTCTGGTCGAGGTAGCCGTAATCCTCAGTATCGTTTTCAAAGGAAAAGTCGCTGGCCCAGGGGCGCAGGTCCTCGGACTGAAGGTAGAGGCGCGGGTTGGGATGGACGCGGGCCCCGGTGACGCGGGCGCGCGCGAACTCGACACGGTCGGCGCTTTCGCGGGCTTCGGGGGCCTGGTCCAGGCCGGCGTGCAGGGCCTGCGCGAGGGACAGGGTGGAGTGCGGCGCGAGTTGCGCCGGGCTTTGCGCGTTGACTTCAAAGGCGTCCGGTGCCGGTGTTTGGGCGTTTGCCTGCGCGCACACCGGCAGGGCTGCCGAGAGCAGCAGAAGGGCGGCGCGGCGGAAGCGCGGAGACGAGGCGAGGATGCGGGATTGCAGGTGCATGCTGTGAAGCGCGGGATCGAGGTGCCGGGTGCTCTCCTCCCACTTCTAGAGAGTAGATGGAGCGACCCCGAAAGCGCACCATGTACGACC
>CAXSBW010000075.1:0-5753 GCA_964235795.1 uncultured Acidobacteriaceae bacterium | reverse complement strand
CCTTCCAGGATTTCAGGCCGTCAGCGCTCGATCCCTTCTACGTGGCCGCCCTGCATTCGCAATCATGGATGCAGGTTTTCTGAAGGGGAGAACCGCTAGCGGATGAGCAGAAGGGTGGCGCGGAACAGCGTGTCGAAGTGCTCGCCGGCGTTGGGGTCGCGGGTGAGGGCGTTTTCAAGGGCTTTCTGGGCGGCGGCGCGGTTGTAGCCCAGGTTGGTGAGCGCGGACAGGACGTCGCCGGAGGCCGGGGTGGCGGGGGCTGTGCCGGGGCCGGAGGCGGGACCGAGGGCCAGGTCGTCGAGTTTTTCCTTGAGCTCGACGGCCAGGCGCTCGGCCAGGCGCTTGCCGACGCCGGGGATGCGGGTGAGGGTGGCGTGGTCCTGCGCGCGGATGGCGGCGATGGTTTCAGCGGTGGACAGGCCGCTGAGGATGGTGAGCGCCAGGCGGGGGCCGACGCCGGAGACGGTGATGAGGCGCTCGAAAAGGCGTTTTTCGGATGGCTCGGCAAAGCCGTACAACGCGAAGATGTCTTCGCGGACCTGGGTGTAAATATGGAGGCCGGCCTCGCCGCCGGGCGCGGGCAGGGCGGCATAGGAGGGGATGGATAAAGCGACCTCGTAGCCGACGCCGTTGCAGTCGAGGATGCAGGTGCCGGGTTGACTCCACAGAACGCGGCCGCGCAGGTGAGCGATCATGCTCCGGCTATTCTACGGGCGCTTGGGGGCCGCGCGGGGGCCGCGCGGACCTGGTGCCGGTTGGCGTAACGCGCGGGAAACGTGCGAACCGAGGCGACAAGACTCCAGTAGCCGAAGCGGGGGATGTTTTCAGGGAAGTGAGGAAGAGTCCAGGCGGTGCTGTAGAGGGCGATAAAGGCGTAGGCGGCCAGGCGACGGGCGCGAGAAAGCGGGGTGCTCTGCCGATGGGGTGCGCGGGCATCGAGCAGCAGCAAAAGCAGGGCAAGACTGAAGATATGGAGAGCAATCCAGCGGCCCCAGTCTTCGCCATACACAAACAAGGGAAGCGAAAGGGCAAAGGAGACGAAAGCGGCGACACCGAGGATGCAAACGTCGCGACGCCGGCCGTCGCGAAAGAGTGTAAAGCCGCCGAAGGCGATCGGCAGCAAAGCAAGCAGCGCGAGCGCGGGATAGAGGGCCAGGAAGTGATCGCGAATGACGCGCTCACGCACAGCTTGCGCGGCCATGGAGCGGGTATAGGCGAGAAACGGAATGGCGCCGCCGGAGCAGACCTGATTGATGTTGCCGATGGCCCCTTCGGGCGAGTACGGGTAGCCGAGCGACGCGCATATCCCCTGCGCGGTGCCGAGGTTGCCGGGATGCGCGGCGCACAGAACTGCGGCCGCGAAGCCCAGGAGGAGGCCGGGAGCGCTTTGCCGGGCGGCTTGCCCGAGCGTGCGGCCGCCCAGTACCAGGGCCGCGACAAAGTAAGGCGCGAAGCAGAACAAGGGCTCGTGCGCGAAGGTGATGAGCGGGATAACAAGGGCGAGGTAGGCGGTGGCCGCGAGCGAGGAAACCTGCCGTTGGAGCAGCAGCGATGACAACAGGGCGAGAGCGGCGAGAAAAAGCAGTTCCTTGTGGAAGCCGGCCAAAAAATCAAGCAGGGGAAAGGCGAGGGTCGCGGGCGACAGGAGCAGGGTCCAGGTCCAGAGGCGATGCGAGGAGGCCGCGAACAATGCCCGAAAGGAAAGGAAAAGCACGGCATAGAGCAGGAGGACGGCACCGATGATCCACACGGCAGGGGCAAGGCCGGTCAAGTGGCCGAGGCGGTAGGCGAGCTCGCCCGGCAGGCCTCGGCGCACAAAACCGCCCTGGTAGTTGATCAGCCACTCACCCAGGAGCCACTTGCGGGCCATGCGCGGGAAAAGAAGAAAGCTGTAGGCGAGGATGTAGGCGCCGAGAAAAAGAAAATACAGGTCGGCCGCCCCGGGGATTCGCCGTAAACGCTGAAACAACATGGAGCCCTCGAAAAGTTGGGCCGGGACGCGCAGTGGGCGCGACGGATAGGGCGACCAGGGTCGCGGTAACCGCTTGGGGAGCGCGGCGTGGGAAAGGAAGCAGCGGTGCGTTCAGGAAGCCGATCGCCGTGCATGCCTGATTCGTTACGCGGGCGCAGCGGTCATCGGGCGAAGTAAAGCTAAGTAGATGTTATCCAGCGTACACCAGATATTGAGTCGTTGGTCGGGTTAGGCTTGCGTGGGAGCAACAACGATGCGGGCAAGCTGGCGGGTATGGGCGACGGTGCTGGTGCTGCTGGGGGTGATGGCGGGGGAGCTGGCGGGCAGTATCCGGCGCGAATCGGTGAGCTGGGATGAGGGCGACCACTTGTTCGCGGGGTGGATGTCGCTGCGCACGGGCGACCTGGGCCTGAACCCGGAGCACCCGCCGATGGCGAAGATGGTGGCGGCGCTGCCGCTGGTGGGGCTGCCGATCGCGACGCCGAAGCTGGGCAACCGGTTCTTCAAGGACGAGGCTTACTTCGGCGGGCGGGAGCTGCTGTTTCGCAATGGCAGGTACCCGGCTGCCACCTTGTTGTTTCGGGCGCGGATGGCGGTGAGCGTGTTTGCTCTGACGCTGGCACTGCTGGTGTTCGGCGCCGGGCGGCAGATGTTTGGAACCGGGGCCGGGCTGCTGGCCATGGGGCTGCTGGTGCTGGAGCCGAACCTGCTGGCGCACGGGGCGTTTGTGACGACGGACGCGGCGATCTCGTGCCTCTTTTTCGCGACGGTGTGGGCGCTGTACCGGTATGTTTCGCGGCCATCGTGGTGGCGGCTGCTCGTGACGGGGTTGGCGGCGGGGCTTGCGCTGGCGGCCAAGCACTCGGCGGTGATCCTGTTGCCGGTGCTGGTGCTGCTGCTTCTGGGCGAGTGGTGGCTGCGGCGGCGCGCAGGGACGGAACGTCCGGCGCGGGCAGCGTTGCGGCTCGCGGGCGCGCTCGCCGTCATCGGCGTCGTGGCCCTCGCGGTGCTGTGGGCGTTTTACGGCTTTCGCTACGCGGCCCGGCCGGACGGATTGCGGCTTGACCCTTCACTCGCCGAGTATGTGCAATCGCTGAAGCCGGCGGAGTCCAGGGGGATTCTATGGTGTGCGCGGCTGCGCCTGTTGCCGGAGAGCTGGTTGTATGGGCTGGCCGATGTGCGTCGGGTGGCGAACTGGATGCCCAGCTTTCTGTTCGGCAAAGTCTACGCGCACGGGGTGTGGGGGTATTTCCCGAGTGTGCTCGCGATCAAGCTGACGCTGGGGTCGATGGGGTTGATGCTTCTGGCGGCCTGGGCGGCGATTTCAGGACGACTGCGAAAGGGGCGCGAGACGTGGTTTCTGCTGCTGCCGGCATTGGTGTACCTGCTGGTCGCGATGAATGCGCAGCTCAATCTGGGGATGCGGCATGTGCTGCCGGTGGTGCCGCTGCTGCTTGTGTTTGCCGCGGGTGGGGCATGGTCGCTGGTGCAACGGTCGTTGCATCCAGGCAATCGGCGCTGGGCCGTTGTTGTCGGTGTGCTGTTTGCGGCGCATGCGGCGAGCTCGCTGCGGGCGTACCCCCGGTACCTGCCCTATGCAAACGAGGCATGGGGCGGGTCGTCGCAGACCTACAAGTACCTGACGGACTCAAACGCGGACTGGGGCCAGCAGCTCATATCCGTTTCGGCGTATTTGAAAGAGAACGGCATTCACGATTGCTGGTTCGGCTACTTTGTCGCGCCGTTTATCGAGCCGTCGGACTACGGGATTCCCTGCCGTCTGCTGCCGACTTTCGATACGAGCAACGAGGTCGACATCGAAGTGCCGCCGGTGGTGAGCGGGGTGGTGCTGATGAGCGCGGGCGATGAGAACGGGTTTGAGTTCGGCACACGGGTGCGCAACCCGTACCAGGCGCTGATGGCGAGGCAGCCGGAAGCGCTGATCGATGACGGGGTGCTTGTATTCCGGGGCACGTTTCGGTTTCCGCTGGCCGCTGCCATTGCGCCGACACAGCGGTCAATGCGCTTGTTGAAGGCCGGGGACACGGCAGGTGCCGTGCGGGAAGCGCAGGTCGCCGTGAGGCTGGCACCGGCGTCGTTTGACGCGTGGCTGCAGCTGGGAGATGCGGAGCGGCAGGCGGGCGGAGCGGCCGCCGCGCGCGATGCGTACGGGCGCGCGCGCGCACTGGTGGGGACGATGGAACCCTCGGCGCAGGAGCTGTGGCGTCCGCAGCTGGATGCAAAACTGCAAGCCGTATCATGAACCCGCAAGCTCGGGTGAAACGCGCGCGCGACAGCGGGATCGCTCCTTGTTTGCTGATTGTGTTTGCCGGATTTTGCGTTTGCGGATTTTGCCCGCGGCACTGCTTGCGGCGTCGTTTGCTGTTGACGAATTGTTTCCTGTCGGGCGCAGCGAGTGAACCTCCGTGGCGATCGCGGTGAAGGTGCGCGCTTTTGTATTTCCTGTGCTAAACTTCGGCGCATGCCACTTATCGTGATCCTTGTGATTCTTCTCTTGCTGTTCGGCGGCGGCGGTTACTACATGGGTCCTGGAGCCGGGTACTATGGCGGCGGCGGCTTGAGTCTTGTGTTGCTGCTTGTGATTCTCTACCTGGTGTTTGGACGGGGGCGCGGCAGCCGGCTGTAGCGGCACGGACCGATGGGGGTTCCGCTGTGACGCTCCGGGTCGCCGCTGTGCCGGTGACCTGTCGACAGGCGATAGAAGCTGGAGCTGCTGTTTATATCCGCATCAGTCCTGACCACAGGCGCGCCTCTCGGAGCAGTTGTTGCAATAGTGGAGGCTGGACGAGCCGCTGTTGTGGCTGAAGCGCCTTCACTGGTCTAGGTTAACAATGACCTTACCTACGCTTTTGCCGGACTCCGATGCCTCGTGAGCTGCAACAGGCTGTTCGAGTGGGAAACGGGAAACGATGGCAGGTTTGAGCCACCCCTCTTTCAGGCCGGTCGTGGTCGTCTGAATGGCACTCTCATGCGCCTCCCGCGACATCAGGTAGACATTTACAAAACGAATCGTCGCATCGAGAAACAGAAGCGGCAAAAAGCGGAAGGGTTGGCTCCGGCTGAGCATCCGATGAGTAAGTGGCTATGACGCCGCCGATTTTCAGCAGCTTGATTGCGGATGCAAGTGTTTCGCCAAAAGCAACATCGATGACCCTATCCACGGCTGGAGCTCCCGGCGTGCCGGCCGCCTCCTGGATACGGCCGACTACATCTTCCTCGTGTCGATCAATCACAAGATCCGCTCCCGCATTTGTTGCCGCGATAGCCTGTTCAGGACGGCTGGCCGTGGTGAGAATCCTGGCCCCCGCCTCCTTGGCGAACTGGATGGCGTGGAGGCCGACGGACCCTGCGCCCCCGGTCACCAGCATGGTTTTGCCTGTAACCGGAACATCGGCGAATACGCAACGATGCGCCGTCAACGCCGGAACGCCAAGGCATGCATCGACTTCAAAGGAGGTGTTTTCCGGAAGTTCGATTGCATTTTCACTTGGAACAACGACGTACTCCGCGGCACACCCGGCCTTGCCCGCGATCAATGCTTCGTAGATCCACACTCTTTGTCCGAGTCGGGAAACAGGGAACCGTCACCGACTTCCGCGATGACACCTGCCCCATCCTGGTGCGGAATCTGCTGCTTTACTCCCTGGGGAAGAGGGACGCGTGCCCGCCGCTTCGTGTCCGACGGATTGACGCCGGCTGCATGCAATCTGACCAGAACTTGTCCTCGTGCGGTTCCGGGCTTCTCCAGTTCTCCCACCTT
>CAXSBW010000074.1:0-15043 GCA_964235795.1 uncultured Acidobacteriaceae bacterium | reverse complement strand
CAAGATCGCCGGGTAGCCGCCGCTCCTGGCCGGTGTGCCGCTCCTGTTTTCGCGCGGCCCAAGGGGTATTCCAGGGGAGCCTATCGAAGCGTACGAGGAAGCGTACAAGGAAGCGTGCATCGAAGCATACAAGGAAGCGTGCAAGGGTTCACCGCTTCGATGGCGAGTCCGATGAGAAGTTCACTGGCAGTTGGGTAAAGGCCGCAGCAGGGAAGCGCTTCAAGCGCGCCAGTGCCCGGCGATCCAGCGCCAGCCCGCGCGGCTGCCTGCCCAGCGACCCGGCACCCACCGGGCTCCGGGCCGGGGCGGCATCACCCAGCGCCCAGGTTCCCATCGGTAGCCACGGCCATCCCAGCGCTGGTAGCCCGGCACCCAGGCGTAACCGCGCCCCGGCATCCGGTCCGGGTGTTCAGCGACGGGGGGCGGGGGCTGCATCCTGACAACCTGTGCCTGCCCTGCTCCCACAACCGCCAGCACGGTCCAGCCCACCGCAGCCGTGCTCCGTAACAGCATTCTTTTCCACCGGCTCTTCATTCTTCTCACCCCTCCATCCATACTGCGCGTTCCGGGCCCGGCCGTGTCGTCTGCGGCCAGCTTACCGCTTTCCCCCATCTGTTTTGCAAGTCGGGGGATGGCGAACAGGCCCGCGCAGGGTATGATGGCGGGGATTCCCGGGAACGAGCGTTTTTGGGGAGAAGAAGCCGAAGGGCCCGGCAGCCGTGGAGCAAAGCGCATGAAATGGAAACGGGGAGCGGCCATCGCAGGGCTTGTCCTGCTGGTGGCGGCAGTGGTGGTGTTTACGGTCCTGCGGGCACGCGGGCGCGATACCAAGGTACTGGCCGGCACGGTGGAGCGAGGCGAAGTGGTCTCGATCGTGAGCGGCACGGGTCAGATCAAGCCCAAGACCTATGTCAACATCGGCGCAACCGCCTTTGGGCGGATCACGCGCCTGTACGTGAAGGAAGGCGAGCATGTCCATCGCGGGCAGATGCTGGCCACCATTGAGAATGTGCAGCCGGAGGCCGGGGTCGCAGCCCAGCGCGAGTCGATCTCTGCCGCGAAGACCGATATCAGCTCCTATGTCGCGGCGGAAGCGACAGCGCAGGCCAGTATCGAGCACGCCCGCGCCGACCTGGAGCAGAAAAAGCTCGACTACGGACGTTACCAGCAGCTTTTCAACGAGAAACTGGTCTCCCGGCAGGACTTTGACGCCCGCAAAGCCGCGTATGACGTGGATGTCGCGAGCCTGGCCCAGGCCGAGGCGGCGCTGGCGCAGGCCAGGGCCCAGACGGATTCTGCCCGCGGTCACCTGGGCACCGCGCAGGCCAACCTGCGTTCGGCGGTGGACTCGCTCAACAAGACTGCCAGCATCGCCCCCTATGACGGCATTGTGACCAACCTGCCCGTCCGCGAAGGCGAGACGATGGTGACGGGCATTCAGAATGCCGAGGGCTCGACCCTGATGACGATCGCCGACATGTCCGTCGTGACCGCCGAGGTCAAGATCGACGAGACCGATATCGTCAACGTGAAGCTGGGCCAGCCGGTCAACATCTCGGTCGACGCGCTGCCGGACAAGGTCTTGAAGGGTCATGTCACCGAGGTCGGCGACCAGGCGTTGCTGCGCTCGACCGGCCTCGCCACCAGCCAGACCACCAGCGGCACCGAGGAGGCCAAGGATTTCAAGGTGATCGTCACGCTCGATACCGGGCAGGATGTCGAGGCGCTGCGGCCTGGCTTGTCGACGACCGCCAAGATCGTCACGGCGGACAAAAAAGATGTACTGTCGGTGCCGATCCAGGCGCTGACGACCCCTCCGGCGGCCTCGGCGGACAAGGACGGCGGGGCGGTCCACGCGGCCTCGGCGCCTCCGACCTCCCCGTCCGGCGCCGGCACGCAGGGGGTGTTTGTGCTCCGGGGCGAAAAAGGGAAGCTCCGGGCCCACTTCGTGCCGCTCACGACCGGCGTTTCCGGCACGGAAAAGATCGAGGTCACGGGACCCATCCGGGCCGGGGACCAGATCGTGACCGGGACCTACAAAGTTTTGCGCGTGCTCAAAAACGACGCCCCGGTCAAGGTGGCGACCGAGGCCGAGCTGGCCCCCAAGAGCGACGATGCCTCCTAGACCGGATCCTGGCACTGCCCCGGCGAGTGAGTACGTCATCGTGGTCGAAGACCTGTGGAAGACCTACCAGATGGGCGAGCAGGCGGTACACGCTCTCCAGGGGGTGAACCTTCGTATTCGTCACAATGAATATGTGGCCATCATGGGCCCGTCCGGCTCCGGCAAGTCCACGCTGATGAACCTGATCGGCTGCCTCGACTCGCCGAGCCGGGGCGAGTATTCGCTCAATGGCCACCGCGTCTCCGAGCTCGACGACGACCAGCTGGCGCGCATCCGCAACAAGGAGATCGGCTTTGTTTTTCAGACGTTCAACCTGCTGGCCCGCGCCACCGCGCTGCACAATGTCGAGCTGCCGCTGATCTACAACGGGACCGGCTCGGCCGAGCGCCTGCAAAGAGCCCGCGACGCGCTCAAGGCCGTCAACCTGGAGCAGAGAATGGACCACCGCCCCAATGAGCTGTCGGGCGGCCAGCGGCAGCGTGTTGCGATCGCGCGCGCGCTGATCAATCGCCCGTCCATCATCCTGGCCGATGAGCCGACCGGCAATCTCGATTCCAAAACCGGCGACGAGATCATGGCCCTGTTCGACGAGCTGCATCGCGGCGGCAACACCATCGTGCTGGTGACCCACGAGCCCGATATCGCCGAGTACGCGCACCGGGTGGTGACCATTCGCGACGGGGTGATTGCGTCCGACCAGCCTTCGTCGCGCCTGCGCTCCGCCGCTTCTCACGCCTGACCGATTTCGACTCATGTTCCGCGCCGGGACGCCGATACACCTCGTGAACCACCGGAAACACGGTGGAAGGGGGTTGGAGGATGGCGTTGAACAGGATTGTGCCCGGGGTGCCCGTGCCCGGTGCACTGAGATTGGAAAATAGGCAAACAGGCGATTTCAAGAGCAGGCAGCCCCTGGCTCCAGGCCCGGTCGAGGCAGGCCTGCGAGGCGGAGCCCCGGCAAGCCCGATGCAGGCCGGGCAGCGTGCCCGCTGGACGCTCGGTGCCATGGTGGGGCGCTCGTCCGAGATGGAGCGGCTGTTTCTCCAGATGCGCTATGTCGCGAGCCACCTTCGGATCGCGCTGATTGAAGGGGAGCGGGGCACCGGCAAGGAGCTGACCGCGCGCACCCTTCATGACCTGTCGAACGCGCGCGGACGCAATTTCGTGGCCTGCCGGGCCGCCGACTTTTTCGTCGCGCGCGACCTGGGCCAACAGCTTTCGGCGGCGCGGGGCGGCACACTCTACCTGTCGGGCATCGATAGCCTGAACGCGGAAGGGCAGGGCCGCCTGCTGCACCTGCTGGGCTGGCTCGGCGGCCAGGGGAAGCCGGGATCGCGAGCCGTCCCAATCGGGATGGCCGCCGGGGACGAGGGGGATGCGGGCCCCGGTGTGCCGCGCGCCCTCATTGTGTCGAGCGAGCGCTCGCTGCGCTCGCTTGTGCTTTACGGCAGCTTTCGCGGGGAGCTCCACGCCCAGGTCAGCGCCGTCCAGCTGGCTGTTCCGGCTTTGCGCGACCGGCGCGGGGACATCCCGATGCTCGTCGAGGCCATCCTGGCGCACGCAGCCAACGCGCACGGCCGGCCCTTGTGCGGCATGCTGCAGGAGGCTCTAACGGCGCTGGCGGCACAGCCCTGGCCGGGAAACGTTGAGCAGCTGCGCGAGGCCATCCTGCAGGCCGCCGCGCGGTCCGAGGGCGAGTGGCTCCGCCGGGCCGACCTCCTTTTACCGGGCGAAGGACCGGGCCGGGCCGGGATGCCCGGGGCCGGCGCACCCTCTCTCTGCCAGGGCATTTCCTCGCCTGGCGCGACCCGAACCATGAGCGGCGCTACCTGGGTCGCGCCGAGCGGCGCGGGGCCTCGGCTGGCCGCTCTGCACCCTGAGCCGGCCACCCGGCTGGGTGCCGAAGCGTTTGGGAGACAGCAGGCGCAGGGCTCCGGGTACGGGTTCGCGCCCCGCCCGGTGCGCTCGGAAGAGCCGGAACCGGAGCTCGACCCGAATCTCGACCGCGCCATTCTGCGGCATATCCGGCGTGTGCTTGAGAGCGTCGGCGGCAATAAACTGCGAGCCGCGCGGCTGCTTGGGATCAGCCGGTCGACCTTGTACCGTTTGCTGGACTCGGAGACGCCGGAACGGGGCTCCAGGTCGACTGAAAGCCGGTTTTCAGCCGAGATGCGGGAACGCCCGGCGATCTCGGCCCTCCGGCGCTAGCGGTCGCACCCACCGCAAGCACGGGTGCAGTTCGTACGAGACCCGCCGCCGAAGCGGGTCTCACGCAGTCCGCCAAGCCGCAAACCTGCAAACTTGTGGATGAGACCGTTTGGAGGGGCAGATTGATCCTACGGCCGTGCGGCAGGGATCCCGGAAAAGCCGGGCAAGCCCGGGACCCGCGCGGGTAGCGCCCCGGCTGGGTGAAAACACCCGGCTCTGCCGGGCCACCCCCGGGGCGCCATCCGGGCCACCGTCAGGGCCATGTCAGGGCCACGTCAGGGCCACCTGCGCTCACCCGGGTTCGACGGCAGGCCGCGCCGCGAGACCGGTTTGCTGCCGAAGGCAGGAAGCATCCGCCCGCCGCTCCTCCGGCATCCGCCCGCCGATGATGGGGTACACTCGGCAACAACCGTTGCGCGGTTCCCTGGAACGCGCAGCCGTGTGTTGCCAAGGAACCTGCCGCCTTATGAATCTCCCGACCTCTTTGCTTCCCCTGGCGAGTTCTCTCACCCACGGTCGCCCCCGTCGCGCTCCCGGCCGGACCGTCTGCCGCCCCATGCGCGCCTGGCCTCGTCGGCCGGCAGCGGCTCTGCTGGCCGTCACGCTCGCCGTCGCCCCGTCCATGGCCCAGCATCCCGGCACGTTCCCCAAATCGGCGCTGGCCCCTGCGACCACGCCGCCAGGCACGCCCGCCACGAAAAATCCGCCTCCCGCAAGCGCCTCCGGGACCCCGGTCGCCCAGCGTATCGAGGCGCTCAACGCCATTTACGCCGAAGTCTGGCAGGACCGGCTCGCGCATCACCCTGAGTTCGCAACCGCGGTCGGCGACCCGCGCTACAACGACCGGCTCGATACCTATACCGCCGCGGCCTACAACGACGAGCTGGCGCGCGGCGTCGGCTATCTGCAGCGACTTTCAGCCATCCCCGATGACGGGCTGCCCGAGGCCGACCGGCTTTCGCGCGACCTGCTGCTGCGCACCCTGGTCGAGCAGCAGGAAGGGGCCATGTTCAAGCCGTGGGAGATGCCGGTCAACCAGTTTTCCGGCCTCCAGGTGGACCTGCCGCAGCTCCAGTCCAGCGCCCCGTTCGCAACCGCCAGGGACTTCGACGACTACATCACCCGCATGCACGCGGTGCCGGAAGCCTTCGCCGAGGTCACGGACTCGATCGAGGCCGGCATCAACGACCATCGCACCCCGCCCCGCTTCCTGCTCGAAAAAGTCCTGAGTCAGACGCAAACATTGGCCGGCTCGAAGCCGGAAGACAGCCCCTTCGCGCGCCCGCTCGCGAAGCTGCCTGCAACCATGCCGGCCGCCGAGCAGACCCGCCTACGCGCCGCGCTGCTCCTCGCGATCAAGGACGATGTGCTGCCGGCCTACGCGCGCTTTGCCAGGTTTCTCGAAACGACCTACATCCCCGCCGGCCGCGCCGAGCCCGGCGTCTGGTCGCTGCCCGAAGGCGATGCCTACTACGCGTTTCGCGTGAAGCAAAGCACGACGACGGAGCTGACCCCGGCGCAGATTCACCAGATCGGGCTTGACGAGGTCGCGCGCGACGAGGAGGAGATTCTCGCAATCGCCCGCAAACTCGGGTTCCGCGATATCGCCGCCCTGCGCGCCTCGGTCGCCGCCGACCCGAAGCAGCACCCGGCGAGCCGCGAGGCCCTGCTCGAGGTCTACCGCAGGGACCTCGACGGGATGCGCCCAAAGCTGTCGGAGTACTTCGGCATTCTGCCCAGGGCCTCGCTGCGGGTTGAGCCGGTCCCGTCCTACTCTGAAAAGGAGCAGGCCCCGGCCTACTACCAGCGCGGCACCCCTGACGGCTCGCGCCCCGGAACCATCTACATCAACACCTACGACTTCGCGCACCGGTCGCTGCCCAACGTCGAGTCGATCGCTTACCACGAGGGCATTCCCGGCCATCATCTCCAGCTTTCCATCGCGCAGGAGCTGACCGGGCTGCCGCAGTTCCGCAAATACTCCGGGTACACCGCTTACACCGAGGGCTGGGGGCTGTATGCCGAGCGCCTGGGCAAGGATATGGGCTTTTACCAGGACCTCTACTCGGACTACGGCCGGCTTGAAACGGATATCTTTCGCGCCGTGCGCCTGGTCCTCGACACCGGCGTTCACTCACAACACTGGACGCGCGCGCAGATGATCGACTACTTCCACGCGCACACGGGGCTCGACGAAGCGACAGTGCAGGCGGAAACCGACCGCTATATCGCCTGGCCCGCGCAGGCGCTGGGCTACAAGATCGGTCAGCTGGAAATCCTGAAGCTGCGGGCCAAGGCGCAGGCCGCGCTCGGCTCGCGTTTCGACTACAAGCAGTTTCACAATGAAGTGCTGGACGCCGGGCCATTGCCGATGGATGTCCTGGAAACCCGGATCGATCGCTGGATCGCGCAACAAGGCGGAGGCACAAAGTGAGCCGGATCGCGGTGCTCGGCGCAGGGAAGATGGGCGGGATCCTGCTGCAGGCTTTTCTGAAGCAGCAGCTTTTTGCACCCGGGGAGATCACCGCCACGGTGGCGCACGAGGAGCGCGCTACCGTGCTGGGCACCCAGTGGGGCGTCGAGGTCACGACCGACAACCTCGCCGCGGCCGCCGGCGCCGACATCGTTCTGCTCGCGGTCAAGCCGTTTCAGATCGTAGACCTGCTCGCGAGCATCCAGCCGGCGCTCACGCCCGGCAAGCTGCTGATTTCGGTCGCGGCCTCCGTGCGGACGCGTGCGATCGAGGAAGCAGCCGGGCTCGACCTTGCAGTGGTCCGCGCGATGCCCAACACCCCTTCCGCATTGGGCGCGGGGATCGCGGGGCTATGCCGCGGCCGCTTCGTTTCGGACGGGCAGATGGAGCTGGCATCGCGTATCTTCGCGACGGTAGGACGGACCGTGGTGGTCGACGAAAAACACATGGACGCGGTCACCGGGCTTTCCGCCAGCGGCCCCGCGTTTATCTACATCATCCTCGAGTCGTTGGCCGAGGCCGGGGTCAAGGTCGGCCTGCCGCGCGATATCGCAACCCTGCTGGCAGCGCAAACCACCTTCGGCGCGGCGAAAATGGTCCTCGATACGGGCTACCATCCGGCGCTCCTGAAGGACGCCGTGACGACACCGGCCGGTTGCACGATCGACGGCATTCTTGAGTTGGAAGAAGGGGGCCTGCGTGTGACGCTGATCAAGGCCGTGATGCGGGCAACGGAGCGAGCGCGTGAGCTGGCCAGGAGCTAGGTACGGCTCGGAATCCAACACTGGCCAGGCAAGTGGAGTGGCGGCAAAAACCTGCGGCAAGGGCAGGGCCAAACGAAACAGGAGACGTCACGGGATGAGCCAGGGGAGGCGCCTCGGGGCGCCTCCTGTCCTCAACTATCATCGGCCGAGCTGCCTTACTGCGGCTTGCTGTCCTTGATCTTCTGCTTGTCCTGCATCAGGTCGTCCTTCGCGTCCATGTGCGCTTCCTTCGACCGGTCCACGATCTTGGCCTTCTTGGCCGACTTGGGAGCGACGACCGACTCGACACCCTCCTTGGTCCGGTTATAGCCCTTGACCGAGACTTCCTTCGTCTTGTCGGCAGCGACCGTGGTCCCTTCCTTGGTTTTGTCGACAACCTTGCCGGTGCCGCTCTTGGTATCGTGAGCCGCGGTGCCCGTGGCATGAGAAGTCTTGTGATATGCCTTTTTGGTCGTCTTGGTGGTTGCGTGACCGGTGTCCACGGCCGCATTCTTTGTGTCGGTTCCAGCGGTGTGCATGTCCTGCCCTGCCGTTTGTGCATGAAGAGCGAAAGGCATCAGCAGGGAAGACGCCAGGGCGACGGACAAGGGCAGAGAGAAAGCACGATTCTTTGTCATGGATGCTGAAAAGATTCAGGTTAGGGGGAAAGGGTTGCCAAGGGCATAGAATCTTGAAAGAGGAAGCCAGGCTGAGGCTGCCCGGCAGATATGTCGACCCGACTTACCATCCCGGCAAGCTTTTCTCCCGCGGCGGTCCACCCTGCGACCAGCGCCGTCGGTACGCCGTCGCGCCTCCTGCGCCGTTATAGCTGGCTGGTGGTCGCCTACAACATCCTTGTCATCCTGTGGGGAGCCGTCGTGCGCGCCACGGGCTCGGGCAACGGCTGCGGCGAGCACTGGCCCCTGTGCGGCGGTACCGTCGTCCAGCACTGGAAGACCGTCGCCTCCGTCATCGAGTTCGCTCATCGAGCGACCTCCGGCGTCGCGGTCATCGCGGTGCTGCTGCTGGGCGCGTGGACCTGGCGCGGGACCGTCCGGCGCCATCTCGCGCGGGTATTCGCAGCGGTCGCCGTCCTGCTTACCTTGAACGAAGGACTGCTGGGTGCGCTGCTGGTGCTGCTGGGCCACACCGCGCGCGACCAGTCGCCCATGCGCGCCTTCTGGCTTTCGCTCCATCTGGCTAATACATTGCTGCTGCTGGCCTCGCTCGCGCTCACGGCCCACTTTCTTGGACGGGCCGGCGCTCGCATGCGCGGCGGGGTCGAGCTGCGCCACCCTATCCTCGGCGGTGTCGGCCTGCTGGCCACCCTCGCGGTCGGTGTCAGCGGCTCGCTTGCCGCGCTTGGCGACACGCTGTACCCGGCCCGCTCGCTCGCCGAAGCTTTCGCGCAGGACTTCGCCCCGGGTGCCAACTGGCTCCTCCACGTCCGCTGGATCCACCCGACGCTTTCGCTTCTGGCCGCTCTCTGGATCGTGTTTCTGGTCGCCAATACCCGCCTCGAATCGGCCAATCGCACCCTGAGCCACACAGTTGCAGGCCTTGTCGGCCTGCAACTCGTGCTCGGGGCGGCGGATGTGCTGCTGCTGGCGCCCACCTGGCTCCAGGTCACGCACCTGCTGGGGGCCGACCTCCTGTGGGTTTCACTCGTGGTCCTGTCGGCCCGTTTCTGCCTCCGCGCGGTCGGCTGCTCGGGGCCGTCCTGCGTGTTCGCCGCTAAAGCCGATCAGCCCGCCGAAGTCGCCGTTCCTGCCGGCGTGTAACCGGCCCGGTACCACGCGACCGTCTGTCGCAGCCCCTCTTCCAGATCGACCCGAGGCTGGTAGCCGAACGCCTCGCGGGCCGCTTCGATCGATGCCTGCGAGTTGGCGATGTCCCCGGCCCGCTCCGGTCCGTACTCCGGCAGCCCCACAAACCCGAGCAGCCCGGCCAGTGCGGCGAAGAGTTTGTTCAGCGTGTGCCGCTCGCCGCAGGCGATGTTGAACACGCGCCCGGCGACCTTCGCAGCCGGAGCCGCCGCCGCCTGGAGATTGGCTTCGACCGCATTGGCGACAAAGGTGAAATCGCGCCCCTGCTCGCCGTCCCCGAAGATCCGGGGCCGCTCCCCGCGCATCATGCCGAGCGTCCACTTTGCGATCACGCCGGAGTAGGGCGAGTCCGGCGTTTGCCGCGGTCCGAAAATGTTGAAGTAGCGCAGCGCCACTGTTTCAAGCCCATAGACCTGCCAGTACGACCGCATGTACAGTTCACCGGCCAGCTTCTGTACCGGGTAGGGCGCGATCGGCATCGGCACCATCGTCTCCACGCGCGGAAACCCCGGCTGATTGCCGTAGGCCGACGACGACGCGGCATACACCACCCGCCGGACCCCGTGGGCGCGAGCCCCTTCGAGCAGGTTGAAGGTGCCGTCGATGTTGGCGGTGTGCGAAGGGCGCGGCTCCTTGATGGACCGCGGCACCGACGGCAAGGCACCCTGGTGAAAGATCACCTCGACCCCGCGGCAGGCCTCGGCGACCTCGGCGGCATCGCGCAGGTCGGCTTCGACCATCTCGAACGGTGTCCCGGTTTCGCGCGCAATCGCGAGCAGCTCGCGCAGGTTTTCAGGCCGTCCTGTCTCAAAATTGTCCAGCCCGCGCACGGGCGTACCGCGTCGCAAAAGGGCTTCTG
The DNA here is from genome assembly GCA_964235795.1 of uncultured Acidobacteriaceae bacterium. Lineage (GTDB taxonomy): Bacteria > Acidobacteriota > Terriglobia > Terriglobales > Acidobacteriaceae > EB88. The sequence goes on along the minus strand of CAXSBW010000074.1, from coordinate 4,809 downwards.
TCAGGTTTGAGCCGATAAAACCGGCACATCCGGTCACCAGGGTCTGTGTCATAGCCCTATCGTACCCGCCGCTGCACGACGGTTTCGCTAGTGACGCAGCCGCCAAATACGGCATACTGGGGTGCATGACCGCCGCCCTCCAGCCGCTCCCTCCGTTCAAGCTCACCCCGTTCTTCCAGACTCGTATCTGGGGGTTTACCGACCTGCGGCCCTGGTTCGACCACCGGGTGGCCGAGGGCGGCGAGCCGGTCGGCGAGGTTTGGCTGACCGGGCCGAAATGCTCCGTCGCCACCGGACCGCTCGCGGGGCAAAACTTCGCGGAGGCCGTTCGGGCCCATGCGCAGGCGATCCTGGGCCCGGCGTTCGCGCGCGAAGGCGAGTACCCTCTGCTGATCAAGGTTCTGTTTCCGCGTGAAAAACTCAGCGTGCAGGTACATCCCGATGACACCCTGGCCCAGCAAAAAGGCGAGCCGCGCGGCAAAACCGAGTGCTGGTACGCGCTGGAAGCGCAACCGGACGCCCGGGTCGCCCTCGGCTTCAAGCCCGGGGTCAGCCCGGAGGCGGTACGCGCCGCCGTTGCCGACAACACCATGGAGCAGCTGCTGAACGCCGTGCCGCTGGCTGCCGGCGACATGGTGTATGTGGACGCAGGTACCGTCCACGCCATCTGGCCGGGCTCGGTGATTCTTGAAACCCAGCAAACGTCCGACACCACCTACCGTTTGTACGACTACGGCCGTCCGCGCGAGCTCCATGTCGAAGCATCGCTCGAAGCCATGCGGGTGGAGACCGGCGCCGGCAAAATCACTCCCCGGCCAGGCCTGCGCGGCGAAACCGTGGTGGTCGATGAGCACTACTTTCGCGTGGAGCGCTGGGATGGCGCGGCGGCCGGGCTGAGCGAGGCCGCCGCGTCCGATGGTGGCCCGCAGCTGCTGTTTGTCGCCGAGGGCACCGTGCGCGTGGAAGGCGACGGTTTCGAGGCGTTCGAGCTTGGCCGCTGCGAACTGGCCGTCATCCCCGCCCACTGTGCCCCCTGGGACGCTCGCGGCGAGGCGCAGGTCATGAGAATGGTGCCCCGGGGAGCGTCTGCCGAGGCCGCGACCGAGCTTGAAAGCGCACTGGCCTAAACAATTCGCCTATCCTGCCGATAAAGAAGCATCAACCGGAGAACGACCGCACATGGCACCCACGCAACAGTTTCGCCCTATCATCCTCGCCGGCGGCAGTGGCACACGCTTCTGGCCGCGCAGCCGCAAAGCCCGCGCCAAGCAGGTGCTCGCGCTCGATGGCGAACGGACAATGATTCAGCGCACGGTCGACCGGCTCGGCACGCTCGCCACGCACAAGGATGTTTGGGTGATTACCAACGGGCTCCTGTCGCCGGAGATCTGCGAGCAGCTCGACTCCATTCCGCCGGGCCAGATCGTCTGCGAACCGGCTGCGCGCAACACTGCGCCGGCCGCGGGCCTGGCGGCGTTTCTGGTGGAGCGCGAAAACCCCGACGCAATTCTGGGCATGTTTCCCGCCGACCACGTCATCGCGAACGAGCCGGCGTTTGTCGCGGTGCTTCGCCGGGCGATCCACATTGCCGCAGCGGGCGAAAACATGGTCGTGCTCGGAATCAGGCCGACCCGGCCCGAGACCGGCTACGGCTATATCGAGACCGGCGAAACCGTACCGTCGGGCGAGCGCCGGGTGCGCCGCTTTACCGAGAAGCCCAATGCCGAGCGGGCCGGTGCCTTTGTGTCCGCCGGCAATTACTGGTGGAACTCCGGCATCTTTGTCTGGAGCGCGCGGACGCTCGCGAACGCGGTGCGCGAACACCTGCCTGAAACCGCGCCGATGCTGGAGACCATCGCCGCCGCCCATGGCACCCCGCAGTTCGAGACCGTCTTCGCCGAGCTGTATCCCTTGTGCGAAAACATCAGCGTCGACTATGCCATCCTGGAGCCGCGCTCGGCCAAGGGCGAGCATGGGTCGAACCTGTTCTGCCTCGAGGCCGACTTCGGCTGGAACGATCTGGGTTCCTGGGCTGCCCTGTACGAGCATCAGCTGGAGCTGGGTGAGCATGTGGACGAGCATAAAAACGTGACGGAAACGGCAGGCTTTCTGGCCGTGGACGCCCATGGCAACTACGCCTACAGCAAACGCAAATTTGTGTCGCTGGTCGGCGTGCACGACCTGGTCGTCGTCGAAACCGAGGACGCGATCCTGGTGACCACGCGCCACCAGTCCCAGGATGTGGGCAAGGTCGTCAAGGCGCTGCTCGCGGATGGAAAATCGGAACTGATTTAAGAACGGCCAAAAAGGGAGACACACGGGTGGGAGCGGAAGCGATCAAGTTCGGTACGGACGGCTGGCGCGGGATCATCGCGCAGGATTTTACCTTTGAAAACGTCCGCATCGCGGCCGCTGCGATCGCCACCTACCTGCTGCGCGAGGGAGCGGCTGTGAAAGGTGCCGCGATCGGCTACGACACCCGCTTCGGTTCGCGCGCCTTTGCGCAGGCCGTCGCGGAGGTGCTTGCCGCTGCCGGCATCCCGGTCCTGCTGTCGGACCGCATCACCCCCACCCCCGCGCTTTCGCTCGCCGTGCGCGACCGCGGACTCGCGGGCGGCGTCATGATCACCTCCTCGCACAATCCGTTCCAGTGGAACGGGGTGAAGTACAAGGCGTGGTATGGCGGCTCCGGCAGCCCCGGCATCATTCGGGAAATCGAGGCGGAACTCGGCACGGCCCTGCCGCCGGCCGCGACCGCCGCAAAGGTCGAGGAAGCCGATTTTGTCTCTCCCTATATAGAGAAAATCCGCGCCTTTGCCAATCTCGAAGCTATCCGCACCGCCGGGCTCAAATTCGCGGTGGATTGCATGTACGGCGCGGGCCGGGGCGTTCTCGCCGGTATCTTCACAGATCTGGGCGTTGAGCATGTAGAAATCCGGGCCGAACACAACCCGCTTTTTCCCGGCATCAACCCCGAACCGATCGAGCCGCACATCGACGCGCTCAAGGCCGCTGTGACGGAGAACCGCTGCCAGGCCGGTTTCGCCACCGACGGCGACGCCGACCGGCTCGGCGCGGTCGATGAGCATGGCAACTTTGTCGACCCGCACAAGATTTTTTCCATCCTGCTCCAGTGGCTGCTGACCACGAAAGACTGGCCGGGCGGCGTGACCCGCGCCTTCAACACCACCGGCATGCTCGACCGCATCGCCGCGAAGCATGGCCGCAAGCTGTGGGAGCACGGCATCGGCTTCAAGTTCATCTGCGATCTCATGCTCGAGCAGGACATCCTGATCGGCGGCGAAGAGTCGGGCGGCATCGGCATCAAGCGCCACCTGCCGGAACGTGACGGCCTGCTGAACGCCCTGCTGCTCGCGACCGTCATGGCCGAGCAGAAGAAAACCCTGGGCGAGCTGGTGCAGGCCTTGCAGGACGAGTACGGAGAGCATCACTACGGACGCATCGACCTTCACATCGCCGACGACCTAAAAAACGCCACGATCACCAAGGCAAAAGCCGGAGCGACCGAGTTTGCCGATGGTGGCTCCACCGCTTTAAGCTTCGCCGGGATGACAGTCGAGCGCGTGTCCACTCTGGACGGCATCAAGTTCTTCCTCAAGAACCCCGAAGCCGCGACCAGGCCGAACGCCGCCGAAACCTGGCTGCTGCTCCGCGCATCGGGCACGGAACCGCTGCTGCGGATTTACTCGGAGTCGTGCTCAAAGGAGTCGGTGAACAAGCTTCTGGAGGCTGCGCGGGTGTTTGCGATGGGGAGCCTTGGTGAGAACGTTACTCGTTGAGGTGCAGCACTTCAACGTCGATTCTTCTTGGCTGAGGAGGCTTCTAGGACGAAAGTAGCTAGAGTTGCTGCACCATTCGCCGCTAAACGAGCATGTCGGGGTTCCAAACGATAAGCATTTCTGCTATCACGTCCATGTGCGGATCCCTGCTTCGTGCGTAGTGCTGCAAGCCCATCAACAATAGAAGCCAGACCGCTCAGGATCTTTCGCAGGTTCTCGTTCGATACACCAGACGGATCCAACTGTAAATGGTTCCTGACAACTTTCCACAATGGGAGCACACTCCTATCACTTGGAGGTTCGAGTTGTTCGTCTACGATGTAGGTCTCGAAGAGTGATTCCAGCAAGGCACAAGAAGCAGTTACGGCTGCCGCCGGATCGGAATCGATATTATTGGCTATACGAACGAACTCCTGTTCTACACCCTTCAAGTCGCCGTTCTTGATAAAGGCCGCGAGTGTAGGTGACGCGATCTTGAGGCCTAACTGAACGATATGCCCGCCTAAGTGGTAGGTGAGTCCAAGTTTTTCGAGCTGAGCGTTTATGGTAGAACGGTGAGATTCTAAAGTGTCTCCCCTCCAGCCAGTACCGGGAACTCGCTCCATCACATCGCGTAGCAAAGTTCCTAAGAGCTTCAAAGCGTTTACATCTGCTTTATCTGCGCGAGTTAACCAAGTATGGCACTTGGACTTCTTGTTTAGACCCTCGGGCGGTTGTCCCGGAAAATTAGCTTCGTAGAAGCGCGCATCTATGTCTGAATGTGAATACAAATCAGAAAAGATATCCCCGATGACTGCTTTAAGCGGTGAAGGTATTGATGGATCCATTGCATTACCTCAGGTCCAGACACCAACGACATCTGTATCCCCCATAATCTACAGGTCAGCCTTTGCTTTCTCCAGCCGCCGCTGCAACAAATCCAGCAGCGCCTGCTCCTCCCGCCGCAGGGCAGGTGAGTGCCCGACCTCTTCCTCAATCTCCTCTTCCAGCTCCGCGCGCGCCGCGCCCA
>CAXSBW010000073.1:5485-15065 GCA_964235795.1 uncultured Acidobacteriaceae bacterium | reverse complement strand
GTTCCGCATCGGCCTCTTATATGCCACGCAGGAGCCGAGCTCGATCCAAGCTAACATCCTGAAGAACACTGACAACTGGTTTGTAGCGCATTTGAACAATGCAGACGAGCTGCGAGAGTTGAAGAAGTATTACGATTTTGAGTATTTTGCGCAGCAGATCCTGACAGTATCGGAACCGGGTTTTCTACGCATGCGTACGTTGTCGAATCCCTACACAGTTCCGGTGCAGGTGCACAGGTTCTCGGCCGACAAGGCAGACCGTGCCGTTTGAGGGCGAGTACGCGACGGGCGAAAGCCTGCTGTCGCTCGAGCAGAGCGCGGCGTTTCGCGAGTTCCAGGGCCGGATTCGCGCACGGACATCGGCTGCTCCGGCAGCGCCGCACATCCTCACGATGCAGCGGAGACCTTGGCTGCCGACGCGCGTGATTGCCGTCGACGGCTCGCACCTGAGCGAAACGGTGCGCAATGGCTTTCCTGTTGCTGAAGCCACGCTGCTCAAGATTTCCGTCGTGAGTCTTGACCTGCAAAAGCTGGAAGCAGCGCAAAAGGAAGAGATCCCGAGCCCGCGCGTTTTCTACGACATGGAAAACGCGAAGCCGTTCGACTGGGTGCTGCCCGGAGCCAACATCGACCGGCCCAACGTGGAAGGCGATACCCCACGGCGGTTCTTTCGAGAAAGCGTGTTTGAGGCTTTCAACGGACGAATCGACAGCAGCCACGAAACGCTGCTCGAAACCATACGCGCCGTCGTCGGCGGCCCGCACGCCCCGGCGCGCGCGCCGGGCTGCCCGGTCGAAGACTGCGCCGAACCACTGTGCCCCGGTACCGGTGCCTACAAGTGCCCATGCGAGCGAGCCGCCCCGCTGTGGGAAACCGACGCGTTGCGTTTTGCAGAACGGTTCAGCGAGGTTTCAACCAACGGCGAAGCGCATGGCGAGGTACGGCATGTGCTCGAGGTGATCTCACTCATTAACATTTTGCGCTACTTTGCGCGCGACGCGGACGGGCTGCGCTACCTGCGGGACAATGTATTTCTGCTGGATGGGCCGCTGGCTTTGTTCGGACACCCGGCGTGGCTGACGCCGTATCTGCGGCGAGAGCTGGTGCGCATTGCCGAGCTTTGCCGGCATCATGGCTTTGAACCCGCGGTGTTCGGCTACCACAAAGGCGGAGTCTTTGCCGAGCATTTCGAGATGCTGGATCACTCGCCGGAGTCGGGCCCACGAAGCGTGTATCCGCATGGCACTGCCTTTGCGCTGGATGCCGAGTACATCAACCGGAACATCACGCTGCGACCACCGGGCAGCAAGCCGCATGGGCAGGACACGTATCTTGGCAGAACTGTGTTTTACAAGACGGTCACGGGCGAACATGCTGTGTTTACGACGGCCATGACGAACGAAGCGAGCCAGGACTTCCGGCGCTGCGATCTCGCGTGTTATCCCCGGCTCGGCGATGTGCTCCAGGTACTTGATCACCTGGGGACCTATCTTTACCGCGACGGTTTTGTTCCGTTGATACGCGCCCACGCGCATGCGGCGATCCCGCTGCGGCGCGGTGCCGACATGATCCGCAGCTTGTTCGCCGACGGCGGCACCCGGTGAGCAAGGCGGGTGCAGGCATGCGATGGGCGTGGCCGCCGTCAAGCGCGCCGGGGCGCTGGTCGACGCTGGAGCCGTACTATGCGATGTTCCCGGTACCGTTCGCCAGGCGCACGGTGGAAGCACTGTGCCCGCCGGGCGGCGCGGTGCTCGACCCGTTCTGCGGACGCGGCACAACTCCCTATGTGGCGCGGGTGACTGGCCGGGCTTCGCTCGGCATCGACTGCAATGCGGTGGCGTATGTGTTTGCCGCCGCAAAGACCGATCCCGAACCGGAACTCAGCCGGGTGCTGCAGCGCGTCGACGAGATAGGTGCCACGGTGCGACCGGAAGACCGGGAGCCCGCGAATGCATTTCAACAGCTGGCGTGGGCACCGCGCGTACTCGCATTTTTAAATGCGGCACGCCGGGAGCTCGACTGGCGAACGAGCCGCCTGGACCGCACCCTGATGGCGCTGATCCTTGTGCACCTGCATGCCAAGCCAGGCAATGGGGTAAGCAACGGCATGCGCCAAAGCAAGAGCATGGCACCGGATTATGCGGTGCGCTGGTGGTCCGAGCGGGGACACCGGCCGCCCGACCTCGACCCGGTTGCGTATTTTCAGGAGCGGGCCGCCTGGCGTTATCGGTTTGGAGTTCCCGAGGGCGCGTGCGCGGAGATCAGGCTGAACGATGCGCGTGTCGTGCTGCCCGCGAGCCGGCGGCGATTTTCCTTCCTGCTGACCTCGCCGCCTTACTGCGGCGTGACTCACTACCGGGTCGACAACTGGATTCGTCTGTGGATGCTGGGTGAAGGAGCTCTGCCGACGTACGGGATCACAGAGCGCTACAGCAACCGGGTGAGTTATGCGGCGATGCTCCGAGAAGTATTTACGGCTGCGCGGCGCTTGCTGCATGCGGACGCCGCCGTGTATGTACGCACAGACAGCCGCGCGTTTACCTGTGCCACGACGCAGGAATTGCTTGCGGAGCTTTGGCCGCAACACAACCAGTTTGCGCGCGCGGAAACGCCTCTTCGCTCGCAGACCAGCCTGTTTACCCGCACTGCCGGCGCCCGCCCGGGAGAAACAGACTTACTGATGCTGCGTCCAGGAATGAGGCCGCCAGAGGGCTTTATCTCCACAGAACAGCTGCATGCTTTGCGGGCTCGGTTTGCGGAGGCTTGAGTTCAAAAGAAAGCCCTGCGATACGATGGGATCTGCATGCCCCCGCCGTCTTCCTTGTCTCTCCAGACCTCGCTGCAGTACGTCAAGGGCATCGGTCCCCGCATTGCGGAGTCGCTCAAGGCTAAAGGCATTCTGACGGTCGAAGACCTGCTGCATCGGCTGCCTTTTCGCTACGAGGACCGCCTGCACCCCGTCCTGTTTTCGCAGTTGCGCGCGGGCGAGATGGCGTCGGTGATCGGCGAGGTGCGGGGCAGTGTGCTGCTGCAGACCACGCGGATCCCGATCTTTGAGCTGACCGTCGGGCAGAACCTGCAAACGCTGAAGTGCGTGTGGTTTCGCGGCGGCTACCTGAAAGACAAGTTCAAGCCCGGGCAGCTGGTGGTGGCCTACGGCAAGGTCGAAGCGTCGCGGTCAGGGCACGGCTACAAGATGATCCAGCCGCAGGTGGAAGCCTTGCCCGACCTGCCGCAAAGCCCTCTGGAAAATGGCGCGACGGGAGGCGAGGGGGAGCTGCTGGAGGTGGGCCGGATTACGCCCATCTATGAGTCGCTGGGCGGCAACCGCCTGCATACCCGCTGGCTGCGCCGGGTGATGCACGGCGTGTTGAACGAGCTGGGCGAGCGCGTACCCGAGACGTTACCGGCGAAGATGCTGGAGCGACTGGCGCTGCCGGGGCGCGCACGGGCTTTGAACGAGGTGCACTTCCCTCCGGCAGGCACACCCATGAGCATGCTGACCAGCGCACGCGCGCCGGCGCAGCAGCGGCTCATTTTTGAAGAACTTTTCTTCCTGGAGCTGGGCCTGGAGCTGAAGCGGCGCAAGGCCCGCGAGCAGACCGGCATCCCGTTTGTGACGGACGACGCGGTGCGCAAGGCTTTGCGGAACGTGTTGCCGTTTCACCCCACCGCGGCGCAGAAAAAGTCGCTGGTCGAGATCGTGGACGATATGCGGAAACCCGCACCGATGCGTCGCCTGCTGCAGGGTGACGTGGGCTCGGGCAAGACCATCGTCGCGGTACAGGCAATGCTGATCGCGATTGAAAACGGCTACCAGGCGGCCTTGATGGCGCCGACCGAGATCCTGGCGACGCAGCACTACCTGGCCGCCCGCAAGCTGCTGGAGCGGGCCGGTGAGAAGAGCGGGCGGCACTACCGGGTGGTGCTGCTGACGGGCTCGCTCGACGTGGCGCAAAAGCGCTGGAACCGGCAGCGCATCGCAAATGGCGACGCGGAGCTGGTCATCGGGACGCATGCGTTGATTGAAGACAAGGTCGATTTTGCAAAGCTGGGCTTGGTCGTCGTGGACGAGCAGCACCGGTTCGGCGTGTTGCAGCGCTTTCGGCTGATGAAGAAGCCGGGCGCGGCGGAGCCGGATTTGCTCGCGATGACCGCGACGCCGATTCCCCGCACGCTGGCGTTGACGGTGTATGGCGACCTGGAGGTGAGCGTGCTCGATGAGCTGCCGCCGGGCCGCACACCGATTGCAACGCGGCAGGTGAGCGATGAACGCGCGGACGAGGTTTGGGAGTTTGTGCGACGGGAGGTAGGGCGCGGACACCAGGCGTATGTGGTGTACCCGGTGATCGAAGGGCCAAAAACCGACCAGCCGGAGCTGGACTTTTCGCCTGAACCGGATACGGCAACAAAGCCGGCCGTGAAGCGAGCCGCGAGGAAAGGCAAGCAGGCGACGCTGTTTGCCGGCGGGGCTGTCGCTGCCGCTGAAAGCCCCGCTGCGGAGGGCAAGAGCAACCTGAAGTCCGCGACCGAGATGTATGAGGAGCTGCGGCATGGGCCGCTACACGGCCTGCGCCTGGGGCTGCTGCATGGCCGGCTTTCGCCGGACGACAAGGAAGTGACGATGCGGCGGTTCGCGCGCGGCGAGATCGACGTGCTGGTGGCGACGACCGTGATCGAGGTGGGGGTGGACGTACCGAACGCGACCACCATGGTGATCGAGCATGCGGAGCGATTCGGGCTGGCACAGATGCACCAGTTGCGCGGGCGCGTGGGCCGCGGGCGAGCCAAATCCTGCTGCATCCTGATGACAGGCGGGCGGGTGTCGGAGGTGGCGGCGGAGCGGCTGGAAGCGATGGTGCGGACGCAGGACGGGTTTGAACTGGCGGAGCTGGATTTGGAGTTGCGTGGGCCGGGTGAGTTTTTCGGGACGCGGCAATCGGGGCTGCCGGATTTCCGGGTAGCGTCGCTGATTCGCGACCGGGCGCTGCTGGAGCAGGCCAAGGCCGAAGCCCGGCGGTTTGTGTCGGAGCCGGACGCGGAGGCGTCGGAAGCAGAGAAGGCCACGGTATGGACTTCGCTGCGCGAGACTTGGCAGCGGCGATACGGGCTGGTCAGTGCCGGATAGCTGTCCGCCGCGCTTGCTGTCCTCGAAAGCGTGTCCACACCTGCACCCAGTTCCCAGGCGTCAGGCAGGTCCCGGTATTTCTCAAGCTTGAGGGGTGCGTACTTCGTTCCATGCAGGGACGCGCCGGACTCAGGCGGCCTCGCGCATGCCCTCGCCGGAGCTCCCCAGAAAGGCTTCGCCGCCCTCGGCCTCGTAGAGCGATAGGTGAATGCGCGCTGAGCTTTGCCGCTCCGCTTCGCCGACATAGCGGGTGCACTGGCAGAGTTCGGTGAGTGCCTGGTGCGCTTCGAGGCTCAGTTCCACCCCGGAGCCGACCAGCAGTGCGTAAATTTCGATCGCGTGCGTGCGCGGGAACTCAAAATCGATGTCGGCGCAGCGATCGGAGACCGCTCCGCGGGTCAGCACCCATCCGCCGCACGCGATTACGGCGCTGCCCAGGCCGCCGAGCAGCGTGGCGGGTGTCGCGGAGGTCGTTGCGACCATCATCAGGTTCCAGTCTGTCGGTTCATACTGCTTGGAGATTTCTGCCTGCTTTGTGCTGCGCCGGTGATCGGTCATGTTCCGTTCATCGTCCGCCGAAGCGCTTTCGGGAGGGTGATCTGTAAATATTCCTGTGCTTTCAAGTGTCACTTTGGGATGCTTTTGGTCACCCCGGTGCCTTGGAAAGAGACACCGAGGGGTGGTGCGTGCGGTAGCATCGTGCCAGCCATGGTGATTGGACTGGGGACGGATCTGGTGGAAGTGGGGCGAATTCGCGAAAGCGTGGCACGCTTTGGCGACCGCTTTCTCCACAGGGTCTTTACCGAAGAAGAGCGTCGTTACTGCGCGGCGAAGCGCCACGGCGAGCAGAACCTGGCAGCCCGGTTCGCGGCCAAGGAGGCCGGGGCCAAGGCTCTGGGCACAGGTATCAGCCGGGGTGTGGGATGGCAGGACCTGGAGGTATCTCGCGCCCCGGGCGAGGCGCCGACCCTGTGGCTGCATGGGCGCGCGGGAGAGCTGGCACGGCACCTGGGTGTGGTTCGTGTTTCCCTGTCGCTGACCCATACGGAGGGCACGGCGATGGCGGTCGTGGTGCTCGAAGGTGCCGAGGGCAGCCGGTAGTTCGCAATCGCGGCTGCAACGTCCGGCTCCCGGCGCTCATCCAAACCGGATGGCACCGCGGGAGCGAAGCGGTAAAAGTTTCGGGGAAGCGCCGTTTCAACGGCGTCCATGAGGGTTCTGAGTGCCGAGTCAGCAGGAAGTGCATTGGTCGCAACTCAAGGTAGGCGTGCTGGTGTTTGCCGCACTGGTGGCGCTCACCGCGCTGGTATTTTTGATGACGGGCAGCTCGGGCGGTGTATTTGCCAAGAAGCTCACGGTGCGCTCGTACTTTGAAAACTCGTCGGGCTTGAAAGTAGGCGGACCGGTCGACCTGGAAGGAGTCGCGATCGGGTCGGTCAAGTCGATCCGCATTGTGCCGGAGCGCAAACTGACGCCAGTGGAAGTCGTCATGAAGATCCCCAGCAAGTACGCGGCCAACATTCACCAGGATTCGCAGGCAAGCCTGGAAACGATCGGGGTGCTGGGCGATACGGTCGTGAGTATCAACAGCACTTCGGCGCAAAAGCCGGCCATTGCCGATAACGGCGAGCTGCCGACCAACGAAACCCCTTCGCTGACGGACGTGATCAAGTCGAGCCAGGGCACGATCGAGCAGGTCAATACCATCCTGGCCAAGCTCGACAGCCTGGTGGACTCACTCAACACAGGCCGCGGGTCGATTGGGCAACTCATCAACAATCCCGACCTGTACAACCATGCGATTACCGCGGTGAACGAGCTGCAGGGCATTGCGAACGGGCTTTCAAGCGGCAAGGGCACCCTGGGCAAGCTGCTGAAGGACGATTCCCTGTACACCCACGCGAACGAAACGATTGCGCACCTGGACTCGATCTCGCAACAGATTGATTCAGGGCAAGGCTCAATGGGCAAGCTGATCAAGGACCCGACGCTCTACAACAATATCCAGCAGTCGACCGCAAGCCTGAACAGCCTGCTGGCGGATATCAATGCAGGCAAAGGCGGATTGGGCATGATCGCTAAGGATCCGCAGTTCGCGGCGAAGCTGAACGACACGGTGACGCGGCTCGACTCGATCCTATCGCGAGCCGACAATGGCGAAGGGACGCTGGGGCAGCTAGTCAGAAATCCCTCGCTCTATAACCACGCCGACGACATGGTAGCCAATGCAAACCACCTGGTGACCGCAATCCGCGAAAACCCGAAGACGTACCTGACCTTTCACGTCAAGATTTTTTAAAGGTTTCGCTGGGGATTTCCAGGCGGCAGTGTTAGGTTGATTCCGTTGCAGGTTCCTTGTGACGGAGAGTTCCCCGAATGCCCATGCCGCGCTTGTTCCGCATTTTCCCTGTGCTTCCCCTGCTGCTGATGGCCCATGCCGCCCTCGGCCAGAGCTTTGTCGCCGACACAACGAAAGAGGCCGCGCCCGCGCCGCCCAAAGCGCTGCACAGCTTTGATCTGGCCTCGCTGGACAAAACAGCAGACCCTTGCACCAACTTTTATCAGTACGCCTGCGGCAACTGGAAAAAGAACAACCCCATCCCGTCGGACCAGGCGTCGTGGGGCAGCTTCTCCATCCTGGAGCAACGCAACCAGTACCTGCTCTACCGGGAGTTGAAAGCGGCGGCCGACAGCCCGAAAACACCGCTTCAGAAGCAGTACGGCGCGTATTTTGCGGCCTGCATGGATACCGCCGCGATCGACGCCAGGGGCGCAAAGCCCTTGCAGCCGACGCTGGACGCGATTGCCGCGCTCAAAAGCAAGGGGGAGATTGCAGCGCTGCTGGGCGATATGCGACTCGATATCACCGGCTTTACCGGACTGGGCGATGAGCCGGACCAGAAGGACTCAAGCCATTACATCGCCGCGGTGTACCAGGGCGGGCTGACGCTGCCGGACCGCGACTATTACCTGAGCGAAGACGTCGGGATAAAAACCCTGCGGGGCAAATACCGCGACTACATCGTGCAGTTGATGAAGCTGACCGGCGAGGGCCCGGAGGCGGCTCAAAAGACCGCGGACGATGTGCTGCGGATTGAAACCGCGTTTGCAAAAGCGAGCATGCCGCGCGAGCAGATGCGCGATCCGGACAATATCTATCACCCGATGGCGGTGACGGAGCTGGAGGCGCTGACGCCGTCGTTCGCATGGACGGCGCTGTTCCAGGCGATCAACGCGCCCGCGTTTACCCGATTGAATGTCGCGCAGCCGGAGTTCTTCAAGGCAATGAACACGCTGATCGACACGGAGTCCTTGCCGGCGCTCAAAAATTACCTGCGTTTCCAGACGGTGGACGGCTCGGCCACACGGCTGGCCGCCCCATTTGACGACGCGCACTTCGCCTTTCACGGCACGGTGCTGGACGGGCAGGCGCAACAGCAGGCGCGCTGGAAGCGTTGCAGCGCGCGCACCGACGGGGCCCTGGGCGAGGCCGTGGGGCAGGACTGGGTGCGGGAGAACTTTCCGCCCGAGGCCAAGCAGACGATGGAGCAGCTGGTCGCGAACCTGGAAGTCGCGCTGAAAGAAGACATCGCCGGGCTGCCGTGGATGTCGGACCCGACCAAGAAAGAGGCCGAAGCCAAGCTGAGCCTGTTCCGGCAAAAGATCGGCTACCCGTCGAAATGGCGCGACTACGCGGGGATCCAGGTGGAAAAGGGCGACTGGTTCGGCGACTCGCACCGGGCCTCGGTGTTCAACTACCGGTTCGACCTTGAACACATCGGCAAGCCGGTGGACGAGAGCGAGTGGGGCATGACGCCGCCGACGGTCAATGCCTACTACAACGGCTCGATGAACGACATCAACTTTCCGGCCGGGATCCTGCAGCCGCCGTTTTTCCAGCTGGGCATGGACCCGGCGGTGAACTATGGCGCGATCGGGGTGGTGATCGGGCACGAAATGACGCATGGCTTCGATGACGAAGGCTCGCGCTTTGACGGAACTGGCAACAAGCGCAACTGGTTCACGGCGGAAGACCGCGCAAAATTCGACGCGAAAACGGACTGCGAGGTGAAGGAGTACGGCTCGTTTGAGCCGCTGCCGGGGCAAAAGCTGAATGGCAAGCTGACGCTGGGTGAGAACACGGCGGACAATGGCGGCATCCGCATTGCCTATGCGGCTCTTAAGAAGGCCACCGCAGGGGAGTCGGCGAATGAGCGGGGCAAAAAGATCGACGGCTACACGCCGGATCAGCGCTTCTTCCTGGCATTTGCTCAGGTATGGTGCGAGAACCGCTCACCCGAGCTGGAGCTCCAGCTACTCAAGGCCGACCCGCACTCACCGGGCCAGTTCCGCGCGAACGGCGTGGTGCAGAACTTCCCGGAGTTCGGCCGGGCCTTCGGCTGCCACGTAGGCCAGCCGATGATGCCGGCAAACAGCTGCCATGTGTGGTGA
>CAXSBW010000073.1:0-5385 GCA_964235795.1 uncultured Acidobacteriaceae bacterium | reverse complement strand
GTAACCCATGGTATTTTGGGGAGCATCAGCCGTGCGCGGCCTTTTCGTTTCCCAAGGAGCTCCATGCGTTTACCCCGATTTGTCCCGGCAGCCGCGCTCCTGCTTGCGGGTTTGCCACTGGCGGCCCAGCAGCCTGCCCTGGTCGTCGCACCCGACACGACCGACGCCGCGCCCACCGCTCCCAAGGCGCCCCGCTCGTTCGACACCACTTCGCTCGATAAAACCGCCGACCCGTGCACGGACTTCTACCAGTACGCGTGTGGCGGCTGGCGCCGAAACAACCCCATCCCTGGCGACCAGGCGCGCTGGGGAACCTTTAACCAGCTGGGCGAGCGCAACAACTACCTGCTGTACACCGAGCTCAAGGCCGCCGCCGATGCTCCGAAAAGCCCGATGCAGAAGCAGTACGGGACCTTTTTCGCGGCCTGCATGAACGTGGACCAGGCGAACACGCTCGGCGCGAAGCCGGTCGAGCCGAGTCTCCGTGCGATCGATGCCATTGCCGACAAGAACGGCATCGCGGCGTTTCTGGGCAACCGGCAGTACCTGGGCGACGGCTTCTTCCGCTTCGGCGTGGAGCAGGACGAGAAGGACTCGTCGAAGCAGATCGCGGCTGTGTTTCAGGGCGGCCTGACACTGCCGGATCGCGACTACTACCTGTCCACGGACGATCGCTCGACCAAGATACGGACGCAGTATCACGACTACCTTGTCACGATCTTCAAGCTGATCGGCGACGACGCGCCGACCGCCGAAACCGAGGCCGGGCAGGTCGTTGCGATCGAAACGGCACTGGCCAAAGGATCGATGGCGCGGGTGGACCTGCGCGACCCCGACAAGGTGTACCACCCGATGGCAGCCTCCGAGCTGAAGCAATTGACGCCGGACTTCGGCTGGAACGCATTTTTCGCTGGCGTCAAGCCGCCGGCATTTACCACCGTGAACGTATCGCAGCCCGATTACCTGAAGACGATGGCCGCTGTCATCGGCGACCAGCCGCTGCCGGCGCTCAAGAGCTACCTACGCTTCCACGCGGTCAACGAGATGGCGCCCTACTTGTCCAAGCCGTTTGACGACGCGAGCTTCGGCTTTTTCGGAAAAACACTGACCGGGCAGGCGCAGCAGCGGGCACGATGGAAGCGCTGCACCGCGCTGACCGACCGGCAGTTCGGCGAGGCCGTGGGTCAGGACTGGGTGCGGCAGAACTTTCCGCCCGAGGACAAGCGCAGCATGGAAAAGCTGGTCGGCAATCTGAAGCTGGCGCTGGGCGAAGACATCAAGCAGCTGCCCTGGATGTCGGACGCGACCAAGGGGGAAGCGCTGAAAAAGCTCGCGACCTTTCGCGACAAGATCGGCTACCCGGACCAGTGGCGCGATTATTCGGCCGTCCCGGTGACGCCGAGCGACTTTGTCGCCGACCTCCACGCCGCACAAACGTTCAACTACGATTACCAGTTGAGCCATATCGGCAAGCCGGTCAACGAGAAAGAGTGGGGCATGACGCCGCCGACCGTCAACGCGTACTACAACCCGCCGCTGAACGACATCAATTTTCCCGCGGGCATTTTGCAGCCGCCGTTCTTTTCAGAGTCGATCGATCCGGCGGTGAACTATGGCGGCATCGGCGTGGTGATCGGCCATGAAATGACCCACGGTTTTGACGACGAAGGCTCAAAGTACGACCCGCAGGGCAATGTGCGCGAGTGGTTCACGGCAGAAGACAAAGCGAAGTTCACCCAGCGGACCGACTGCGAGGTGAAGGAATACGGCAGCTTTGAGCCGGTGCCGGGGCAGAAGCTGAACGGCAAGCTGACGCTGGGCGAGAACACGGCGGACAACGGCGGCATCCGGATCGCCTACGCGGCCCTGCAAAAGGCGATGGCGGAGCAGCCTGTGGCGGATCGAACGAGAAAGATCGACGGCTACACACCGGACCAGCGCTTCTTTATCGCGTTTGCGCAGGTCTGGTGCTCCAACATCACGGACGCGGCGGAGCGTGTGGCGGCGAAAACCGACCCGCACTCGCCGGGCGAGTTCCGCACCAACGGCACGGTGCAGAACTTCGAGCAGTTCGGCAAGGCATTCGGCTGCCACGTGGGCCAGCCCATGATGCCGGCCGATGCCTGCCACGTCTGGTAAGCTCATAAGGAAACCGGCCCTTGCGAAACAAAAGCGAGGCCGGTTCAAGATGCCGAGAAAGGCCGGCTGCGCGCCGGCCTTTTCCCTTGCCTTGAGATGAACCATGTTCGCGCGGACCCTGAACGGCCTGCGCGGTTACAATTGGGCTGAGACGCGAGTCTCACCAACATTGTTGCCTGCGCACAGGATGCGCGGGCATGAAGGAAGCGCATGACGTTTCGCACTTTTGGCCGCACCCTGCTGCTGCTCGCCGGGTCCGCGGGCCTCTCTCTCGGCCTTACCTCCTGCACCAACGACCACACAGTCGGCTACATCTACGTTGTGGGCACAACCAACAACGGGCAGCCGGGCGGGCAGATCAGCGAATTCAAAGAGGACAACAACAACGGCGTGCTGACCCCGATTACGGGGTCTCCGATCACCTCCGGCGGCTTGAACCCGGTGAGGATGGTGACCGTGCAGAACCGGTTCGTGTATGTGCTGAACCAGGGGACGCCGCAGACCAACGCGAACGGGGCGGTAACGGGCGGGTACGCCAGCTCGAGCATCCAGCTGTTTTCGATCGGCGGCTACGGCCAGCTGACGCCCCAGCTGCAGTATGCAAGCCAGGGTTTCGGCTCGCAGCGGCTGATCCTCGATTCCACGGGGAGCCACCTTTGGGTGCTGGACCAGTATGCGAATGTGGGTGCGGTGGCGGTACCGGGTATGCCGAGCGTACCGGGCGGCACCGTAGCCCCCGTGTCGCAGGTAGGCGCTTCGGCGACTTATCCCTGCCAGGATCCCAAGGATCCGACCATCTTCCACCCGGTCGGCTCGATCACCTTGTTCAACATCGACGGCTCGACCGGACGGTTACAACCGCAGATCAACCAGCAGAATCGTTCGCTGACTTATTTCCCGGTCGGCTGCAACCCGGTGGACTTCCGGCTGGCCGGTCAGTACCTGTTCACGATGGATGCAGGCTCCCCGAACAACAATGACGTACAAACGGTGAATGTTTTGGCCGTGGCTGCGGCAACAGGGCAGCTCACGACGACCCAGACCGCCGTGCAGCGGATTACCAGCAACAACTCAAGCAACATCGTCGCGATCACGGGCGATGGCGCGGGCCGGTACATATACCTGCTCGACGGTACGAGCAACCTGATCTACCTATACACGGTCGGCACGAGCGGAGCGCTGGTACCCATCGCCGGATCGCCCTACAACAACGCCGTGAACAGCAACAATACCGGTGGAGCGGCAGCGGGCACTCAGCCGGTGCAGTCGCTGACCGATCAGACGGGCAGGTACCTGTACGTGATCAACTCGGGGCCGGCCGCGGGCACGCAGAATGCCTTTTCTTCGCTGGGCGGCTACACGGTTGACCAGGGCAACGGCTATCTCGACGCGAATACCCAGGGCTCCCCGTACACGGGCATTGTTTCGGGCCCGGTCTGCATCCTGGAAGACCCGACGAACCAGTACATCTACGTGGCCGGTTCGCTCGATAACAGCATCACGGGCCGCAAGATCGACCCCAACACCGGCATTCTGCGTCCACTGAACAAGGCCGGCACATTCCCGACCGTGGGCACGCCGTCCTGGTGTGTGGTGATCTCGAGCACGTTCTAACTCCGGCCCGGCCTGATTGTTTCAGGCCGGGCCGAAGTTCAAGCCTTGGGGCTCGCCCTCGGAATCCAACAACCGACCCAACAGCTCCACCGCCGTGTGCGGTTCTCACAGGAGCATAAGGATTTTTCGATGAAGTTGAAGCAATGGAGAAGCGGAGTTCTGGCGGCAGCGGCCTCGGCCGGCGTGGGTGCCGGGCTCGTTTCCTGCGGAACCAGCAACACGGTGGACTACCTGTACGCCACTTCGTCGAAGAACGACCCGGGGCAGATCAACGTGTACCGGGTGGATTCGCAATCGGGCGCGCTGACGCAGATTCCGGACTCGCCCTACAACGCGGGCCGCGACCCGGTGTCGTTGGCGATCGACTACCCGGGCAGCAACCTGTATGTCGCGAACGGGATCGACAACACCATTATCCAGTTCGGCATCGGCACGGATGCGAAGCTGTATGGGCAGCACACAGTCAACCCGACGGGCTCGCAGCCGGTCGCGCTGGCCGTGCACTCCTACTATGACAACAGCGGCAAGCTGCTGGGAACCTTGCTGGCCCTGGTGGAGCAGTTTCAGCCGAACTTCAGCATGTCCAACGCCGGACCGGGCGGAGCCCTGCTGGTCTACAACATCCCGGCGAACGGCGCGCTGGGCGGCTCGCCGGTGACGCAGACCGTGAACGCGACCGCGGCCAGCTTCCTGCCGGTTGGGGTCAATCCCACGGCGGTCAACATCACCGGGGACGGCCTGCACGTGTACGTGACAGACACCCTGGGCGCCAACCAGACAGGCACAGGCACCGGCAGTTGCGCCCCGGGCCAGGGCGGCGTGGAAGGCTACACGGTCGACGGCGCGGCCCTGACCGGGCTGACTGCCCTGCCGGCCGGTACCCTGACGCCGGTCGCGGGCACCCCATTCTGCGCGGGCACAACTCCCTCGGCCATTGCGAGTGTCCCCAGCGGACCACCGAACGCGGGCACCCTGCCGGCGACTCCGTTCCTTTACGTCACGGACAGCTCGCAGAACCAGGTCATCGGCTACCAGGTCCTGAACACGGGCGCGCTCAAATCCGTGGTGACGAACCCGCCGCCCACCGGCGTGGCGCCGGACGGCATCACGGTGGACCCGCGCGGCAACTACGTGTATGTGGCGAACCGGGCCGGCGGCAGTGTTTCCGGCTATACGATCAATCAAGCCACCGGCGCCCTGACGCCTCTGTCCTCCGCCGCGCAAACCACGACCGGCGCTGCTCAGACGCAGGCTCAGCCGGGCTGCGTGATCGTGGAACCGGCGCTGGGACGATTTGTGTACACCGCCGACTTCCTGGGGAATGATGTGAGCGGGTTCATCCTGGATCCGAACACGGGGACGTTATCAGCAACGCTGGGCGTGTACTACGGCACGACGGGGCTCACGCGTTGTGTGGCGGCGACCGCGCACGGCAATCACCCGGTCATCAACCCGGCGCACTAGACTTGCCTGCACTGCAAAAGGCCCGCGCCTGAGCGCGGGCCTTTTTCTGCCGGACAAGCTGGAGCGTTTTCACAGCAGATGAGAGTATCTGAGCCGAGGCCGGGCTTGAGCATTTAACGCAATTCTCCTGTTGCTGTATGGTGCCGAGATGGTCTATGTGTGGCCTTT
>CAXSBW010000072.1:0-16862 GCA_964235795.1 uncultured Acidobacteriaceae bacterium | reverse complement strand
CGGATGCGGAAGTGGAGCTCGACCTCGGACGGCTTGCCTCTCTCGAGCGTGATTTGCTCGGGGTACTGGTAGACGACAGGGTCACTTCCCTGCTGCGCGCCGTTCTGCCAGGGCAGTTGCTGGGCGAGAGCCCCGGCGGCGAGTGCGAGCGCGCCCGTCAACAAACCAGTCAGCGCGCACATCAACGCGCACATTCTGGAGCTAGGCGCCACTGCCGATCGCTTTCTTGATGTCGGCCTCGGCTTCATCCCTGGAACCGGCACCGGTAATAACGGCAACGATTTTGCCCGAGCGGTCGATGTAGAAAGACTGCGGGAGGGCGTCGATGCCGCCGTACTGCCGGGCGATGGATTCGCCGTCAAGCAGAACGGGGTAGTTGATGCGGAGCTTTTGGGCTGCGACGGCGATCGCGTGTTTTTGCTCGTCGGACTTCGCTTTTTCGGCCGGGTCGAGCTCGTCGGAGGAGACGCCGAGGATTTCAAAACCCTGCGCGGCGTATTGCGTGCGCAGGGCGGCGAGCCAGGGGATCTCGTACTTGCAGGGGCCGCACCAGGTGGCCCAAAAGTTGACCAGCACGGGGCGGCCTTTGTAGCTCGCGAGCGAGACTTTGCGGCCCTCGGTGTCGACGAGCTGGAAGTTGGGCGCGGGCTTGCCGAGCAAGGGGCTGGGCGGGGCGGTCTCGGCCTGCTCAGGCGTGCTGATGCCGCCGTCCGGGGTGAGCACGAGCTGGGGTCCGGTCGAGGCAGCGGCGGCTTTCTGTGCCTGCCGGGCGCGGTAGTTGGAGACGCCGGCCCAGAGCACGAGGGCCAGACCTGCGAGAACCAGTGCGATGACGGAAAGGCGACGGATCAAGGCGGCTCCCTGTGTTGCTTGGATTGATTTTAGAGGAAGGGCGGGTTGCGCCGGGGTGCGGCGGATGCTTTGATGGATTCGGTATGGAATCGCCAACACAGACAGGCATGGCGTCGGAGCTGGTGCGCACGGAGGCCGCGGCTCTTTTGGCGCTGGCGGACCGGCTGGATGGGGCCATGGCCGCGCCGTTTGAGCAGGCGGTCGGGCTCCTGCTGAGCTGTGGGGAAGCGAGCGGGCGCGTGGTGGTGACGGGGATGGGCAAGAGCGGGATTATCGCGCGAAAGATCGCGGCGACGCTTTCGTCAACCGGAACGCCGGCGTTGTTTCTGCATCCGGCCGAGGCGGTGCACGGCGATATCGGCATGTTGCAGGCGGGCGACGTGGTGGTGGCGTTGTCGGCGAGCGGCGAAACCGAGGAGCTGCTGCGGCTGCTGGTGACGCTGAAGCGGGTGGGGGATGCGCTGATCACATTTTGCTGCGACCTCGGCTCGACGCTGGCGCGGGCGAGCGACGTGGTGCTGGACTGCGGGGTGACGCAACCTTCGATCGGCTTTCGAGAGCCGGCAACCTGTGCCCCTACGGCCTCGACGACGACGATGCTGGCGCTCGGGGACGCCCTGGCGATCGCGGTGTCGCTGCGCAAGGGCTTTCAGGCGGAGGATTTCGCGCGACTGCACCCGGGGGGACGACTGGGCAAGCAGCTGGCCCCGGTGCGGGCGCTGATGCATACCGGCGAGCGGGTACCGCGGGTGAGCCCCGGGATGCTGCTGGGCGCGGTGATGGACGAGATGTCGCGCGGGGGTCTGGGGATGGCGGTAGTGCTGGACGAGCGAGACCGGCTACTCGGGGTGGTGAGCGACGGCGACCTGCGGCGGCTGCTGGTGGCGCATGGGGGTGGAGCTCTGCGCTTGACGGCGGAAGCGGTGATGCACCGGGAGCCGCACACGATCGGCCCGGACGAGCTGGCGGCTCGCGCGCTGGGCGAGATGGAGCGTTTCCGGATCACGTCGCTGGTGGTGCGAGGGGCCGATGGCGGAGTGGAGGGGGTGCTGCACCTGCATGCGCTTTGGGGGGTAGGGCTGGTTTAAAGGTTTGATTTCACCTTACAGATGAGCTAAGTTAGTCTACAAGAGGGCGCGGATGGAATACTCGGTTCACCAGGCAAAAACTCAGCTGTCCAAACTGCTTGCGGCTGCCGCGCAAGGGGAAGAAGTGATTATCACTTCAGGCAAGGCGCGGAAGCGGATCGCCCGCATTGCGAGGATTGAGGAAACGCACAAAAGCCCTTTCGGGTTCGCAAAAGACATTTTGCCGGCCGCGCTTCCCGCAGGATTCTGGGATCCGCTTCCGGAGGAGGAATTACGTCTTTGGAACGGAGAGGGTGATTGAGATACCTGCTCGATACGCATGCCCTGATTTGGGTGGCGCTTGAGGAAAGGGACCAGTTTTCAGATGAAGTGGCCTCATGGATCGCGGCAGACCCGGCCTCTGTTTATGTTTCCGCGGCATCGGCCTGGGAGATCGCAACCAAGTACAGGTTGGGCAAACTGCCTGAAATGGGGCATTTTGTTGAGCAATTTGAGGCGCGGATTGCGTCGACCGGCTTTCGTGCACTGGGCATGAGCATGCGTCACAGTCTGCTGGCCGGCAAACTCGACGGTCCGCACAAGGATCCCTTCGACCGCTTCATCGCGGCACAAAGCCTCATTGAGGGTTTGATCCTGCTGAGCAACGACCGTGCACTCGATGGATTCGGGGTCCAGCGGGTCTGGTAGCATCGGCAGGTTGATTTATGGGCTGTTGCTCGTTTATCTGAATCAAGCCAAGTGAGTTCTATGGAGGCATACATGCAGTACTCAGTGCACGAAGCTAAAACTCATTTTTCAAAGCTCCTGGCAGAGGTAGCGCAAGGTAAAGAGGTTGTAATCACTTCGGGTCGCAACCGGAAGCAGATCGCAAAAATTTCGCGTGTGGACGTGCCTGATAAACCACGGCTGGGCTTTGCCAAAGATTGGCCGGAGCTCCGCCCTGAATTTTTCGATCCTTTACCGGAGGATGAACTTCGCCTTTGGAACGGAGAAGGCGATTGAGTCGCTTTCTGCTGGATACGCATACCTTTATCTGGGCAGCGCAGGACTCAAGCAGACTTTCAAGGACGGCAGCGACTCTGATTCAGGATAGAAGTCACGATTTTTTCGTGTCGGCGGTGACTGCCTGGGAGATTGCGACGAAGTCACGTATCGGCAAGCTCGATGAGTTTGTTGCCGGCACTTTTGAAACGCGAATGCTGATCGCGGATTACATCGAGCTGCCGGTTTCCATTCGTCACGGAACGACAGCCGGTGCCTTTGCCGGAACGCACAAAGATCCGTTTGATCGCCTTCTCGCCGCACAAGCCATCCATGAAGACCTGGTTATCCTAAGCAATGACCGCGAACTGGATGCTTTTGGAGTAAAGCGGGTCTGGTAGCGCCCCCTGCTGCGTCAGTTGTGATGGTTGACGCGCCATTTAGATTCGGAGTGCAGCGGCTCCAAGCCCCTGTGCGCCCCAAAAGTGAAAGGCTCCACACCTATGCATCGCTGGTCCAAACTGTTTCTTCCTACATTGCGCGAAGCGCCTTCGGACGCGGAAGTCGCGAGCCACAAGTTTTTGCTGCGGGCAGGGTATGTGCGCCAGCTGGGGGCGGGCATTTACTCGTACCTGTTCCTGGGGCAGCGGTCCGTCGGCAAGATTGTCGCGATTGTGCGGGAGGAGATGGACCGCATCGGGCAGGAGTTTTTGCTGCCGGCTCTTTTGCCGGCCGACCTGTGGCAGCAAAGCGGCCGCTGGACGACGATGGGCGAGAACATGTTTCGCCTGGAGGATCGCAAGGGGGCGGAGCTGTGCCTGGGCATGACGCATGAAGAGGTCATGACGGACATCGCGAGGAAAGAGCTGCGGAGCTACAAGCAGCTGCCGCAGATCTGGTATCAGATCCAGACGAAGTTTCGCGATGAGCCGCGGCCCAAGTCCGGGCTGCTGCGGGTGCGGCAGTTCCTGATGAAGGACTCTTACTCGTTCGATATCGATGAGGAGGGTCTGGACCGGTCATACCAGCTGCATGACGCGGCGTACCGACGGATTTTCGAGCGCTGCGGGCTGCGATTCGTGGCGGTGGACGCGGACTCGGGCGCGATGGGCGGCTCGCAATCGCAGGAATTCATGGTGTATACGGACGCCGGGGAAGACCTGATCGCGAGCTCGGAGGTGACGGGGTACGCGGCGAACCTGGAAAAGGCGACGTCGAAGCTCGCGCCGGTCGAGGACCTTCAGCCGACCGGGGACGGGTTGCCGGAGTTGGTGCACACGCCGGGCAAGGCGGCGATCGCGGACGTGGCGGCGTTTTTCGGGATCGCGGCCTCGCAGGATATCAAGTGCGTGGCGTATATGGCGGAGGTTCGCGGGGTCGCAGGCAAGAATGCAGGCAAGGACTCCGACAAAGACGCGGGCAAAAGCACGTGGAGACCGGTGGCGGCTTTTTTGCGCGGCGACCACCAGGTGAATGAGACCAAGCTGCTGGGCGCGGTCGGGGGCGCGGAGCTGCGGACGATGAACGGGGACGAGCTCGCGCAGTGGCTCGGGGGATCGGCGGGGTACCTGGGGCCGGTTGGGCTTGAGCCTGCTTCTGATTCGGGGAAAGGCGGATTGATCGTGGTAGTCGACCGGGCGCTGGAAGGCCGGCGCAACCTGGTATGTGGGGCGAACCGGCTGGACCATCACTATCGCAATGTGACGCCGGGGCGGGATTTCGGCTGGACGGTGCTGGCCGATATTCGCGAGGCCAGGGAGGGCGAAGACGCGCCGGATGCACCCGAAGGGGTGAGCGCTCCCCTGCGGATCGGCAAGGCGGTGGAGATCGGGCATATTTTCAAACTCGGCCGCCGGTACACGGAAGCGCTGGGCGCGCGGGTGCTGGACCGCAACGGCAAGGAAGTGACGCCGATCATGGGCTCGTATGGCATCGGAATCGAGCGGATTCTGACGGCGGCAATCGAGCAGTCGGCGGCGGGGATGCCGGAGGCGAACGGGTTCAGCCTGCCGCGCGCGATTGCGCCGTTTGAGGTGGTGGTGACGGTAACGAATGTCCGGGACACAGCGCTGATGGAGGCCGGGGAGCGGCTGGCGGCGGAGCTGGATGCGGCCGGGGTGGACGTGCTGCTGGACGATCGCGATGAGCGCGCCGGGGTGAAGTTCAAGGATGCCGACCTGGTGGGGATTCCATTTCGGGTGAATGTCGGCAAGCGCGCGGCGGAAGGGATCGCGGAGCTGGTGGACCGGGCGGCGGGTTCGGTGGACGAGGTGCCGCTGGCAGAAATGGCGGAGCGGTTGGCCGCCCGGTGAAACACTGGACCGTGGCGTGGCGTTCGTTCGAAAAGAGGGGCTGACCCGAGTGCCGGTCGTGATGGAAGCGCGTCGAAGAGGTAGCGCTCCGATTCCGAGAATGCCCAGGAACAATGCACGGCATGAGAAGACACTCGACGCGCGTGAGAATCTGGATCAGCGACGTTGAAGTGAAACGGCGACGCGCAACGGGTCCGCCGGCCGCGGGATTCATAGTTGTGTAACGAGCAGAAGGCGGTACGCCCCTTGGCGATTCGAATTGCGGTTCCTCGTACTATCTCATCGTTCCAATCAGGCGGGCGGCGCTCGGGCTTAAGGCGCATGCTGCTGCCGGTGCTGGTCGCGCTGGCGGTCATCGCGCTGGTGGGCGCGACGGTGTTTGGCTTTTACTACCACAAGTATGGCGTGATCGTGGACCAGCGGCTTCAAAAACCCTTGTTCACCAGCACGGCACAGGTGTATGCCGCGCCACGGCAGGTGCGTACGGGGCAGCGGCTGACGGCCGGAACGGTCGCGGCACAGCTGCGCGCGGCGGGCTACAGCGAGGACAGCCGTTCGCCGATGGGCAGCTACGCCGCGAATGAAAACAGCATCACGGTGCGGCCCGGGCGGCAGAGTTTTCACGCGCCCGAGGACGCGACGATCACCTTCGACGACGGCAAGGTGGAGCAGATTACCGCGGCCGGCGGGCAGCAGCTGGCGAGCTATGCGCTGGAGCCGTTGCTGATTACCGGGTTGTCGGACGCGAACCGGACCAAGCGCCGGCTGATTACCTACGACGAACTGCCGCAGTACCTGATGCCGGCGGTGACGTCGATCGAGGATCGCCGCTTCTTTTCGCATGGCGGGGTGGATTACATCCGCATGGTGGGCGCGTTGCGCAACGACCTGCTGCACCGGCACAACTACACCGAGGGCGGCTCGACGCTGACAATGCAGCTGGCGCGCGGATTTTTTCTGACGCCGGTCAAGCATATCCGGCGCAAGCTGCTGGAGATCCTGATCACCTGGCACCTCGAAAGCCGGTTCTCAAAGCAGCAGATCTTCCAGATGTATGCGAACGAGATTCCGCTGGGACAGGCGGGGTCGTTTGCGATCAACGGCTTCGGCGAGGCGGCGCAGACGTATTTCGGCAAGGATGTATCGAAGCTGAACCTGCAGGAGTGCGCGCTGCTGGCCGGGATGATCCAGAGCCCGAGCCGGCTGAACCCGCTGCGGCACCCGGCGCACGCGGTGGAGCGACGCAACACGGTGCTGGACGCGATGGTGGAAACAGGCGCGATCAGCAAGGAGCAGGGCGAAGAGGCGAAAGCCTCGCCGCTGCGGCTGGCACCGGTGAGCGTACAGCAGGACCAGGCTCCGTATTTTGTCGACCTGGTGCGCGACCAGATCGCGGCGAAGCTGGGCGACAGCAACTGGAACCAGGAGGGGCTGCGAATCTACACGTCGCTGGACCCGCAGCTGCAGGCGGCGGCGAGCGCGGCCGTGGAAGCGGGCATCAAGCATGTGGACGAGCTGGTGGACCGCAGGCACGCGAAGACGCCGGGCGAGCCGGTGGTGTACCCGCAGGTGGCCCTGGTAGCGCTGGATCCGCACACGGGGCAGGTGCTGGCGCTCGTTGGGGGGCGCAACTACGGCCAGTCGCAGCTGAATCATGCGGTGTCGCATCGGCCGACGGGCTCCATCTTCAAACCGTTTGTGTATGCGGCGGCGTTCAACTCGTCGCTTGCGGGGACGCAGCTGACGGACGCGAACGGGGCGGCGGGTGTGTTTACGCCGGCGATGCTGCTGCCGGACCAGCAACAGACCTTTGAAACGAGCGGTGGCCAGAGCTATACGCCGCGCAACTTCAAAGGCGAGTACCAGGACCAGGTGACGGCGCAGTATGCGCTCAAGGAGTCGCTGAACAACGCAACGATTGCACTGGGGCAGATGGTGGGCTTCGGCAACGTGGCGGCGCTGGCGCGGGATGCGGGCATCGTGAATGCGCGCGCGACCCCGGCGGTGGCCCTGGGCGCGTATGACGCGACGCCGCTGGACATGGCCGGCGCGTACACGGCCTTTGCGAATGACGGCACGGCCATCAAGCCGTGGATGCTGGCCTCGATTCGCACGGCGAACGGTGACCCGTTACAGGACTTTGCAGCGCAGACGCACCCGGTGCTGGATCCGCGCGTGGCGTACCTAACGACCAACATGATGGAAGCCGTGATGAACTCGGGGACCGGTATCGTGACGCGGCAGATGGGCTTTTCGTCGCCGGCGGCGGGCAAGACGGGCACCTCGCGCGATGCATGGTTCGCGGGGTTTACCAGCAACCTGATCTGCATTGTGTGGGTGGGCAACGACGATTACTCGGACATCAGGATGCAGGGCGCGCAGGCGGCCGCGCCGATCTGGGCGGAGTTTATGAAGCACGCGGTCGCGCTGCCGCAGTACAGCGATGCGCATGAATTCGCGGTGCCGACCGGGGTGTCACTCGTGCGGCTGGACAGGGCGACGAACCTGTTGGCGGACGAGAGCTGCCCGAGCGATTACACGGCGGCGTTTCTGGATGGGACGCAGCCGGTGACAACATGCGGGCAGGCGGGGAACGACCAGCGAAATATCTTTCAGAAGATTTTCGGGATTGGCCATGACGGCGGGGTGGCTCCGCAGCAGGCCCAGCCGGGGATGCCGGGGCAGACTGTGCCACCGCTTCAACAACAGCAACAGGTGGGAGCTGCTCCGGGAGCACCGGTGAATGGAGCGCAACCGCCGGATGCTCCCCGGCCGGCGACGGAGGAAAAGAAGCCGGGATTCTTTGGCAAAATCTTCGGGCGGAAACCAAAGACGGAGAATGCGCCGCAACCGTAGCTTTTGCCTGCTTCGGAGGCGGAAATCAGGGCAATCTCTCCGAGTGAGGCGGAGGTTCTCCAGAGCCTGTTAGGAACTTGGAACCTGGCTAGAATCTCTTGCGGGGCTTGATGTTTTTGTAGAGCATGGATGGCTGGCAAGGGAGTTGAAGCGTATCCGAGTGGTGTGACGGACGAGGCGTGGGCGTTCGTGTTGCCGTATCTGCTGCTGTGCCGCGAGAACAGCCCACAACGGAAGCACGATCTACGCACGGGTTCAACGCGGTTCGCTATGTGGCGCGGACGGGCGGCCAGTGGCGTTTTCTTCCGCGCGAATTTGGTCCGTGGCGGGTCGTGTACCAGCAGATGCAGCGCTGGCTGAAGGCGGGCTGTTTTGAGTTGCCGGTCGAGGACGTACGATTGCTGCCGCGCGAGTGGGGCGGGCGCAAGAAACAGCCGACCGCGGTTTGCATCGACAGCCGCACGCTGCAATCGACGCCTGAGAGCGGCGCGCGGGCCGGCTACGACGGGGCTAAACGGAGAAAGGGATCGAAGGTCCACATCGCCGTCGATATGCTGGGCCATCTGCTGGCCCTGACCGTGACGCCGGCCGAGCAGGGTGATCGGGAGCAGGTCGCGGTGCTGGCCGAGCAGGTGCAGGAGGTCACGGGCGGCACCGTCGAGCTGGCGTATGTGGACCAAGGCTATACAGGACCCAACGCCGCCGAAGCCGCGCAACAGCATGGCTTGCGGCTTGAAGTGGTTAAACATCCGATGGCAAAGCGAGGATTCGTCCTGCTGCCGCGCCGCTGGGTCGTCGAACAAAGCTTTGCCTGCGCCGCCCGCTTTCGACGACTCGCCCGAGACTATGAACGGCTCGACACAACCCTCAAAGGATTCCATCTGCTCGCCTTCACCACCCTCATGCTCCGAAATCTCGTCAATACCCTCAACCCAAGTTCCTAACAGGCTCTTGAGGTCCGTTCCCTCCGCAGCGGTTCGATGCTCCGCGGCACAGTCCAAGGTAAAAGAACCACCGCCATCACCAGTCTCCCATTGAGAACAATGGGGATGTACAGCCTGAACCAGGAAATTTTCGGTTCTGGTCCAAAATGCCGGTCCTGCTTTCTTCGGGCGCCTCCCGGGTCGTTGCAAGCGACACAGGAGTCGCCCGAACCGGCTTGCCTCCGGCACTGAAACAAGAGAAGACCTGGTCAGCATACTGTGCCATCGAAGACATGCGCTCTAAAAACCTGTCTAAGCGGAGTAGGAGTACTGCTTAGGTCTATGCGTTGGCATGGCCGTTGTTTCGCCTGGAAGCAAACCAGCCGGCAGCACACCTCGAGATGCTGTCGAAACGCTGGATCATCGAGGGGATCTTCGCCTGGCTCAACTGGTCAAAAGACTCAGCTAAGGACCACAGACACACCTCAGCAGAAACCATGCTCTGCGCCGCAGCAGTACAGTTCCGGCTCAGATGTCTTCCGTAGCTTTCAGACAGGTTCTTACAGCGTTGGCGCGGCGGTACGGCGTGAACCGAAGACAGTTGCCAAGTGGAAACGACGCGAGCATGTGCGGGATAAGACCAGTCCGAAGGAGCCTCGCTCGACCGTTCTCTTGCTCAAACAGCAAGCGGTCATCGTGGCCGCAGGCACACGCTGCTGCCGCTGAATGACTGCTTGTATGCGCTCCAGGGCACGATTGCTGAGCTCGGCCGCTCCTCGCTGCACTGCTGCCTGCAACGCCGCGGCAATCAGCCGGGTGCCCGAAGTGGAAGGCGACAGGCCGGAGAGAAGTTCGACAGCGATCCGAATGGATTCTTCCATCTTGATGTCGCCGAGCTGCGCGGCGCCGAAGGCAAGCTCCCCCTGTTCGTGGCATTGATTGGGCTTGTTCTATCCATTGAGCTTTCAAGGAAAGTGACCGCCGACAGAGTGGTCGCATACCCAGGTGAGTTGTGGGAATCCTCAGGAGAAACAATCTCGACTCACCCGTCATTCACGGAGTCGGCAGTGGTAGGTTGCCTTCCTTGGGAGCTGATCGAGGGGGCAACAAGTGTTTGTCCCGGTGCATGACGCTCGATTTGTGCGCGTAGTACCCGTGCCGAGGCTCGCAGCAGGGCTTTGACAGCTTGCACTGAATGGAGGGAAGGCCCGGTAAACACGATTTCGCCTTCGCGCTTTCCTTGCGGGCGAAAGTACCAGCGCGCAAGCAAAGCCTGGTGGATGGCCGAATCCTCTTTCCTCGCTCGTTGCCCGGCTGAATGGAGGTCGAGCAGGGCGATACGCAGCCGGTCTTCCGGTCCCCCAGAGTCTTCCGCTGGTGTACCTGCTGGCCCCGACGGGGCTGATCTCACCAGCGGCGTTGGCGCAAGCGCTGCCGGGTGTGCGAAGAGTGAACTCGAGCCCGACTGTTCATTCGGCAAACGCAATCCAAGCAGCGAAAAGCGGACCGGTCCGGCCAGTGTTCCACTTTCAAGTCCAAACAACTCGACCGTGTCCGGCTCAATGCTGGGCTGCACCAGCACCGCCCGTTGCGCGCTTAACGCGCCTGCGATCTCAGGGGCGAGAGCGACGGTATCCTCAGCTTTCAGCAGGCGCGCGTGAACCGCTGAAGCCGCTTCGAAGTCAAGCTCCCGGCTCGCCCGGTCGCGCTCTTCGCGCAGAATCGCCAACAGGCTCTCGCCTCGGGTTCGCAGGAATGTTTGAACCGCGGAGGCTTCCGCGGCGTAGCGCTCATCGCTGCAGCCGCCGAAGCACGGCGCGAGACACTTCTTCATCTCCGAATAGATACACCCGGGAAACTCGGGATCCGGTTTGAGATCCTGAAAACACCGCCGCAGCAGATGGAGATCAAGCACCCCTTCGGCGTAGCGCTCTGCTGCATGGCGAGAAGGAAAAGGCCCGAAGAGGTCATCGGCCGACCGCGTTGTGATGGAGTTTGTTACCCAAAGACGAGGAAAGCGGTTTGGCATGCCCATACGCAGGAAAAATGGCACGTGGAGCCGCAACCGTTGTACCGCGCGATCTCCGAAAACAGCCGAGGAAGCCCGGTAAAGCAAAACACTGGCGGCCAATTCAGACGCGGTTTCGACCCATGCGATGCGCCGGACCAGTGCAGCCAGCTGAAGGCGCTTGCTGTGTACCGGTGCCGGCATCAACAGCCGCTCGAGCCGGCCCCGCAGATTAGCCGTCCGGTTCAGGTACGGCTCACCGGTGTTGCCGCGCAGGGCAAACACCGCAGGCCGTTCCGGCAAGCTTGCCAACGCCGAGGATGGTTCTGCGGGATCAAACTCGATTTCATGCGGGAACAACATCACGCTTCTCTGAGAATACGGCACAAGCCTCTGGCTTGTCGCTTCGGTGCGCCGGCTTTCAAACCGAAACAGGCGAAGTGTCCGAGTCTCGACAGCTTCCTTATAAGTACAACGGTTCACCGTTCAGATCGCCACACTGGCGACATCGGCGTCCCTGGTCAGGAGTGAGTGTTGGTGATGGAGGGCTGTCACCAACACTCACGGCAATGCTGATCGCGGCCGGCCATCAACCAGCCGTTGCGCCATCGGCCGACCTATCGGCCGCTTCTCTACTCATCCTGGATAACAAGGGAGCGAAGCAGTGACAGAACCTCATGGCCCGAATTTTCCGGTCGCAGCAAAGCCTGATCCAGTGTGGCTGCGATACCGGTGGCTCGCTCCTCCGAAGGGGGCTGCACGTGAGCCATCGCCCACTCAGGAAAGCTGCGCTCGGTCGTGTTGCCGCTCTCAAGAACTGCAACATCGCCGTGACGCGGATCACATTGAATCCGCTCAAAGATGGTTTCGATGGCGCCTCGGGGTCCTTCCAAAACCTGCGCGAAACAGCCCGAATTAAACAGCAGGGCGCCGGTGATGCCTTGGCGTCCGTTGTTGCGGCGCGCCGTGTCGAGAATCTGGGCGATCTCTGCGTCACACTGTTCTGGATCGCCTTCAACGAGATTGCGGCTGCAGTAGACGATTTTGTAAAGTTCGGTATTCATGCTGCTCCTTCGCTAGGTATTTGTGTTGGGATTTTGCCGGCAAACAAGGTGGCTATAAACTCCGGCAGTTCGCTCGAAAGGATAGGCTGGCGGCAGTAGAAGCCGCCTACGCCCCCGCAACCCTCCGCTCGAACATGCGCCAGGTGCTCTCGCGACTCGACTCCCTCAGCCAGTGTCGAGATGCCGAGACTATGACCGAGCGCGGAGATGGCACGTACGATCGCACGACTTTTGCCGTAGTTCTCGTGCGAGGCGATCAGGCTGCGGTCGATCTTGATTGTGTTGAACGGGAAGTTCACCAGCTGGCTCAGGGAAGCGACGCCGGTTCCGAAACCGCCCATCACTACGCGGACCCCAAGCAACTGCAATGCCTCGAGCGTGGCCAGCACTGTGCGCTCGTCGCGCAGCAGGATATTTTCGCTCACCTCGATCTCCAACCGTTGGCCAGGAAGCTTCGCCGAGACCAGGGCGCGCTCGACCGAGCTCGCGAAGCGCTCCATTTCAAACTGCAAAGGCGAGATGTTGAGGGCGATGGTCACCGTTTCAGGCCAGCGTGCAGCTTCGCGGCAGGCGATCTTGAGCATCCATTCACCGATCGGGGCAGCCAGCCCGAGATCCTCGGCGAGCGGCATGAACTCGTCGGGCAGCATGAGCCCTTTTTGAGGATGACGCCATCGCAGCAGTCCTTCAAAGTTGGTCACCAGGCCCGTCTCGACGTCGATCTGCGGCTGGTACTGCAGCTCAAACTGCCGCAGCAGCAAGGCTTTGCGCAGGTCCAGCTCGAGAGATCTGCGTTGCTGGGCACGCTCCTGCATGGCAGGCTGAAAGAAGTGAAAGGTGCCTCGACCGGCAGACTTGGAGGCATACAGCGCCAGGTCAGCACTTTTCAGGAGCTCATCACGGCTCACGCCATCCCCGGGCGCGACTGCGATCCCGATACTCACGCCGATGTTCACGACCTGCCCTTCTATCAGGTAGGGTCGCTGTATCAGGTCCACGATGCGGGCAGCCAGACCTGCAGCGGAGTTGTTGCTTGACGTGGGGCCAAGCAGGATCGCGAACTCGTCACCACCAAGCCGCGCCAAAGTATCGCCTTCTCGCAGCGAATGGCTCAGCCGGTCGCTGACCAGCTTCAGAAGCGCATCTCCCGCGGCATGACCGAGTGTGTCGTTGACCACCTTGAAGCGGTCCAGATCGAGGAACAGCAGAGTGGTATGTTCGGTCGCTCCACTCCCGAGGCTGGCCATGGCACCGTCGAGCATGCTTTCGAGCAGCAGGCGATTTGCGATGCCGGTCAGGTGATCTCGTGTCGCGACGGCCGGCAGTGGCTCATCCGCTTTCGTCCCGGACACAACGGCACGAAACGATGCGAGCCAGTAGCGCTGTTCAAAGGGGTCAAGAGTGACCTGCAGAGCCTGGGTGCCAGGCGCGGAGAGCAGAAATTCGGAGCTCCCTACGGGCTCGGTGTTTCCCGGATCTTTTTGCTGATGCTCAACCCACGCGAGCCATGGATCGTGAACGTTGAGTTCCTGGGCATTCGGCCCAAGTGCCCCGACTTTCGTGAGCACTTCGCGCACCAGTGCGCCCGGCCTGATGCGTTCTTTGTCGATATGAAGAAGCGCCGCGAGGTTGCGTCCGGCGTACACGATACAGCCCTGGCAGTTGAAGACCAGATGCGCTTCCTGCGCAGTTCCATGGCCGGCGGGAACGTCAGTCGCCGACAATGCCGGTGTCGACCCTTCCGGCGCGCCTGCGATTGCCGCCGCCCCGGGTTCGTTGCCTATACCTGTCGTTTCTGCAACCGCTTCCATCATTGCTGCCTCACTCCCCATCCACTCACACCCGAGTCGGAACAGGGACTCTATCGGCAGGGACCGGAATCTCTACACCCCAGAGCCCCTTACCAAAGTAAGCAGAGCCACAGTTTCCGTGTCGGAGGATATGACCGGGAGGTTTGGCGTCGATCAGCGGGCCGGAGCGGGCTGGAGCGGGCCGGAGAAACGAGGTCGACCTGCCTCCATCTCTCGCCCAGTCATCACTGGAGTTCTCGTAATCCGTGACGGCGAGGGTTCACACTCAGGAGTGAGACGGCAATGTGATATTTCTGACATGGTGCCGGACGCGGGTTGGTCTCCCTGTCAGGCTCGGTTCACGCGGAGGTGCTCCAGGATAGCCTCGGCTGACTCGACCGGCCTTTCGCGCGTAGGGAAATGACCCACTCCCTCCAGCAGCACTCGTCGATACCCTTTGTCGAAAAAGCGCTCTGCACCCTCGGTCGTCTCCAACAGTTCACAGCGATCGTCTTTGCCGTGAAGCAGCAATGTCGGGACTTGCAGGACCTTTGTAGCCTGGAAACGGCCCTGCAGCCTGCTATAGCCCGGATCGAGTGTCGCATGACCCCAGCGGGATCTGTACGCATGGAGAACAACCTCCTTAAAGTCCTCTCCACGCCAGCTCTCGGCAGCCTTCTCGAACTCCTGCTCGCTGTACCACCCACCGGGGCTCCAGGCATCCCATTGTGCGCGGCCGTAAGCGACAGGATCCGCGCGAAACAACGCTTCGCCCGGCTTTGAGCAGAGTAGCCACTGGTACCAGAAGGCACGTGCCTGCGGGTAAGCAGGTGGTCTCGCCTTGCCGGGTTCAAAGGGAACAGAGATCGCGACAAGCGATTTCAGGCGCCCGGGAAAGAGTGCCGCCAGGGCATACCCTGCCCTGGCCCCCCAATCGTGCCCTACAAAATGAAAGCGCTTCAGGCCGAGCCGGTCTGCGAGATCGATGATGTCCTGTGCATAGGCGACGGGCTGGCCGGTCCGCCTGGGTTTTTTGAACAAGGGATTGCGGAAGCGGCTCGGCCCATAGCCGCGCAGATACGGTGCTATGACCTTGTAACCGGCTTCATGAAGGTGCGGAAGAACTTTGTCCCAGGTCCGCGGCGAATCCGGCCATCCGTGCAGCAGGATGAGCGGTTCGCCTCGCCTGGGTCCGCTTAGCTCATATGCCTGATGCAGGACTGAGGTCCTGGCTGTTTCGAGCTTCATGCACGATGGGATGCTTCCTCGACAGCGCATTGTCCGAGAGGCCTCCGTGAGGCACCCTGGTCAGAAAGCCTCGCAAGCCCTTCTTCCGGCTCCTGCTGTGTTGCGCGGGGCTAGGGTTGACCCTTGCCGCCGCCTGCTCCGTAGATATTGCCGGTGGTATAGGAAGCGTCCTGCGCGGCGAGCTGGACGTAGATGGAGGCAAGCTCGGCGGGCTGGCCTGCCCGGCCCAGCGGGTAGTCCCCGCCGAAGTGGCGCCAGTGCTCTTCAGT
The DNA here is from genome assembly GCA_964235795.1 of uncultured Acidobacteriaceae bacterium. Lineage (GTDB taxonomy): Bacteria > Acidobacteriota > Terriglobia > Terriglobales > Acidobacteriaceae > EB88. Next base: position 1,471 of record CAXSBW010000072.1, on the reverse strand, counting down.
GGCACCACCCGAGATCTGGAGGGGGGTGTAGATCGGACCGGGTGCGACACCGTTCACACGGATGCCCTTGGGACCAAGCTGCTTGGCGAGTGACTTGACGAAGTTCATCGTGGCGGCTTTGGTCTGGGCGTAGTCGTAGAGGTTGGCAGCGGGGTCATATGCCTGCTCCGATGTGCTTGCAATGATGGTCGAGCCCGGCTTGAGATGCGGCAAGGCTTCTTTAATGATCCAGAACGGCGCGTAGAGGTTTGTCTTCATCGTCCAGTCGAACAGCTCGGTCGTCATATCGAGGATGGACTCGACCTGATGTTGACGGCCGGCATTGGAGACGAGGATGTCGAGGCCGCCGAGCTGAGAGACGGCCTGGGAGACGAGTTGCCGGCAGAAAGCCTCCTGGCGAAGGTCGCCAGGGATCAGCGCGACTTTACGGCCGGCCTGCCGGATCAGTTGAGCCACTTGCTGGGCATCCGGTTCTTCGACGGGAAGGTAATTGATGGCAACGTCGGCACCCTCGCGGGCATAAGCGATAGCGGCGGCGCGGCCCATACCGGAATCGCCGCCGGTGATGAGGGCCTTGCGGTTGAGCAGGCGTCCGGAGCCCTTGTAGCTGTTTTCGCCGTGGTCGGGCGGAGGCGTCATCTTGCCGGCAAGTCCTGGCCAGGGCTGAAAGGGGCTGGTGTAAGGCGGCCTGGGATACTTGGAGGTGGGATCGGCCACAGGCTGCGCCGTAGGCGCATCGGACTGCGCTTGAGCCGCGGGAGACATAGCCGCGGCGGCAAGGCCGGCGCCCAGCGTCCCAACAAGCTTGCGGCGTGAAATGGTGCTGTCAGAGGAAGACATCAAGGATCCTTTGGAGTGAGAACCGAGTTTTTGAAGTCAGCATAGCGGGTCCACTCTCAAGCTCTCCCTGTGAGTTGAAGTCCCGTTCATAAGTGTTGCCTGACACAAGAGAAGAACAAGAGAGCAGGAGCAGTCTTAAGCCGCAAGCTCTCATGAAGCCCCCGGGCCGCCGTCACCCGCCCATGGCTGAGACCGCCTCCAGGCCTGGCCCACTCGCCCAGCTTTCGGTGAAGTCGCAACCGAGAGTTTCACTTCTTCAGTGTGGACATATCGATCACATAGCGAAAGCGAACGTCGCCCTTTTCACCTTTTTTGTAAGCATCGTTGATGTCCGCTATGTCGATAATCTGAATGTCGGGGGCAATGTTGTGTTTGGCACAGAATGTAAGAACCTCTTGTGTTTCCGCGATGTTGCCGCAGCAGTGACTCGGCCGACGATCTCGTAACCGGGCATGCAGGGATACACGGTACTTCCCCCATCATTCTTGACCTGGCGGATATCTGTGTGACAGACGCCGCAATAAAGCACCTTGATGATAGCTTCATTTGGCCTGGCGTCTGGACGCTCAAACCTGTGCGGCTTGGGTCGGTAAAAGAATCATTCGTGGCCTACCCGCAGGATTCAATCAGG
>CAXSBW010000071.1:14914-17018 GCA_964235795.1 uncultured Acidobacteriaceae bacterium | reverse complement strand
CAGGCTTTGGCCGCCGCCGCTGCGCCGGCCCGGGCCGAGCATGGCGACGGCAGCCTGCGCGCGCTCGCCTCGCTCCGGCCGCTCGGGCAGCTGCGCGAGTCCTTTATTCTTGCCACCAATGACGAAGGGCTGTGGATCATCGACCAGCATGTCGCGCACGAGCGGGTGTTGTTTGAGAAAATCCTGCGCGAGCGCGCGGTCGAACAGGTCGAGCGCCAGCGCCTGCTGATGCCCCTGCTCATCGATCTCCAGCCGCACCAGATGGTCGAGTTCGCCCGCATCGCGCGGGAGCTCGAGCGGAACGGCTTTGAGGCCGAGCCGTTCGGGCCGCGCACGGTCGCGATCAAGGCAGCGCCGGTCGGCCTCGAAGGCCGGGCGCTCGAGCGCATGCTCACGGAGGTGCTCGAACAGCCGGAGCGCGAACAGTCCGACAATCTCGAGGCCGCCCGCACCCGCATCGCCGCGTCGGTCGCCTGCCATGCGGCGATCAAGATCAATACGGCCCTCGACGTGGAGCGGATGGGCTGGCTGCTCGGCGAGCTGGCCAGGACCGAGCACCCCACCAGCTGCCCGCACGGGCGGCCCATCGCGTTGCGGTATTCTTGGAAGGACATCCAGCGGGCGTTTCATCGCATCTAGAGCTGCTTCACAGGTATCCCTCTCCGCCCGGTCTTTGCAGTGCAGCCTGCAGGCACCGCGCTTTACCCCTGTGAAAGGCTCGAGTCCACCTCGCTCGGCAACACCGCCCAGGCGGTTCCACCCGCAATTGATTTGCCTACCCGCCCTCGAGGCCAAGGACTTCGCTTTGACAGCAGAACAGCTCCAACACGCGCGCGCCGCCGCCTGGCGGCAGGATGGCGCGCCCCTTTTGACCGCCGACGCGGCCACCGCCTGGCTTCGTGAAACCGGGCTTGCCCCCTTTCTTCCCCGTCCCGCGCAGATCGCCGCGCCCGCCCCCTCGTTTGCGGAGGCGACCCTCGGGAAAAGTGAGCCGACGCCCCGGCCTTCCGCGATCGAGGCGGCCGCCTCGCTGCTGCGCAGGCTGCTTGCCTCGGGCGATGCCGTGGTTTTGCGGCTGCTGGGGGCCGCCGGTGCCGGCGCGGCGAGCGATCAGCCCGACTTCGTGACCAACGAGGAAACGCTGCCGTTTGTGTATGCCCTGCGCGGCGATCGTGAGTGGACCCGCGGCCCGCGCGGCCGCAGCTCCCCGCTGGTCGTCGAGGTATGGAAGCTGCTCGAGCGGGACGGGGCGCTGTCGGCCGGCGAGGTGAAGGATCGTATGGGCAAGCACCTGACCGAGTCGGCGGCCCTGCGCGCGCTCGCGGAGCTGTGGGGCGAGCTGCGCATCGAGCCGGTGTTCACACCGACCGAGGACACAAAATGGCAGCTGCTCGAGCGCGCGCATGAAAAAGCGATGGTCGCCGGGGCTGCCATGGCGCAGGGCATGGCGCTTTCGGCGCTGGTCTCGGTGTACCTCCAGACCGCGATCGCAGCGACGGGGGACGAGATCGAGGCCTTTCTGTCGCCGCTCGCCTCCCGCTCGCGGGTGCGCGAAGCGGTGCGCGGCCTCCATGCGACCCGGCAGCTGGGTCTGCGGAACCTGGGCCCGCGCGAGCACTTTTTTGTGGAAGGCAGCCTGCCGGCATGGGAATCTGCCCGGGTCCCCGGCGACTCGCCGGGCGAGGCAGGGTTGAGCGACAGGGCTCTGGGAGACCGGCCGTCCGGCGAGGCATGGGAGGCCGTCGTCGCCCGCACCCTGCCCGACCTGCTGCCGGAGGTGCCGGTACCGGCGGATGTGGTCTTTGTCGCCGACGGGGAAAGCGAAGCGGGCGGCGCGTTCCGGATCGAGGCCTTGTCCGAGGACGAAACCGAGCATGAGCGCACCGCCGGCGAAGGCAGGAAACGCTATGTCGCCGGTCGCGGAGCGCCCGCGGGCGACCGCAAAAGTTATGGCGCGCGTCCGGCTTTCGGGGGAGCACGGCCCAGGCCTGACGGTTCGAGCCCAGGCAATGCGCGTTCAGGTTCGCGTGCGGGAACTCCCCGTTCCGGCCCCCCGCGACCGGGTTCAGGGAGCGGTTCAGGGAGCGGTTCAGGGAGCGGTTCA
>CAXSBW010000071.1:13011-14814 GCA_964235795.1 uncultured Acidobacteriaceae bacterium | reverse complement strand
GGCGGCGAGCGCCCACCCCGCCGGGAAGGAAAACCGTTCGGCAGCACATCCTCCTTCAAGCCGTCGGGCGGCAAGCCCTTTCGCAGGCCTTTCGAGGCGGGTGGGGGCCGCACGTCGCCGCCGCGCGCTTCGGAAGGGGATCGCGACGGAGGCACTCGTCCGCCGCGCCGGTCGTTTGCGCCGGGCTTTCCCGGCTCCGGCGCCGGTGAGGGCAGTGGGGAGCGTCGTCCCGTGCCGCGCGACGAGTTCGCCCCGCGCAAACCGTTCGCCCCGCGAGCGGGAGCCGGGTCCGGCGGCGAAAACCGTCCGGCTCGCAACGGCTTTGCCGACCGGCCCTCCGCTCGCGCCTATCCACCGCGTCCAACGCGCGAAGGCGGAGACTCGCCCCGTCCCGGCGGGCGTCCCCCCGGCGGAGCCGATCGCGCCGGCGGCGACGACCGTCCCTTCAAACCCCGCACGTTTTCTCCGCGTCCCGGCGGTGACACCGCCGATCGCCCCTCGCGCGGACCGGCCCGCAGCGGGCCTGGCGGATACAGGAGCCCCGGCGGTGCCCCCTTCACCCCGCGTGCAGGCGGGGCCGCGAAGCCTTTCCGTCGTCCGGACGAAGGCGGCGATGCCCCGCGTCGCACCGGCCGGCCAGACAGCGGCCGCTTTTCCCCAAACGGCAGGCCGGACGGAGCTCCTTCCGGTGGGGCCAAACCCGGCGGCAAGCGCCCCCGCACCGCCCCTTTCACCTCGTCCGGCAAGCCGCGTCCCGGTGCCGGGGCGACCGGCCGGCCCGGCCCTCGATCCGCTCGCCCCGGGGCCGCTCCGCGCAAACCCGGCGGCGGGGGCAAGCCGGGCGGCAAACCCGGCGGCGGCAAGGGGGGATACAAACGCCCGTGAGTTTCCCCCGCACCCCAGATCCCGGCCCCTCCACGGCTTCCGTCCCGAACCGCATTCTGGCGATCGATGGCCCGGCGGGCGCAGGCAAAAGCACGGTCGCGGCTCGCATGGCCGAGCGGTTCGGGCTGCTGAACATCGAGACCGGGGCCATGTACCGGGCCTTTGCGCTCAAGGCTTTGAGCGAGACGGTTTCGCTTGAGGACGCCCCGGCCCTCGCCCGGCTGCTCGCGCACACCGCCATCCAGCTGCATCCCGAGCCCGGCGGCAACCGCATCCTGCTCGACGGGGCGGACGTGACCGCCCGTCTGCGAACCCCCCTGGTGACGGACGCAGCCTCGCGGGTCAGCGTCCATGCGGCCGTCCGCGCGTCGCTGGTGCGCCTGCAGCAGCAGCTCGGTGCGGCTCCCCGGCCTGAAGGCGTGGAGGGAATCGTGATGGAGGGCCGGGATATCGGCACCGTTGTTTTCCCGCAGGCGAGCCTCAAGATTTTTCTGTCGGCCTCGCCGGAAGCCCGGACCGAGCGACGCCTGGCGCAAACGCCGGCGGCCGGCAGCCCGGACCCGCGGGCAGCCCTGGCGGCCTTGCGGCAGCGTGACCACCGCGACAGCACCCGCGCCGAAAGCCCCCTGCGCCCCGCCGAGGACGCTGTGGTGCTCGACTCCACCCACCTGCCGCTGGCCGAGGTTGTGGATCGGGTGGCCGCGCTGGTGGTCGAGCGCTGGCAACGGCAGCCCATCCACGCGCGCTGAACCCATTCGGGAAGCGGACCCGCCGCGACTGACTGCACCGCTGACTTGTATCGCTGACTGCACCGCCGACTGCACTCCCCCCTGCACTCCCTACTGCATCAGGGGCGCCGGCGGTTCTCCCTTGCTGCGCAGGCGGCGCTCCGGGCGAGCAGCCGGGCCACCGCCTGTC
>CAXSBW010000071.1:0-12911 GCA_964235795.1 uncultured Acidobacteriaceae bacterium | reverse complement strand
TTCTCCCTTGCTGCGCAGGCGGCGCTCCGGGCGAGCAGCCGGGCCACCGCCTGTCCCGCTCCCGGCAGCCGCCGCGCGACGCAGCGTCAGGTCGCCGTGGTCCACCTTGATCTCCAGGCGCGAGCCGCCCTGCGCCACCTGGCCCACCTGGCCCACCTGGCCCACCTGGCCCCGAAGCGTGCGCAGGTCGCCCTCCGTCGCCTGCGGCAGGGCAAAGTCCGACTCGATGGAGTCGTCCTTGCCGGTGGAACCGTCGACCGCGAAGCTCGCCCCGGCCGGCACCGAGACCGTGACATCGCCGGTGTTGTCGCTCACGCTTACCCTTCCCAGGGCGTTTGCGGCCGAAAGCGACACATCGCCGTTGCTGTCCGCGATCTGCGCATCGCCGCTCAGACCGGTCACTTCGATATTTTTGGAGCGGCTCGTCAGCTTGAGCCCGCCGGAAACGCCGGCGATTCGCAGCTGCTCGCCATCCAGCGAAAGCTCCCCCGTCACCTTGCCCGCCTCCAGGTCGGTCCGCCGCGAGTGAAACTCGACCCGTCCTTCCGCTCCGTTCACGACCGTGTCGCCGAAGAACTCGCCCCGCAGCATCGTCGCGCCTTTCACGCCGGATAAAGCCAGGTCGTCCGCACGACCGTCCACCGTCAGGTCCGCGCCCAGCGAGTGCGCGTGCACATCGCCATGATCCATGGTCAGGTGCACCGGCCCGCGCAGGCTGTCGAGCACTACATCGCCGTGGTCCTGCCTGATCTCAAGCGCGCGCCCAAGGCCCGAAACCGCGAGGTCGCCATGGTGGTTGCGTACCGTGCACTGCACCCCTTCGGGGACGTTCACGATCAGCCTTACGGTGACGCCGTCGCGGCCCGGGACGATCACGCTCGCGCTTGCGCCATGAGCGGTAAAGACAGGCCGTGTATCGGCAAAGGCCCGCTCCTTTTGCCCTTCGCGCACATGCGCTTCCTGGTGCGCGTCGATGTGAACCAGTCCATCGGTCGAGGGCGCGATCTGCACGTCACCGTGCGCATTGTCGATGGACAACGCCGCATCGGGCGCGATCGCCTGTTGCAGATGCACGTCGTTCGCATAGGTTTCTCCGTTGAAGGACCAGTTCCAGTCGGGGTCCCACTTCCACTTGTCGCCATGGCCGATGCTGAACGGCAAGGTACGGCTGAACAGGCCCAGGATCACCAGGGCAATCACGACTCCGGCGATGCCGCCGCCGCGACGTCGTCCCGCCGGGACGCCGGCTGCGGCGTAGCGACTGCCCTCGCGCCGCTCAAAGACTCGCTCAAGCAGCAGAAACACCCCGATCAAGACCAGCAGCAGCGGCCACCAGAGAGCGAAGACGTGCCAAAAGGAGAAGACCGGCAGCACATCGATGGTCAGCAGCAGCGCCACCGTGCCCACCAGCAGTTCCACCAGCGCGCCCGTCAGCGAGGGCCGACGCGCAACAGGGGAGCCGTAAATCGCCGGGGGTGCGATCGCTTCGGCCAGCCGCAGAAAGCCGTCGGCCAGCAGGTACAGCGGCCAGCTTTGGGTAAAGCGCAGCACATGCCACTGGGCCAGGATGGCCGTGAGCGCGAAGCAGAGCAGAAAAACCGGGCCGCGTATCCGCCGGATCAACAAAGTATTCACTGCTTTTCCTCCTTGTTCGTTTCCCCTGCCTTCAGCCCGGCTGTTTCCCCGTTCTGCCGGGCTGTTTCCGGCCAGGATGCCGGGTCGTGGGTGGGGCTGAGCGGGTTCAGGGAGGAAGCCGCCGACCCCGATGCAGGCAGGGTCGCCGCGCCCGGCAGAGGCTGCCTGATGCGCCACACCAGCAGCCAAACGCCCAGCAGCAGGATCAGCACCGGCCAGCCGCGGCCCACCCAGTCCACGTCGAGAACGCCGAGCGTGCTCATCAACAGCAGCAGCCCGACGGCAATCAGCACGATTGCCCCGACCGGCTCCCCGCGCCGCGCGGGAACCCCGACCGGCAGGACCGCCGGAACGGGCGCAAATGGGGCGGTCATCGGCGAGTCGGCGGTGGGCTCGAACGGGCCCCGGCGCGGTTCGGTTGCGGCTTGTGAAGCTGGCATCGGCGTAGGCGACACCGGGGGCACGTATGTCGTAGGACCGGGATAGGCTGCCTGTGGTCCCAGGCGCCGGCTCAGATCGAGAATGCCGAAGGGGTCGGGCAAAGGCAACCCATCGCGTCGGGCCGCTGCCGTCTGCACCGCGTCGAAAACCTGGTACAGCACCCACGCGCCGATCAGGATTCCGGCGGGACCGAAATGCTCGGTGATGCCGATCAGCACAACAAAAACAACCACGTGGATCAGCGCCTTGATGAACTGGCCGTTGTACATGGCACCCACGCCGGGAATCCAGCCGATTCCGCCGGCCAGCGAGGGGTTCGCCGTGGCATCGGAGAGCGGAGGCCGGGGGCCCATCCCGGTCGACCGGTAAGCTCCCGGCGCTGGGTGAACGTAGCCCGCGGGCGCAGTGGCGGCCACCCCGGGCACCGGGTTCCAGCCGGGCGAGGCAGCCGCGGCCGGGTAGCGAAGCAGCAGGCAGGGCTCACACAGCAGAAGCCCGTCAGCATGGCGGACGCACTCCGGACAAAGCGCCTTGCCGCAGCTCTGGCAGAACCCGGTGGCCTGGCGCTCAGGATGATGGAAGCAGTTCATAGACAGTTCCTTTCCGAGGTTTGCGGGTCGCCCGGCAGGCGCAGACGAGCCGGCGCAGGCAGCCCGCCCGACAGCCGGGCGCTCGGCTGGAGCGAGTCCGCGGGTTCACGGCGAGTCTCCGCAGGCTGCCGCCGCAGGGCATCCACCTGGTTTTCTACCTCGCGCACCAGCCTGAAGTTGTCGTAAAAGCTGACGACCTGCTTTTTGGCGTCGAAGAACCGCCGTGATGCCGCGCCCTGGATCGACCCGGGCCCCTCGCCGTGAAGGGTGTCATGCGCCGCCGCGCTCAGCTGCCCGGGGTGCACGCCGCTGACCGACGCCGTCAGCGCAAGGGAAAACAGGGCCATGGTGCCGGTCATCAGCCATCGCGCCGCCCGCTGGCTGCCGGGCATAAACGCCGGATGCGGCAGCACCATCGCCCCAACATCGGACAGGCCCGCCCCGTGTCCAATTTCATGGCCCGGCGGCAGTGGCAGCGCGTCCGTCTTCGCCAGGATCCTGCCGAACAGGTCCAGCGGCGGTTCCGCCGGTGCGTCATGCAGCAGCCGCGCCCACAGCCGGCCATGTTCGGACGCCGGGAGCAGCGGCCCGCAGCTTTCGCACCTCGCGGCATGCTCGCGCAGCGCGACTTCCTGCTCCGGCGGCAGCACCCCGTCGAGCAGGTCGACGACGGCAGCTTCCCACCGTCCGCAACCCTCCTTGTCAAACCCGGGCAAGCTCATCTAGCTCACCTCCCTTCCCTTGCGGCCCAGCAGGCGCGCAAGTTCGGCTCGTCCACGCGAAATGCGCGATTTCACAGTGCCTTCCGGTACGCCCAGCACCCCGGCGATCTCTCGATAATCCATGTCCTGCAAGTCGCGCAGGATCACCGCCTCCCGCAGCTCCGGCGAGACCCGGGCCAGCGCCGCCTGCACCTCGCGTTCCAGCTCCCGCCGCAGGGCGTGAGCGTGCGGACCGGGCCGGTGGTCGGGCAGCGTCATGGGCACGCCGGCGAGCTCGGACCCGGCCTGGTCCCAGCCCTCGTCCAGCGAGTCCGAAACCCGCTCCAGCCGACTCCGCCGGTAATGGTCCACCAGGTGGTTGCGCGTCAGCGTCGCGATCCAGGCCGGGAACGACCCTCGCGCCGGATCAAACGCCCGTAGCCGCCCGTACATCTTCAGGAAAATATCCTGGGTCAGGTCTTCGGCATCGTGCGACGACCCGGTAAATCGGTAGCACAATGCGTAGACACGCCCGTGATGCGCGCGCACCAGCTCCGTCCAGGCCAGGCTGTCGCCTCGCAGGCATCGCACGACCACGGGCGTCCAGTCCGCGGAATTCGCATCAGAGACCTGTCCGCCGCGGGCGGCCGGCAAAACGGTCGCGTCCGGGGCCGGCGAATCCTGCGCCGTCATACGGAAACCTCCCGTGCCGAGAAGGCGAGTGAAGGTGTCGGGATACGGGGACGTGCAGGCTGCCGCGCTCATGGGGTTCTATACGCAGGCAGCCCCGGCCCGGTTCCCTGCTCTTTAAACGCTTGTTTGTGCCGGCGCTTGCTGGCAGGTCGCGCAAAGCCCGAGTACATCCACCGATAAACGCTCCATGCGGAAGCCGCCCGGCAACTGCCGCGGTTCGTCCGAGATTCCCAGCGCTTCGGGATCGATGTCCCGGATCGCCTTGCAGCCGGTGCACAGCAGGTGATAGTGCCGGGCCTGGTTTGTTTCCACCCGCATGGAGCCATGGTGGGGCGAAACCTGCCGGAAGATGCCGGAATCGAGAAACAGGTGGAGGTTCTTGTACACGGTCGCGAGCGAGATCGAAGGGATCTGTTGCCGAACGCGCGCAAACACCTCTTCGGGGCTGGGGTGGCCTTCAAAGGTGCAAAGAACTTCGTAGATCACCTGCCGCTGATGCGTGACGGCAAGATCGGCGCGCTCGCACAACTGCCGAAAGGTTGGAGCCGGGGCGTCGACCATGACTCCTAACCATAAAAGCGCCGGGCGCGACCCGTCAACGCAGCCGCGCCGGGCGCGCCCTACACCTCGAGCATCCGGTCCAGCGCCGCCTTGGCCCAGTGCTTTACATCCTCGCGCACCTGGATGCGATTCACCACGCGGCCTTCGATCAGGTTTTCAAGCACCCAGCAAAGGTGCTGCGGGCTGATCCGGAACATGGTTGTGCACAGGCAGCCGGTATCGTCGAGCGTGATCACCTTTTTGCCTTGGGGCGCGAACTGCCGGGCCAGGCGATTGACCAGGTGGATCTCCGTACCGATCGCGACCGTGGAGCCTTCGGGTGCTTCCCGCACAAACTCGATAATGCGCTCGGTCGAACCCAGCGCGTCGGCCTTCTGACACACCTCCCAGCGACACTCCGGATGCACCACGACCTGCACACCCGGGTACTTTGCGCGCACCTGGTCGACGTGATCGGGCAGAAAACGCTGGTGGACCGAGCAGTGGCCCTTCCACAGGATGACCCGGGCTGCCCGCAAACGAGCCGGGCTCAGGCCGCCGTTGATCTGGTACGGGTCAAACACCACCATCTCCGACAGGGGAATGCCCATGGCAAAGGCAGTATTGCGGCCCAGGTGCTGGTCCGGCAGGAACAGGATCTTCTCGGAGCGCGCAAACGCCCACTCAAAGGCCTTGCGCGCGTTCGACGACGTACAAACCAGCCCCCCGCGCTCGCCGCAAAACGCCTTGATGGCCGCCGTCGAGTTCATATAGGTCAGCGGCATCACCGTATCGGGTGTCAGCCCGGAGGCCATCAGTGCATCCCAGCAGTCCTCCACCTGGCCGATCTCGGCCATGTCGGCCATCGAGCAGCCGGCGTTCAGGTCCGGCAGGATGACCTGCTGGTCGGCCCGACCCAGCACATCGGCGCTTTCCGCCATGAAGTGCACACCGCAGAACACAAGGTACTTCGCCGCGGTCTGGGCGGCGACCTGCGACAGCTTATAGCTGTCACCGGTAAAGTCGGCGAAGCGGATCACCTCGTCGCGCTGATAGTGGTGGCCGAGCAGAACGGCTGTGTCGCCTAATTTGGCGCGGGCCTGGGCAATGCGATCGTCCATGGAGCGGTCGGGCAGGACGAGGTAGTTTTCAAGCGAGCACAGCTCCGCGTCTATCGTGGTCTTCGGGGCAGCGGCAAGCTCAGCGACTTCTTCAGTCAATACGCTCACGTCAGTGTTCCGCCTTCAGTCCGCCCACTCAGGAGGGGGCAGACGGGGATGTTGAAAGCATGGGTACCGGTCGCAGTGGCTTCGCGAAGTTCCAAGCCACGGGGATGTTGCGACCCTGTTTAACAGATGCGGCGCACCCCTGGGGGATGCAGCGAGATGCGGTTGCTTCTGTTGCAACTGAGTGTAGCGCAGGCGCTTGCGGAAACGAAGATGCTGAGGTGACAGCCAGGCCCTGTCCGTCCCGAAACGGGAATGAGCTGACGCGCCGTCCCAAAACGGGAGCGACGCTTGACAAAATCGACCCACCGGGTTCGGCCGCAGGGGCCTTCGGGTATCATCAGAGGCGATGCACCTGGCTGACCCCATCTTTATCTTCATCCTCGCGCTGGTGCTGCTGGGGCCCAAGCGTACCGGCGAGCTGGCGCAGCAGCTGGGCAAGCTGATGGGGGAGTTTCGCAAGGCATCAAACGACTTCAAATACCAGTTCACCGAAGAGATGCGGGTTTCCGAGCAGCAGGAGCAGCTGAAAAAACAGGAAGCGGAGCGAGGGGCCTTGCCGGCCCCCGAAGGCGAAAACAGCATCCTGCCGCCCGCTCCCCTGCCCACTGAGGAGGCCCTGCCCGTGCCCTACGCCGTTTCCGCTGTTTCAGCCACGACCGGCGAGGAAAGCCCGGTCGAGCACCACCCGCTGCTGCGCGTCGATGTCATTCCGCCGATGGATGCAGCCCTCGTGACTGCAAACGGCAACGGCATCCACACGGCCGGGCCCGCAAGCCTGCAGGACGAGCCGGACGAGACCCCGATTCACCATGGCTGATTTCTCGTCCGGAGCCGCCGACGCGCTTGACCGCGCGCGCACCGCTGTTTCCGACCGCGTCGAACTGCCCGGCATGAGCCTGATGGAGCACCTTGAAGAGCTGCGCAAGCGGTTTATCCACGTCATCGTGGCCCTGGTGCTCGGCTTTTTCGTCGCCTACGGTTTCCATGAGCGTATTTATGCGTTCATGCAGCAGCCCATCACTGTCGCGCTCAAAAAACATCACCTGCCGCCCCAGCTCGTCTACCACAATCCCGTCGACGGTTTTAACCTCTACCTCAAGCTGAGCTTCATGGCCGGCTTCATCCTGGCTGCGCCTTATGTGCTGTACCAGCTGTGGCTGTTTATCTCGCCCGGCCTGTATAAAAACGAGAAGCGCTATGTGTGGCCGTTTATGATCGCGACCGTCACCCTGTTTCTTGGCGGCGCGTTCTTCGGCTACCGCTTTGTGTTTCCGGGCTCACTCGACTTCCTGCTCTCCTACAGCGACAAGTTCACCCCGCTGATCGAGATCAACGAGTACACCGGCCTGTTCCTGACCGTGATCCTGGGGCTCGGCATCACGTTTGAGCTGCCCATTCTCATCCTGTTCCTGTCGCTGTTCGGCATCGTCAGCCCCCGGTTTCTCTGGAAAAACATTCGTTACGCGATCCTGATCATCTTTGTCGTCGCGGCCATCATCACTCCCACCCCCGACATCATCACCATGTGCGTGTTCGCGTCGCCCATGCTGGTGCTTTACCTGCTTTCGATCGGCGTTTCGGCCGCCGTGCACCCGGCCTCGCGCAAACGGCGCGCGCTCAGTGAGGCTCCCTAGATGATTTTGCGAAACAGGCCGGGCACCGTCCTTTTTCTCCTTTTATGGCTGCTCGCGCTGCCCGCGTTCGCGGCGGGCAAAAACACCTTCGACGGTGCACGGGCGCTGGCCTACACGCGCAACTTCGTCACCGAAACCGGCCCGCGTTTCAACGGCAGCCCGGGTCTCGCGAAAGCGCAGGACGCGCTCCGCAAATTCTTCGCGCACGACCAGTTGCAGGAAGATACCTTTACCTCCTCCACCCCCGCCGGCCCGCAGCTGATGCACAACTTCATCGTGCGGTTCCCCGGCAAAAAGGACGGCGTGGTCGTGCTCGCGACGCACTACGAAACCAATTACTGGCTCAAGGACATCCCGTTTGTCGGTGCAAACGACGGGGGCGCGACCACCGGCCTGCTGATGCAGATTGCCAACGACCTCCGCGCGCACCCGCCCGAGGGTTCAAGTGTGTGGCTGGTCTTCTTCGACGGGGAAGAGTCCGTCGGCCCGCAGTGGACCGACTCCGACTCGCTTTACGGTTCGCGCCATCTCGCCGCGAAGTGGCAGGCCGACGGCACACTCGCGAAGATCAAGGCGTTTCTGCTCACGGACATGATCGGCGACCGGGATCTCGGCATTCTGCGCGACACCGGCTCCGACCCCGCGCTCATCGGCGTCGTTCAAAAAGCGGCCGATCTCCAGGGCGACGGCGCGTACTTCTTCAAGACCACCAACACCATCAGCGATGACCACCTGCCGTTCGTCAAGCGCGGCGTTCCGTGCGTTGACATCATCGATATCGACTACGGCCCCAACAGCTCGTATCACCACACTGAAAAAGACACGCTCGATAAACTCAGCGCCAGGAGCCTTACCATCTCCGGCTCGGTGATCGAGGAAACCCTGCGCCTGCTCGACGCCCCCGCGCCGGTCGCCCGCAGGTAGGTCGTGAGCACCCACTTTGCCGGGGCCACGGTCTCCTTCTGGCTCGCCTTTCATCTCATCGTCGCGGTGCTTCTCGCGGTCGACCTGTTGGTACTGGGCCGCGCGAAAAACGCCCGCGCCGGCGTCAAACAGGCCTGGGCCTGGACCGCGGTGCTGGCCGCCGCGGCCTTTTGCTTCGCGCTCTGGGTTTCGCACCGGCAAGGGCACCGGCATGCCGTCGAGTTCCTCTCCGGCTACCTGATCGAGGGCTCGCTCTCGATCGACAACCTGTTTGTGTTTCTGCTGCTGTTTCGCTCGCTCGGCCTCGATGAGAACGGCCAGCGTCGCGTGCTGCTGTGGGGCGTGCTCGGAGCCATCGTGCTGCGCGCCCTCTGCATCTTTGCCGGGGTCGCGCTGCTGGAGCGTTTCGGCTGGATCCAGTACATCTTCGGGGCGATCCTGTTGTACGCCGGGATCCGTCTGCTCCAGGCCAAACACGGCGCAGACGATGATGCAGAACAGCCGGCACCCCTGCGCTGGCTACGCGCCCGCATGGGCGCCAGGGGCGACAACGGCGAGCTCGCCGGCTCGGCCCTGCTGATGGTCATCCTAGCGGTCGAGCTCACCGACATCCTGTTCGCGCTCGACTCCATCCCCGCCGTGCTCGCGATCACACGCGACCCGTTCATCGTCTACACGTCCAACATCTTTGCGATCCTGGGGCTGCGCTCCCTTTACTTCGGGCTGGCCGGCATGCTCGACAAGCTGCGCCTGCTCAACTACGGCCTGGCTGTCATCCTGATTTTTGTGGCCGCCAAAATGCTCGCCGCGCGCTGGATCGAAATCCCGGCCACGGTTTCGCTGCTGATCATTCTTGTGATCCTGGGGTGCTTCGCAGCAGCCAGCAAGCTGCTGCCGGCGCCCGTCACGGAGGATTAAAGCCCGCGCGGCGCGAACACCACCGGTTCCCGGCCTGTCGCGAGCGAGTGCCGTGCGAATCGCGTATCGTCGCGCCGAGGGAAATCATTGCGGTAATGCGCTCCGCGGCTTTCTTCGCGAGCCAGTGCCGAGCGCACGATCAGCTGGCTCAGGTCGAGCAGGTTGCGCAACTCGACCCCGGCGCGCGTAAGCGGCTCGTCCGCCGGGGCTCCCTGGGCCAGGCTACGCAGCTCCGACAGGCACTCCAGCGCCCGCGTCAGCCCGTCCGCATCGCGCAGCAGCCCCGCATCGCGCCACATCGCCGCCTGGAGCGTCCGTCGCAAACCGGCCGCTGCCTCGGCCGCATAAGCGGGTTGCGCGGCCGGAATCGAAGAAGCTCGCACGGATGCGGCAGGTTCGGCCAGCATGGCCTCCGCTGCGCGCGCTCCAAACACCAGCCCTTCCAGCAGCGAGTTCGAAGCCAGCCGATTGGCCCCGTGCACCCCCGTGCAGGCCACCTCGCCCGCCGCGTACAGGCCCGCAAGCGAGGTGCGTCCATGCACATCCGTTTCCACGCCGCCCATCAGGTAGTGCGCCGCCGGGCGCACCGGGATCAGATCGCGGCTCAGCAGCAAGCCATGCTTCGCCAGAAAGCCGGAGATGCCCGGGAACCGCACCGCGAGATCGAGCCCCGGGTGCGAAGCCTCGACATGGCGCATGTCCAGATACACCGGCCGCGCCGGGTCGACCGGGTCGACCGGCATGCCCTCGCGCGTGATCGCGCGGGCCACCACATCGCGCGGCGCCAACTCCAGCAACGGGTGGTAACGCTCCATAAAACGCTCGCCCCGGTCGTTGCGAAGCCATGCGCCTTCGCCGCGCAGCGCTTCTGAAAGCAGAAACCGCGGCACCCCGGGCAGCGACAACGCGGTCGGGTGGAACTGGTAAAACTCCATGTCGGCCACCGCCGCGCCCGCGCGCCAGGCCGCTGCAATGCCGTCGCCGGTCGCGACCGCCGGGTTGGTCGTATCGCTGTACACCTCGCCCGCGCCGCCGCTCGCCAGCAGCACCGCCCGCGCCTGCGCGGTTGTTCGCGTGCCGTCGCGACCCAGCAGGGCCACGCCGCATACGCGACCGTTCCCGTCGAGTTCGAGATCGGTACAGGTCGTCCACTCCAGCAGATCGATCGCCGGGTGCGTCCGGGCGTGCCCGAGCAGCGCCCTTCCAATCTCCGCCCCGGTCGCGTCGCCGTTCGCGTGGAGAATGCGGTGGCGCGAGTGCGCGCCTTCGCGCGTCAGCAACAGCTCCCGCGTCGCGGGGTCGCGGTCAAAGCCCGTTTCCCAGCGCAGCAGCTCTTCCACCCGCGCCGGTCCTTCGGCCACCAGCAGCCGCGCGGCTTCGCGATCCACCAGCCCGTCGCCGGCTGCCAGCGTATCGGCCCAGTGCTCCGCCACGTCCTCCGGCCCGCTCATGGCGACGGCGATGCCGCCCTGCGCGTAGCTCGTGTTCGACTCGCCCAGCTGCTCCTTGGTGATCGCCAGCACACGGCCGTGCGCCGCCAGCGTAATGGCGGCGCGCAGGCCCGCAATGCCCGCGCCTACAACAACAAAATCCCACGCTGCGCTGCCCGGCTTTTCCATATCCGTTAGACACCCCGGCGCGGCCCGAAGGTGCAGCGCCCACTCGCCAGGCCTGCGCGATACCATAAAGAAGTGCGCACCCTCGGAGTCGAAACTCCATCCGCCCAGTACAAAGTACACGTCGGTGCGGGGCTGATGCCCGCCCTTGCCGCGGAGATGGACTTCACGGCAAAAGGGCGCGTCTTTGTGCTCACTTCGCCGCCTGTCTGGCAGTTATGGGGCGAGCCGTTCCTTGCGGCATTTCCTCACCCGCCCACCGTCCTGTTTCTGCCGCCCGGCGAGCCGGCCAAGCGGCTCTCCGAGATCGAGCGCCTCCTTGAACAGCTGGCCCAGGCCGGTGCCGATCGCTCCTCCGTGCTCGTCGCGTTCGGCGGCGGCATCGTGGGCGACGTCGGCGGCTTTCTCGCAGCGATCTATATGCGCGGCATCCGCTATGTACAGGTGCCCACCACTCTGCTGGCCCAGGTCGACTCGTCGGTGGGCGGCAAAACCGGCGCCAACCTCGCCGCCGGCAAAAACCTGGTCGGCGCCTTTCACCATCCCGCCTCCGTTTGGGCCGATGTTTCGCTCCTCCGCACCCTGCCCTCGCGCGAGCTCCGCGCCGGTCTGATGGAGGTCGTGAAAGCCGCGATCATTCGCGATGCCGCTTTGTTCGACGAACTCGAACGGCGGCTGCCCGAGCTGCTGAAGCCTGAGCCGGACGAGGCCCTGCTTGAGGAGATCATCGCGCGCGCCATCGCGATCAAGGCTCGTGTCGTCGGGCTCGACGAGCGCGAAGGCGGCCTGCGCATGATCCTCAATCTCGGCCACACGGTCGGCCACGCGATCGAGGCCGCGACCGGCTACAGCGCCCTGCTGCATGGCGAAGCCGTGGGCTGGGGCATGCTCGTCGCGCTCTCCATCGCACAGGCACGCGGGCTCGTCAGCCGGGACGAAGCGGCACGCGCGGGCGCGCTCGTCCGCGCTCTTGGGCCGCTGCCGGGCTTCGCGGTCAGCGCGGAAAAGCTGCTCCTGACCGCCGGCCGCGACAAGAAAAATTCGGGCGGCACCCGGCGCTTCGTGCTGCCGCGTGGCCTCGGCGATGCAGTGGTCGTCGAGGACGTGACCGACCGCGAACTGCTGCAGGCGACGAACTCCATGCTGGCTGAAGCGAAGCAGAAGCAGGTGCCGGTTGGCTAGCCCCGGCGCACGGCCTTCAGGCGCGACCGACGAAGCCGATGCCGCGCGCAAGGTGCGGTCCATGTTCGACGAGATCGCCCCACGCTACGACCTGCTCAACCACGTGCTCTCGGCCAACATCGACCGGCTGTGGTGGTGGCGCACTGCACGGCGTTTTCGCGAGGTGCTCGCCCAGCCCCAGGCACAGGTGATGGACCTGTGCTGCGGCACCGGCGACATGACCCTGGCCCTGCTGCGCCGCCGTCCCGCCGACGCCGTGCCCGTGCTGGCCGCCGACTTTTCGCACGGCATGCTCGTGCGCGGCGCGCGCAAGTTCGCGGGCCGCGGCGCGGTCGCGATCGAGGCCGATGCCATGCAGCTTCCGCTCGCGCCGGGCTCGCTCGACCTGCTCACCACGGCCTTCGGCTTCCGCAATCTCCGCAACTACCGGGGGGCACTCGAGGAGTTTTCCCGCGTGCTCAAACCCGGCGGGCAGCTCGGCATCCTCGACTTCGCCGAGCCCGGCGGCCTGCTCGGCAAGGGTTACGCGTTCTACTTCCGGCGCGTGCTGCCGCGCCTCGGCGCACTGCTCGCGGGTGGCGCGGCTTCAGGCGCAGCCGACGCCTACACCTATCTGCCCGCTTCCGTCGGGCGCTTCCCTGCCCCGCCCGCGCTGATGGGCACCATGCGCGAGCTCGGCTACACGGACGTTTCCTGGACCGCGTACAGCTTCGGCATCGCCGGACTGTATGTCGCGCGCAGGCCCCGATGACGAGTAAGCGCCGATTCCTCAACACGAAGACCGCCTGTATCTCCCGCGTAAGCCCGA
>CAXSBW010000070.1:9811-17187 GCA_964235795.1 uncultured Acidobacteriaceae bacterium | reverse complement strand
TCCTCCATGCGCTCCATAGAGCGCATGGACCGGGGTGCATCGGGATACGATCGTGCGGATGGGGTATCGTCACTTAGAACTTTAATCAGCTATAACTCGAGTACTTATTACCAGATCTGACTGACTTACAAGGTGCCTTCCCTTGTCGGTCAGAACTGGAGTGAGCTAGTCGGGTATTTCATCGAGAGAGCGAGGTTCGTGGCGGGTGCGGTTGTTTTCGGCGAGGCGTTGGGCACCCAGGCGGTCGTAGGCGTACATGCGGGCGCGCATGAGGGAGCCGAGGGGGCGGTGGGCGGCAAGGGAGTGCGACGGGCAGAAGAGCATGCGGTTTTCGACGAACTCGCTGCGGGCGGGGCTATAGCTCTCCTGCGCCGGGAAGGAGATCTGGGCGACGGGCTGGAAGGGGCTTTGGTCTTCGGGCCATTCTGCATTGGCGTTTTCAACGGGCATGGCGGTGAGGCCGGTGCACAGCTGGACAGAAAGCTCGAAGATGGCGGGATTGCGGCGGAAAAAGGCGACGGTGGCGGTGCGAAGGCCGTCGTAGTCCCCGGGCTGGAAAGGTTCCTTGAGCAGCGCGCGGAGGCCGGGGGTGGAGGGTGCGACGCGGAGCTTGGCGATGTAGCGGCCGAAGCGGATGGGCACCTGGCTGTAGTACGTCTCGCCAAGCGGGTGGACAAAGGGGTGGCCGAAGAAGTCGAGTGCGGCGGAGTGCATGCCGACCGCGTGGAGGGCCTGGTTGCCGGCGAGCGAGGCGGCGGTGACAGTGCCCTTGACAGGCTGGGGCAGCCTGGGGGCGAGGCGCTGGACAGGTGCGATCTGCGCGAGAAAGGTCTTGGCGCCGATGGCATTGAAGACCTTGCCGGTGTCGAGGATCCAGTCCTGGGTGGCGTGCTCGCTGTGGCCGGGGAGCATTTGGCCCGTGACCTCGAGAATCTTGAGCGACAGGCCGCGCGGACCGGAGACCTTTCTGTCGTCGTCGAGGTCGCCGGGGACGTGGGCGAGCCGGGCAATGACGGGAAAGGCGCGGGACTCGGTAAAGAGCCCCTGACGGAGGTGGGGCGGCAGGTTTTGCTGGACGCGGAGCTCGCCTTTGACGAGGCCGTGAGCCTTGGCGTGGGAAGTGCGGACGGAGAAGCCGAGGCGTTTGCGGGTGAGCGCGCCGCCCTGGCCCATGGCCTCAACGATGCGAGCAAAGGTCTCGGGCTCGTCGGGCTCGATGGTTTCAACGTCGTCGCTGTAGGGGAGATACGGGAGGTTGGCGAGGTCGGTCATACGTGATCCTTTCAGGTGAACAAAGAAGAACGCCTGCACAGTGACCCCGTGCCCCGGGCGCGACGGGTGCCGTGATTGGGGAAGAGGGGCAGCCAGTTCAAATATCGGACCACTCTTGTCGTATATTGAAGTTGCTGCTTTACAAAGGCAGACGGGCTCCCCTCCCACCCTGGCAGGTCATCGAGGAGCCCATCCCAAAAACACGCAGCGGGAGCCACGTGCCACAGCCATTCTAGGCGATGGTCCTCCCCTGTCACAAAGGACCTTGTGTCGCACCCGATCCTGCACTCGATTTTCCTTGTTTCCCTTTCTTCCCCGCTGTTCTCCCTTGCTCGCTCCGAGCCGCAAACAGAGTCTCACGCAGTGATCCAGGCGGTTGTGCTGGATGGAGGCGAGATGCCGGTGGCGGGTGCGGCGATCCGTCTCCAATCGACGATCCACGGCCACAACACTGTCCGGCAAGCCACAACGGGGGCCGACGGCGCGTTTTCGGTCGAAGCAGTCCGGGGTGAGAGTTATGCGGTGACGGTATCGTTTCCCGGCTTCCGGAGTGTCGGAGAGGTCGTGGTGGGCGGTGCCTCGCTGAAGCCGATTCATCTGCTGATCGCGGAATCCTCAGAAAGCATGGATGTGACGGACGAGGCGGGGGGAGGCAGGCTGGAGCTGCAGGAGACCGAGGGTGGCGTGACGGTGGACCGGCGGCAGCTCGCCGCGGTGCCGCTGAATGGACGGAGCCTGACCGATCTGCTTGCGATCACGCCGGGGGTGGTGCCGGCCGGCTCCGCGCAGCCGAACGCGGTGGTGATGAGCGGCGTGGCGAGTACGCCTCCCTCGGGAGAGCTCCATATCGGCGCGCTTTCGGTGAGCGGGCAGCGGGAAACGGCGAATGCCTTCCGCGTGAACAACAGCAATGTGCAGGAGGACGTGAACATGGGCATGGCGATTGTGCCCACGCTGGACTCCATTGCCGAGTTGAAAGTGTTGACGAATGACTTCGATGCAAAGCTAGGCAACCAGAGCGGCGGCCAGATCCAGGTGACCACGCGGTCCGGCGGCGAACACGTGCACGGCACGCTCTACGACTACTTTCGCAATACAGCGCTCGATGCACGGAGTTACTTTTCGCAGGAGCGGGCACCGTTTCACCAGAACCAGTTCGGCGGCACCCTGGGCGGTCCGGTACCCCATTCGGGATGGAAGTACTTCGCCGACTATCAGGGTACGCGGCAAACGCAGGGGATCGATACGGGAGCCGTTGCGGTTCCAACGCAGGCAAACCGGAACGGCGAGTTCGGTGACAGTTCTTCGTTGACAGGGACGGTGAGCGGCGGCGCCTGGGCGCAGACCCTCTCCGGGCGGCTCGGGTATCCGGTGGCTGCCGGCGAACCGTATACACAGGTCTTTCCGAACGGGACGATTCCGCGCAGCGCCTGGTCTGCCCCGGCGAAGGCGTTGCTCAAGTTCATCCCGGAGCCGAACCTCGGGAAGAATACCTTTGGCAGTTCCAGGTATGCGCAGACGCTGCGAGACGACAAAGGGGCGTTGCGGCTTGACCGGAACAGCCGTGCGGGCCAGCTGATGCTTTACGGATTCACGGACGATTACAACCTGCT
Source organism: uncultured Acidobacteriaceae bacterium (assembly GCA_964235795.1). Lineage (GTDB taxonomy): Bacteria > Acidobacteriota > Terriglobia > Terriglobales > Acidobacteriaceae > EB88. The sequence continues at coordinate 14,302 of CAXSBW010000070.1, read as the reverse complement.
GAACCCTTACCCGACGGCGCAGGGCGGCGCGAATGTGCCGGGCTTCAGTGCTCGCAACGAGGGCCGGGCGCAGCTTTACGCCGTGAATCTCGCGTCCACGCTCGATTCGCAGACCGTCAACACGGCGCACATGAGCTTGATGCGAAACGCCGCGATGGCAGGTCAGCCGGTGGGTGGGCAAGGTATCTCGCTTGCCTCGCAGGGCTTTGTGACCGGCGCGGGAACACCGGGGATTTTCGCGGGGTCGCCGGAGACCGAAGGCATTGAAAACATCGTGTTCAACGGGTTCACCATGGGCACCACGGTGACAGGCTTGTCGCAGGCCGAGAACATGTTCGAGCTGAGCGACGACGTTTCCCGGCTTCATGGGCAGCACGTATTGTCCTTTGGCGTGGGATTTCACGTAGACCAGATCAACACGCAGCCCGACGTTTACGATAACGGCAGTTTTTCATTTACCGGCAGCGAGACGGGGCTGGACTTCGCGGACTTCCTGCTTGGCATCGACTCGAGCTACACGCAAGGCGGCGGGCAAAACTTTTACAACCGCAACCACTACGCCGGCCTTTACGGGCAGGACAGCTGGCGTGCTACGCATACATTGACGCTGAACTATGGACTGCGATGGGAGGTGCTGCCGCCGTGGCATGAAAAGTACAACCAACTGTTGTCGCTGGACGCGAACGAGCAGTCCGTTGTTTTTCCGAACGCGCCGAAAGGCATCCTGTTCCCCGGGGACCCCGGGGTGCCGCGAACCATTTCACCCACGCGTTACACCAACCTTGCGCCGCGGATCGCGGGTGCGTGGGCACCGGGGAGGTTGCACGCGCATACGGTTCTGCGCGCCGGATACGGCCTGTACTACAGTGCGTTTGAAGGGCTTTCGGCGGGGATCATGAGCGGCAATGCTCCATACGGGGTGACGGAAACGCTGCCTGCGCCGACGCTGTTCGATCAGCCGTTTCTCGAGGCTGCCGACGGGGAGGATTTGCGGCAGAGATTTCCCCTGCAAGCGGTGCCGTTCGGGGCGTCTGCCGTGCACCCGGTGACAACGGTGGACTGGGCGAACTTTGAGCCGCTCACGGGCATACCGGCGTTCGCGAAAAACAATGTCGTGCCCCGCAGCGAGAACTACACCGTTGCCGTTTCGCAGCAGCTCGGCGCAAGGACCACGGCCACGGTGAGCTACGTGGGGACGCAGGCGCACCATCTGCTGGTGATTCAGCCGGTGAATCCGGGGAACCCGGCGCTTTGCCTTGCGCTGAGCCAGCCGGCGGAGGTTGCGCCGGGGTCGGCCACCTGCGGCCCTTTCAGTGAGAGCAGCGGGTTTACGGCAGCCGATGGAACCGTTTACGGGGGCACACGCACCGCGTACTCCGGCGCGTTTGGAGGGGTCAATTTACAGAAGACGATCGCGAACGCGCACAACAATGCGCTCGAGGCAAACCTGCAGCACGTGGGCCGCGATTTATATCTCCAGATCGCTTATACGTGGAGCAAGTCGATCGACCAGTCTTCGAGCCTGGCCGAGGCGGTCTACCCGGAGACGCCGCTGAGCAACGCCGGGCTGAGTCGTGCCGTGTCGGCCTTTGACATGCGCCATAACCTGAGTGCGACGTACCGGTTTGCGCCCTTGGAGCGCTGGGCGCCGAGGCACCCAAAGATAGCCGGAGGCTGGCAGCTTTCAGGGTTGACCCGCCTGGGCACGGGCCTGCCGGTCACGCTGGTCAACAACAATGACACGTCGCTGCTGGGGACGGCGCCGAACGGGATCAACAACAATGGGCTGGATGAGCCGATGTTCACCGCGGGCAGCCTGCAACTGCATCACCGGCCGGATGCGCCGGCGTTCAACACGGCCCTGTTCGGGCTGCCGGTTTTGGGGACACTCGGCAATGCACGGCGGCGCTTTTTTGCCGGTCCCGGGATCGACAACACCGACCTTGCGCTGAGCAAGGCGACTCGACTGCGGGAGGCTGTGGGCGTGGAAGTGCGGATGGAAGTGTTCAACGTGTTCAACCATGCAGAGTTTTTCGGTCCGGCGGCGGTGCAGGGCAACCTTTCGGCTTCGAACTTCGGGCAGATTCAAACCGTGCTGCCGCCTCGGCTGATGCAGGTGTCGGCTCGTTTGAGCTTTTGACGCCGGGGTTTTTGCAAGACCAGAACGCGCGGGGACAAGCGGGTATCGCCGAACGGTTTGCCGCGTGAAAGGGTGACATCACAAGACGTCACCCCTTCCTCGCTGCGGGTTAGAGGAGCTTGTCGATGGGACCGGCGCCCATCTCCGGCCCTGGCGCGGTTTCGGGTGAAGGTTGGTACGCCGCCTGGTGAAGCACCCACAGCTTTTCGGCACGGCAGACCGGCATGCCGTTGACGAGGATGTATTGCTGTCCGTCGCTCTCGAAGGTGACGCGACCGAGCTCTACGGTGGCGACGACCGCGCCTGCAAGCGGCGTGGTTGACAGGATAAAGCGCCCCTCGCCCGGTACATAGAAAGAGGCACCATCCCCGGGCTTGTCGGAAGCGGCGCTCAACGGGCTCATATCCGCGACGACTGCCTTGTTTTTGAGGAGCAGGGGTGAGGTCAGACGGATCTCGTTTGGGCCGGGATCCAGCAGCTGGTGGCCACCGACCGGAAGATGGTCGGCCCATTCCCCTGTCAGCGCGATCTTCAGCTCTCCCGTGTTGGGCAGGGCTAGGATTTCTCCCGGGGTGAACCAGGATTGTGTTTCGGGCAGGGTGGCGGCTGTGTCAGGACCGAAGCCGGCCGGACCCAGGGGCGTGACTTTGGACCGGATGGAAAGCAGCACACGGTCGCCGTCTTTTTTGAGTGTCTTGACGGCGTAGAACAGGTTCGATCTGTCGATCTGATCGAGCCCGCCGCAGCTGTTGTGCTTTGTGTCGGCAATCGACACATCGCAGTGAATACTGTCGCCGACGGCGGGTGTGAGCTTGAGCATGAGCACGGAGCCGTCTTCGTGCGCGCGGACCTCGACCAGCGCCAGGCGTGAACCCAGGCCGGCCAGCAGCAAGAGCAGGCATGCGAATGCAATTCTTGGAATACGCATCATTTGGAACCCCTTTTCCCACCATTTCGTTTTGTTTCGCCGGGTTGTGAGCCATGTGCGAGGCGGGACCGGTTGCGCCAGCAGGAGACTGCCGTAGCTGCGTAGCGCGGCTCCCGTTTCGGCGTAACTTTTCAACAACTCCCGGCAATGCGCGCAGTGGGCCGCGTGTTCGGCCGCTTCGAGCGGCACTGTTTCTCCGTCGTACAAGGCCGAGATGAACTCCTCGGCTTCATCGCACCTCATGCTGATCTCCTTGCGCTGGGCGGATCTTTGGGCCGAGCCAGACTGCCTGCAGGGCGTGCCGGGCCATGAACAAACGGGATCGGACGGTGCCGACCGGGACGTTGAAGAGGATCGCGAGCTCGGCATAGGACTGGCCTTCGACTTCGCGCAGCCACAAAAGGGCTCGCTGCTCTTCGGGCAGGCGATGGAGGGCGTCGGCCATGATGGACCGGCGCTCCGGGTTGCTGTCGGCGCAGCGGTCGTCCGGTATCTCACCCGGAAGCTTGCTGCGCCGCCACCATTCGGCGGCGCGGTGTTTGCCGATGCCGAAGAGGTAGGCCCGGATGGTGCCGCGCGCGGGATCGAAGCCATCGGGGTGAGTCCAAAGCCCGGTGAAGATCTCCTGCGTGAGATCTTCGGCGGCCTGAAAGGAACCGACGATCTGACGCAGGAACGAGCGAAGGCGTGGTGCGTTCTCGCGGTAGAGCGCGCCGAATCGTTCGGCATCGTGGGCCCACTCGTTCCCTGGTTTCCCTTCACCGAGCAAGTGTGTGTCTCCAACCTCCTCTTCGGTTCGGAGGGCCGGAAAGTTCATCGCGCGGCACGAATTTGTAAAACGGGAGTATCGGGAGGAAGGGACGGGGTTGGGGTGAAGCAGGGTTCACGTCCACTCATGGATCGAGATTTCTCGCCGATACAGGAAGCGAGGTGGGTACGATGCGGGGATGGCTGGGACGAGTGAAGCGAGTGTTTGCGAAATGCAACGAACAGCGGTGGGCGTGCGCGCACTGTGGGCGGCCGGTGGACCCGCACGAGTTTACCTGTGATGACGAGGCTTGCTGGATAGGGGCGCTGGAGGCGCAGGCGATGCTGGCGCCGGTCCATGCCTGGCCGCCGCTGGTGCGAGAGCTGCACGTGGTGTGGAGCTCGCCGACGCCGCTGCGGGATGCGGCGCATGGGGTGATGCAGGGGTTGAAAACGGTCTGACGCGTTGGTCCGGGGCTCCGTCCCCTGCAGTGCCCGGTGCCGCCCCAAGCCCGCCTGGCCGGCGGGCTTTTCTAGAGGCTACGAACGAAATTACGGGCGCGGAGACGCTGGGCGGTTCAGGGGCGGTTCAGGGGCGATTCAGGGGCGGTTCAGGAGTGCTTCAGGAGTGCTTCAGGAGTGCTTCAGGGGTGGTTCGAAAGTGGTTCAGGGCACG
>CAXSBW010000070.1:6336-9711 GCA_964235795.1 uncultured Acidobacteriaceae bacterium | reverse complement strand
GCTTCAGGGGTGGTTCGAAAGTGGTTCAGGGCACGAAAACTGCCCGGACGCAGCCGTCCTGCTTTTGCTTGAAAAGGTCGTAGCCGCGGGGGCTGTCTTCGAGCGAGAAGCGGTGGGTGGCGAGGAAGGACAGATCGAGGTCGCCCTTGACGGCGTGGTCGAGCAGGCGCGGGACGTACTTTTGCCCGTGCTGCTGGGCGGTGCGGACGGTCAGGCCCTTGTTCATGACAACGCCCATGGGGAACTTGTCCATCAAGCCGTAGACGCCGAGAACCGAGACGGTACCCCCTTTGCGACAGGCCAGGATGGCCTCGCGCAGGGCGGTGCCGCGATCGGTTTCAAGCCGCAGGGCCTGCTTGACGCGGTCGTAGCCGCCCTGCAATCCAGTCCCGTGAGCTTCCATGCCGACCGCGTCGATGCAGGAGTCGGGGCCGCGACCGCCGGTCAGCTCCTGGAGCGCCTCAAGCACGCTGGGGACGGCGGAATAGTCGATGGTCTCGGAGCCTGCTTTTTCGCGCGCCATGCGGAGCCGGTCGGGGAAGCGATCGATGCCGATGACGCGGCCGGCCCCGAGGAGGTACGCGGTTTTCTGCGCGACGATGCCGACCGCGCCGCAGCCCCAGACCGCGACGGTGTCGCCGGGAGCGATGTTGGCGAAGTCGGCGCCCATGTAGCCGGTGGGGCCGGCGTCGGAGACGAAGAGGGCCTGCTCGTCGCGGAGTTCTTCGGGCACCGGGAAGCAGTCGACGTCGGCGAATGGGACGCGGATGTACTGGGCGTGGGAGCCGGCGTAGCCGCCGAAGGCGTGGGTGTAGCCGTAGATACCGGCGGTGGGGTAGCCGAGAACCGCGGCCTGCGACTCGGCGTTGGGGTTGGTGTTGTCGCAGAGCGACCACAGCTCCTGCTGACAGTACCAGCAGCTGCCGCAGCAGATAAACGAGGGAACGACGACACGCTGGCCTTTTTTGATCTTCCGGACTTGAGGCCCGACCTCGACGACCTCACCCATGAACTCGTGACCGAGGATGTCGCCGGCGCGCATGGTGGGGATGAAGCCGTCGATGAGGTGGAGGTCGGAGCCGCAGGTGGTGGACAGGGTGACGCGGAGGATGACGTCGTGGGGGTTGACGATTTCGGGGTCGGGAACGGTTTCGACGCGAAGGTCGTTGATGCCGTTCCAGCAGAGGGCTCTCACAGGAGGTCTCCTTTTCCGCGGGCGGAAGGGTTTTGGTCGAGGGTGGGGATTTCGCCGGTTTCGGCCAGCGCCTTGAAGTTGCGAAGGATTTTGCGGACGGCGGTTTTGGCGAGGGTGTCGAGGGTCCCGCTGACGCCGCCGAGCAGGGTGCCGCCGGGCAGCGTGGCGGGGTCCAGCGAGAGCTCAAGGGTGGCGACGGTGCCGCGGCCGGCGGGCGTGGCGGGATGAAAGCGGAGGCGGCCCCCATGCGGGAAGCGGCTGCCGGGGACCGCGCGCCAGGCGAACAGCACGCCGGGCTGCTCGGCGACGACCTCGGTCTCCCACTCGGCAGACCGGCCGGCGGGCAGGTGGGCCGTCCAGCGGGCGTGGTCTGTACCGAGCGGGCGCACAGTCGCGAAATCGCGCAGGATGGCGGCGAAGGCCTCCGGGTCGCGCCACAAGGTATGGAGCTGGGTCGCGGGACGGCCGACAGTGATGGACGCGGCGACCTGGACGGGCTCGCCGACCGGCTGAGCGCGGTCGACGCCGAGAGCCCGGTAGGCGGGCGAGAAGCCGCCAAGGCCACGATAGATCAGCAACGCGCCGGTGGCGGCTGTGCCCCAGTTCCAGGCGGAGCGGGTTTTGAAAACAGGCAGCAGGAGCAGGGTGCCGGCGGCAAGGCTGCCGTAGCGCTCGGGGGTGCCGACGTTGGGCCGGAAGGGAAAAAAGCGGGCCATGGTCAGGCTCGTGCCGCAGAGGTGTTTTTGGAGGCGCGCTCGGAGTCAAAATCGGTCAGACCGACGACAACGGCCTCGGCGACGGAGTTGATCTGGAAGAGCTTCGCGGCTTTCGTGTCTTCAAACCCGAAAACGCGGGGGACGGCCCAGGAGGCGGAAGCGAAGCCGGCGTCCATTTTGCCGTGGGTGGCGAAAGGGATAACCGGTTTGGTGCCGAGCGGGTAATCGGTAAGCAGGGACTGCGCGAGGACGAAAGAGCCGGTGGCGAGGGCGGCCCAGGCAGCGCGGGGGTTGCTTTTACGAACGATCAGCGCGGTGGTGAGAAACAGCGCGGCGTGGGAGTAGTCGATGATGCCGTGGGTGCGGGCGCTGATGATCTTGGGCAGACGGTTCTCGATCAAGGGGAGGATGGAGGTGATGAAAGGCATGGAGGGTTCCTTTTTGGTGGCGTGTGAAGGCGCTTCAGTGCGGTGGGATGTAGGGCGGGCAGCGGGAGATGGACGGTCGTGTAGTCTCTGGATTGCGGATGGATTCGCAATAAGCCCTCACTCCCCCGGAAAGATTCTGTTTTGCTTTTATTGTTTACGTTGATGGCAGTGCTGGCCGTGCAGTCCCTGGCGGTAGGAGCGGCCTATGGCCTGCGGAGCCGCGAGCGGGCACTGCGAGAAAAGCTGCCCTACCTGCTGAGCCTGGCCGTGGGGGTGCTGCTGGCAACCGCGCTGCTGCACCTTTTGCCGGAGTCGGTGGAGGCGCTGGGGAACCGGCGGGGGGTGTGGCTCGCGACCGGTGGGACGCTGTTTGCGTTGTTTGCAGCGGAGCGGGTGTTTGGGGCGTTGACCGGCGGGGGCGCGGTTGAAACGGCGTTGCGCCCGGGGCCCGCGCATGGGCCGGGATGCGGGCAGACGCCCGAGCCGGCGACCCCAGGGCAGAGCCGGGCGCTGCGGCCATTGAACCTGCTGATGGCGAGCGGGCTGCACAGCTTTGTGGATGGGGCGGCGATTGCGACGGCGTTCCTGGTGAATGTGCGGCTGGGGGTGTTGACGGCGATCGCTGTCGCATTGCACGAGGTGCCGCACCGGCTGGGCGATGTGGCGGTGCTGCTGCACCTTGGGCTTTCGCCGGCGCGGGCGCTGCGGTTTGCGGCAGTGGTGGGGATGCCGGCGCTGCTGGGTGCGGGTGCGGTGCTCGGGCTGGGCGAGAGCGCGATCTTTCGGTGGCTGCTGCCGGTTTCAGCGGCGAGCTTCCTGTATATCGCCGGGGTAAACCTGTTGCCGGAGCTGCAAACAAAAGCTTCGCTGCGGACCAGTGCGTTGCAGTTGTTGTGCCTGGGGGCGGGGGTGGGGGTGGTGCTGCTGGCGACCGGGGTGGGGGCGGGGTAGAACGCTCGTTTGTCGGCGGGGAGCATAATTTGTAAGCCCCGCTGGACGGCAGATCGCGGCTGAGGGCCCAGCGGGTTCCGGCCTG
>CAXSBW010000070.1:0-6236 GCA_964235795.1 uncultured Acidobacteriaceae bacterium | reverse complement strand
CGGAGGCCTGGGCGTGACTGGAAGCGACTGGAAAAGGACAAACGGCTCTCCTGTCTCCACCTTTCTGCCCTTTCAGCCAAAATCTTACTGGTATACTGGTCGCAATAACACCCTCCTGATTCATTGCAAACTCCTTCCAAACTCGGGCGCTTCCTGACCTTGGCGCTTTGCGGCGTGTTGCTGCTGTTTTTGTCAGCCGAAGCCGTGCATTCGCACGCCGGCGGACCCGACCTGCAGCACTGCACGCTTTGCCTGTTGGCGCATGCGGTGCCGCAGGCGGCTGTGGGCGTGTTGACGGCCGTGTTGTTTACGGCCATGGGGCAAACGGCGGTGCTCCCGGTGCGATCCGGCTATACGGCCGTGCTTCGGCAGCCGAGGATTCGACCGCCGCCCTTTGCCCTCTTCGCACAGAACGTTTGAGCAGACTCCGCTTCCCGGCGAAACGGCGAGGGGAGCTGCTTCCCTTCCCCCCGTTTTTCTGCTGTTTTCAGGAGGCACCATGTTGTTTTTCCCCTTGCGGACCCGAGTGCTGCCGGCGCTGGCCGTTGCCGCTCTCCTAAGCCCCGCCGCGCTGCATGCGCAGAGTACGATTCATGCCGGATCGATCAATGGCACCGTGACCGATGCGACCGGAGCGGTGGTGCCGAACGCGACCGTAACGATCGAGAACCCGGTCAGCGGTTACGCGCGCACGACCACGACCGACGCGGGTGGACAGTTCACGCTGCCGAACCTGCCGTACAACAACTACCACCTGGTGGCGAGCGCGAAGGGTTTCGGAGCGGGGACGCAGGACGCGACGATCACGACCGGGGTGCCGTTTACGCTGAAGCTGGCGCTGGCGGTGGGGACGGACGCCGAAAGCATCACGGTGACGGCCTCGGACCTGGTGGACCAGAGCACGGCGCAGGTGACGAATGTGGACCGCAGCACGATGGACAAGCTGCCGCTTGAAGAGCCGTCGTCGGCATTGTCGTCGATCGTGACGCTGACCGCGCCGGGGATCGCGGCGGATGCGAACGGGCTGATGCACGGCCTCGGCGACCATGCTTCGAACACATTTGCGCTGGACGGACAGCTGATCAGCGATCAGCAGAGCAAGGTGTTTTCAAACCAGCTGCCGTCGAACGCGGTGCAGTCGATCCAGGTGATCGAGGGCGCGCCGCCGGCGGAGTACGGCGACAAGACTTCGTTGATTGTGCAGGTGACGACGCGCTCGGGGCTCGGGGTACGGAAACCGAGCGGCAGCATATCGAGTTCATACGGAACGTTCGGCACAGTGACGGGCGGGTTCGACATCAGCTACGGAACGGAAAAGACGGGTAACTTTTTCGAGATCGACGGCTTGAACTCGGGGCGATTCCTGGACACGCCGGAGTTCACGGTGATCCACGACCGGGGCAATGAAGAGAATGTGTTCGACCGGGTGGATGAGCAGTTTACGGCCAACGATTCCGTGCATCTGGACCTGAACTACAGCCGGTCGTGGTTCCAAACACCGAACACGTTCGACAACCTGGAGGTGGGCGTAGCGAATCCGGTGACGGGCGCGCCGCTTGCGCCGACGGATCAGCACTCGAAAATCGAGACGTTCGACATTGCGCCGACGTACACAAGGCTGATCGGGTCGACTGCGGTTTTCAACCTGGCGCCCTATGTCAGGAAGGATAGCTACAACTATTACCCGAGCGGCAACGTGTTTTCAGATATCGACCCGATCCAGAACCAGACGATCACGCAGTCGCGGACGCTGCTGAACGCGGGGGTGCGGTCGGACATTTCGATCGTGCGCGGGGTCAACAGCATCAAGGCCGGGGCGACGTACCAGCACACATTTCTGCGCGAGCACGACTCGCTGGGGGTGATCAATGCGACGTACAACTCGCCGTGCCTGGACGCTACGGGCGCGCCGGTGGCGGGGTTTACGGACCCGGCGCAGTGCGCGGGGGCGGGCTTGCAGCCGAACACGGCCGACAACCCGGCGAGCGCGACGCCATTTGTGCCGGAACTGGAGCCGTATGATTTGACGCGCGGCGGGGTGAACTACGGCTTCTTCGGCCACACGGATGTGAAGGAGCTGGCGCTTTATGTCGAGGACCAGATCAAGGCGGGGCACTGGTTGTTGAACCTGGGCATGCGCGGCGACCTGTACAACGGCCTGACGGTGTCGCGACAGGCGGAGCCCCGCGTGGGCATTGCGTACAGCCTGCCGAAGACGAACACGCTGCTGAGGGTGTCGTACGCGCGGACCCTGGAAACGCCGTTCAACGAGAACCTGGTGTTGTCGAGCATCGGCTGCGGGGATGCGGTGCTGAACCCGCTGCTGGCGTGCGCGCCCGGAGTAACGAACACGGTGGAAGAGCCGGGGTTCCGCAACGAGTTCCAGGCGGGGCTGACGCAGGCGTTCGGTTCGCACTTTGTGGTGAGCGGCGAGTATATCTGGAAGTACACGCACAATGCGTTCGACTTCTCCATCCTGGGGAACACGCCTATCTTCTTCCCGATCGACTGGCATAACTCGAAGATACCGGCGTTTGCGATTCGGGCAAACCTGGTGAACCTGCGGAACCTGTCGGGCTATGTGTCGCTGTCGGAGGTGGCGGCGCGGTTCTTTAACCCGCAGATTGCAGGCGCGGGAGCGACGCCGGGCAACGGCTTTGGAAATGCGCCGTTCCGCATCGATCACGACGAAACCTTCAACCAGACGACGCACCTGCAATATCAGGTGCCGGGCAGGTTCGCGCCGTGGGTGGGGTTCAACTGGCGGTATGATTCGGGGCTGGTGGCGGGGGCGGTTCCCTGCTACAACGACATTCCGGGCGCGAACTCGGGATGCGGCGCAACCAGCATTACAGGCCCGAACGGCGAGCAGTACATCGACCTGAGCGGGTTGACGGCGGACCAGCAGTTTGAAGCCGGGCTCAAGTGCAACGGGGTGGCGGCGACGCCGACCCAGGGGCTGGGCAGCCAGTGCCTGGCATCGCAGCTGACGTCGAACCTGGTACAGATTCCGGGCGCGAACAAGGAAGACGACGACAAGAACCCGCCGCGGGTCGCGGCTCGCAATGTGTTCGACGTGTCATTGGGTTCGGACGATCTGTTCAAGGGCGACCAGTACAAGTGGAGCCTGCGGCTGACTGGAGTCAATATCGCGAACAACTATGCGCTGTATAACTTCCTGTCTACGTTTAGCGGTACGCACTATCTGACGCCGCGTTCGCTGACGGCGGAGGTTGGATTCCACTTCTAACCTGCGCGTAAGTGAGCTACTTCCAGCCCCACGTCTTATGGCGTGGGGCTTTTTATTTGAGGGTGAGGGCGAGGACTTCCGATAAGTGAAGGGCTTGCCGGCCGGTGCCTTGCGCGATCTGTTCGCGGCAGGAGAAGCCGCCGGAGACGACGAGCGCGCGGGGCGCGGTGGCGCGGACGGCGGGCAGCAGAACGCGCTCGCCGATCGCCTGCGACATGGCATATTTTTCGCGTTCGAAGCCGAAGGGGCCGGCCATGCCGCAGCAGCCGGTGTCGGGGACGGCGACGTGGCCGCAGGCTTGCTCAAGATAGTCTCGCTCCGCGTCGAGCTTCCACAAGGCCTTGTGGTGGCAGTGGCCGTGCAGCAGGGCGCCAGTGGTTTCGTGAAGGCGCGCGGGCTGGAAGTGTGGGGCGTGCTCACGGAGAGCGTCGGCGAAGAGCCGGACCTGCGCGGCGAGCTTGCGGGCGCGTGGGTCCTGGGGAAAGAAGTTGAGCAATTCGTCGGTGAAAACGCTGGCGCAGGACGGCTCGAGAAAAACGAAGGGCAGTCCGGCGTCGATCTCGGCGGCGAAGCGGCGGAGGATGCTTTCGAGGTAGCCGCGGGCCTCGCGGAGCATGCCGAAGTCGTAAAGGGGGCGGCCGCAGCAGATGGACTCGCGCGGTGTGAAGGGCTCGAGACCGGCATGGCGCAGGACGCGCTCGGCGGCGTGAAGGGCCTGCGGGTGGAAGCGGTTGTTCCAGGTATCGGGCCACAGGACGACCTGGGCGTTGGAGGAATGCTTGCGAGGAAGGGTGGCGGTGTAGGGGCGCGGGGCAAAGCGCGGGAGCGATCGCTCGGGGGCGAGGCCGAGCAGGTGGCCGGCAAGGGCGCGCGCGCCGGGCAGTTGCAGGGACGCGTTGGCGAGACGCGGCGTGAGGCCGGGGATGAGACCGGCGAAGCGGGCCCAGCGATCCATGCGGCCGAAGGCGTGGTCGCGCAGGCGGTGCGGGTTTTGATCGTGGTAGTGGGCGAGGAACTCGGCTTTATAGGTGGCAACGTCGACATTGACGGGGCACTCGGTTTTGCAGGCCTTGCAGCTCAGGCAGCCGTCGAGCGCTTCCTTGACGTGCTCATTCGCCCAGCCTTGGCCGAGAATGTCGCCCTGGAGAAGCTCCCACAGGAGGTGGGCGCGGCCGCGGGTGGAGTGCTTTTCGTCGCGCGTGGCCATGTAGCTGGGACACATGGTGCCGGCGTGCTCCTTGCGGCAGGCACCCACGCCGACGCAGCGAAGGGTGGCTTCGCCGAAGGAGCCGCCGTCGGCGTGGAAGCTGAAGAATGTTTCAGGTTGAGCGGAGCGATAGCCGGGGCCGGTGCGGATGTTTTCAATGGGCGAGTGGACCCGGTCCGGGCTGACAAGCTTGCCGGGATTCATGCGGTTGTCGGGGTCCCAAAGCTGCTTGAACTCGCGGAAGGCCTGCATGATGCGGGGGCCGAACATTTTAGGAAGCAGCGCGGCGCGGGACTGGCCGTCGCCGTGTTCGCCGGAAAGCGAGCCGCCGTGGGCGAGAACAAGGTCGGCGGCTTCGTCGATGAACGCGCGGTACTGCTCGAGGCCGGCGGCGGTTTCGAGGTCGAAGTTGATGCGCATGTGCACGCAGCCCTGGCCGAAGTGGCCGTACATGGGGCTGCGATAGCCGTAGCGCGCCATCAGCGTTTGCAGCTGGCGCAGGTAGCTGCCGAGCGCGGCGGGCGGCACGGCGGCGTCTTCCCAGCCCTCCCAGCTGTGGGGCTCGCCGGGGACGAAAACGGTGGCGCCGAGAGCCTGCTCGCGCACATGCCAGACGCGCCGGGCCTCTGTGCCGTCGAAGCGACGGGCGTCGAGGACTGCGGGCCAGTGGCGAGCCGCGTCGGCAAAGGCCTTGGCCTGCGCGAGGGCACCGGGGGCGGTGTAGCCGCCGAACTCGACCAGCAGGAAGCCGCGGCCGGGGGGAAGCAGGGCGACATCGTCGGGGGCGAGCCGTTTGCGGTGCATCATGTCGACCAGGAGGCCATCGAAGCCCTCGAGGCCAATGGGGGCGAACTCGAGGATGCGAGGGACGGCATCGGCGGCGAGAAAAGCGTCGTCAAACCCAAGCACGACGAGCTGCCGGTGGCCCGGGCTGCGAACGAGCCGAAGCCGGGCGTTGAGAACGGTGGCACAGGTGCCCTCGCTGCCGACGAGCGCGCGGGCGACATGAAAGCCGTTTTCGGGCAGCAGCTCATCGAGGTTGTAGCCGGAGACGCGGCGCGGGATGCGCGGGAAGCGGGCGCGGATTTCATCGGCATACGCGTCGCGGAGGCGCTTGAGGCCGGCGTAGATGGCCCCGCGGCGGCCGCCGGAGTGGATGATGGCGTCGAGCTCGGGCTCCGGGGTGGCCCCGACGGTGAGGCGGGTGCCGTCGTAGAGAAGGATCTCGAGCGAGTCGATATTGTCGACGGTTTTGCCGCCCATCAGCGCGTGGGGGCCGCAGGAGTTGTTGCCGATCATGCCGCCGAGGGTGCAGCGGGAGTGGGTGGCGGGGTCGGGTGCAAAGGTGAGCCCGTGCTGCTCGGCGGCTTCGCGAACGCGGTCGAGAACGATGCCGGGCTCGACGGAGACGGAGCGGGCGGCGGGGTCGACGGGGCCGAGACCGCGCATGAAACGGGAGTAGTCGAAAACAACGGCAGTGTTGCAGGTCTGGCCGGCGAGCGAGGTGCCGGCACCGCGGGCGAGGATGGGGGCATCGTGCTCGCGGCAGATGCGGGTGGCGGAGACGACATCGGCGGCGTCGCGGGGGAGCACGAGGCCGATGGGGGGCTGGCGATAGGAGGAGGCGTCGGTCGCGTAGAGGGCGCGGGCGCCGGGGTCGAAGTGGACTTCGCCGCGGATGGCGTGGCCGAGTGCGAGGGCGAGCGAACTTCCATGAGTCGGGGAAGGGGGTTGGAGAATGGGGAAAGCGGGGGAGCTCACGGGGTCATGGTAGCAGCG
>CAXSBW010000069.1:0-17758 GCA_964235795.1 uncultured Acidobacteriaceae bacterium | reverse complement strand
AAAGGCCACGTTCACAGCCGCTGATCCCTCTACACTTACAGGAGAATTGCTCTAGACCTGCGGCTCTTCGCCCTCGGTGCCCGGAACAGGACCATTGGCGGCAAGAGCAGCCTGCATCTCTTCGCGGCGTTTTTCGCGAGCCTCCGCACGCTTCTGGCGTTTCTCGTCCAGCACCTGCTCGGCTCCCAGCAGTTCGATCAGAGCGGTTTCGCCGCCGTCGCCCTTGCGAAAGCCGGTGCGGACGATGCGCAGATAGCCGCCTTGGCGGTCGCCATAGCGTGGCGCCACGATCTCAAAAAGCCGGGTGACCGACTCGCGCGTCATCATGAATGCCAGGGCCTGACGCCGTGAGTGGAGATCGCCGCGCTTGCCTAGAGTGATCATCTTTTCAACCAGCGGACGAACGGCCTTGGCCTTGGTCACCGTGGTCTCGACGCGATCCTCCATCAGGATCGACGTGGTGAGGTTACGAAGAAGCGCCCGTCGATGCGGGGTTTTACGTCCGAGCTTGAATCCTGCTTTGCGATGGCGCATGGCGTGGTCTCTCTTTGGGTACGAATCTTGGATGATGCTGCAAACCGGCGCTCGCTCCTGGCAGAGGAGGCGAGCGCCGGCGGTTTAGAAGTTCTCTGTTTCGTTCTGGAACTGCAGGTCGGACTCATCGTCGAGGATTTCGTCCTCCTCGTCGTCGAAGCGGCTGTACTGACTGGAGGCCAGTTGCTGCGACGGGAGGATGGAGGTGGGCCCCGGCACGGCATTGCCCTGCTCGTCGATCTTCATGCCAAGCGACAGGCCCATCTGCGCCAGGATCTCCTTGATCTCGTTGAGCGACTTGCGGCCGAAGTTCTTTGTCTTCAGCATTTCGGCTTCGGTCTTCTGCACCAGCTCGCCGATGGACTGGATGTTGGCGTTCTTCAGGCAGTTATACGACCGCACGCTCAACTCAAGCTCCTCAACCGAACGGTTGAGGTTGTCGTTGCGCAGCAGGCCGCGACCATCATCCAGGTGCCCATCGAGCTCGAGCTCTTCCTCGAAGTTGATAAAGATGCTCATGTGATCCTTGAGCAGCTTCGCCGCGAGCCCGACGGCGTCCGCCGGTACGACCGAGCCGTTGGTCCAGACCTCCAGCGTCAGCTTGTCATAGTCGGTGATCTGACCGAGACGCGCAGCCTCCACCGCGTAGTTGACCTTGCGGACCGGCGAGTGAACCGAGTCGACCGGCATGAAACCGATGCCGAGATCCTGGTCGAAGTTGCGATCCGCGGAGATGTAGCCGCGTCCCCGCTTCAAACGCATCTCCATATCGAGCTTGCCGCCCTCGGACACGGTCGCGATATAAACGTCCTTGTCGAGGATTTCCACATCGCCGTCGGCCTCGATCATGCCGGAGGTGACAATGCCGGGCTCGTCGATACGCACGTAGAGTGCCTTGGGACCGTCGCCGGAGAGCTTGAAAGGAATCTGCTTCAGGTTCAGGATGATGTCGGTGGCATCCTCGACCACGCCCGGGATGGACTGAAACTCGTGCAGGACGCCTTCGATGCGAACGGCGGTGACGGCGGCTCCTTCGATCGCGCTGAGAAGGGTGCGGCGCAGCGAGTTGCCGATGGTGGTGCCGAAGCCGCGTTCAAAGGGCTGGGCCTGGAATTTGCCGTACCGGTCCGTAAGGGTCTCGGTATCGACCTGGAGGCGCTTGGGGCGCTGAAAGCCTCTCCACAACATAGGTGTTTCTCCTTGGGCGCGCCTTGCGATGCATTCTGCTCAGGTTCGCGCTTACCACATACAGTGTAAAACCGCCTGCGCGCCCTGGCCCCGTTTCCGGAGCCAGGGCGGTCACTTCCAGGGAATCGCCCGGAAAGGACCGCTTCCGCGTAGGGACATCTCTTATTTCGAGTAAAGTTCGACGATCAACTGCTCATTGACGGGCAGCTGGATATCTTCACGCTTCGGCAGTGCCATGATCTTGCCCGACAACTCGGCAGCGTTGATCTGGAGCCAGTTGGGCGTCGGCTGGTGCGAAGCAAACTCGCGCGAGCTCTCGATCACACCGAACTTGGTCGCGTTCGGCCGAATCTTGATCTCGTCGCCGACCGACACCTGGAACGACGGAATGTTGACCTTGCGGCCGTTCACTTCCACGTGGCCATGGCGCACGATCTGCCGTGCCTGCCGGCGCGAGCTGGCATAGCCCAGCCGGTAGGCGACGTTGTCGAGACGCCGTTCCAGCTGCTGGAGCAGCAGTTCGCCCGTGACCCCGGTCGAGGTCGCCGCCTTCTCGTAGTAGGCGCGAAACTGGCCTTCAAGCGCGAAGTAGATACGCTTGGCCTTCTGCTTTTCACGCAACTGCAGTCCATAGCCGACGATCTTGGCCTTGCGGTCGCGGCCATGCTGGCCGGGAGCGAAGTTGCGCTTTTCAATCGCGCACTTGTCGGAAAAGCAGCGTGTGCCTTTCAGGAACAACTTCATGCCTTCGCGACGGCAAAGGCGGCAAACAGGTCCGGTATAACGTGCCACGGTGATTCTCCTCTGGTTCAGGTGACGACCGGTTTACGCGGCGAGCCGCTTCGTCCCGGTCCTGGGGTTCCGCGAAGCAGGGAAGACATGTCCCGAAGGGACCGCCTCCCGCGCAGGGGGTCTTGTCTGCTACACGCGCCGGCGCTTGGGAGGCCGGCAGCCATTGTGCGGAATCGGCGTGACGTCGCGAATGGAACGGACGTCGATGCCGGCCGCGGCCAGCGCGCGAACCGCCGACTCACGCCCGGAGCCGGGACCGGAAACGCGTACATCGACCGAACGCAGGCCATGGTCGCGCGCCTGGTTGGCAGCATTTTGTGCGGCCTGCTGCGCGGCGAACGGGGTGCCCTTGCGCGAACCGCGGAAGCCGAGCGAGCCCGAGCTCTTCCACGACAGCGTGTTGCCCTGCCCATCGGTGATCGTCACGATCGTGTTGTTGAAGGTCGCCTGGATGTGCACCAGGCCGAACGGAACGTTTTTGCGTTCGCGCTTCTTGAACTTCTTGTTCTTGCCGGCCTTGGCGGCTCCGCCTTTTTGCTGCTTCTGTGCCTTCGCCATTACTTGGTCGCCTTTTTCTTTCCGGCCACTGTGCCCTTGCGCGGTCCCTTGCGGGTGCGTGCGTTGGTGTGCGAGCGCTGTCCGCGAACCGGCAGGTTGCGGCGGTGACGCAGGCCGCGGTAGCTCTGGATATCGATGAGCCGCTTGATGTTCATCGAAACATCCTTGCGGAGATCGCCCTCCACCGAACCTTCCTGCTCAATGACCTGGCGGATGCGGTTGATCTCATCCTCGCTCAGCTCGCCGAGCTTGCGGAAAGGATCGATATCAGCCTTGGTCAGCACACGCAGCGCGCGCGGGTTGCCGATGCCGTAGATATACGTGAGCGCGATCCGCGTCTGCTTGTTGTTGGGCAGATCGACGCCGGAAATACGTGCCATGGTGTGTCCTTTTGCCCGGATGCGGAACGGCTCCGTCAGGGCTGTTGAACCGTTTACAAACGGCTGGTGGGGCGGCTCCCGGGTTCATCGCACGCTCATTATGGCTGGAGCGAACTCGCCCGTGAACTCACACTTGTTTTCCGCAGGTCAGCGGCGACCGGCGAACGCGCGGGCAGGATCAACCCTGGCGCTGCTTATGCTTGGCAACCTCGCAGATGACCCGCACCACCCCACGGCGGTTGATCACCTTGCACTTGTCACAAATCTTCTTAACCGATGCCCGAACCTTCATAACCGTTCCCTTTCCTTACTTGTAGCGGTACACGATGCGGCCCCGGGTCAGGTCGTATGGACTCAGTTCAACAGCGACCCGGTCGCCCGGCAGGATGCGGATAAAGTTTTTACGCATCCGCCCGGAGACGTGCGCCAACACCTGATGCTTGTTTTCCAGCTCGACCTTGAACATGGCGTTCGGCAGAGTCTCCACCACCGTCGCCATGACCTCGATTGCGTCTTCTTTCGACACCCGTTTCCCAATTCCGCTCTCCCCTTTTCAGCGGGCCAGAGCTACCAGCTTTTCAAGGCCGCGTCTTAACGCGTCAGCACTTCTACCCCATTGGCCGTGACGGCCACCGTGTGCTCAAAATGAGCGCTGCGGCTGCCGTCCACCGTCACCGCAGTCCAACCGTCCTTCAAGACCTGCACCGCAGGCTTGCCGGCATTCACCATGGGCTCGATACAGAAGACCATGCCTTCCCGCATCTTCATACCCCGGCCCCGCTGCCCATAGTTCGGCACCTGCGGGTCTTCATGCAAACTCGCTCCAATGCCGTGGCCCACAAACTCACGCACCACTGAAAATCCTTCCCGCTCGACCCGCTGCTGCACCGCCGCGCCGACGTCGCCAAAGGTGCCGCCCTTCGCGACGGCTTCAATGCCGGCGGCCAGGGACGCTTCCGTCGCTTCCAGCAGCCGGGCCGTTTTCTCGTCCAGCCGCATCCCGACCGCCACCGTGGTCGCCGAGTCGCCATAGAACCCGTCCAGGATGACACCGGTATCGATCGAAACAATGTCCCCGTCGCGCAGGATGCGTTTCGGCGACGGGATCCCGTGCACGACCTCATCATTGATACTCGTGCACAGTACACAAGGGTAGGGCGTGCCCGAAGCGCCACGATACCCCTTGAACGCCGGTGTGACCTTGAGCTCCTTGACCCGGGCGGCCGCGACCTCTTCGAGATCCATGGTGCTCGCGCCAGGCTGCACGTGCGGACGCACTGCTTCGAGCAGTTCGCGGACCACCTCGCCGGCACGGCGCATCCGTGCGATCTCCTCCCCGGTCTTCAGCATGACAGCCATTCGCTACTGTTGCTTTCTTGCTGCGCGTACAGCGGATTCCACACGACCCGCAATCGTCTCCGGCTCGCCTTCGCCGTCGATCTCAATCAACCGGTGCAGTGCCAGGTAGTGTGTCAGGACCGGCGCAGTCTGATCCTGATAGGTACGCATGCGCCCGTCAAAGACGGCTTCCGAGTCGTCATCACGAGATTGCAAACCCACTCCATCCACATCGCAAAAACCCTCGCGCGCGGGCGGCTGGAGATAAAGGTTATAGATACGCCCACAGACCGGACAGATGCGACGACCCGTGATCCGACGCAAAAGCTGATTATACTCGACCCGGATGGAGACGGCAATCAACGGCAATGCTTCGGGGCCTCGCCCCAGCTCTCCATCCAGCCACTCTGCCTGGGCCAGGGTACGGGGAAATCCGTCCAGCATATAGCCATGGGTTGTATCCGACTCCAACAACCGGCGTTCGACCATGCGGTTCACCAGGTCATCGGGAACAAGGGTGCCGGCGTCCATCCGGTGCTTCGCTTCAGAGCCCAGCGCGGACCCGCTCGCAATATTGGCTCGCAGCAGGTCTCCGGTGGATATCTGCGGGATGGACCAGCGCGACACCAGGAGTTTCGCCTGGGTTCCCTTGCCGACGCCGGGTGCCCCCATCAGCAGGATAGGGCCGGGACGAAAACGGCTTTCATTGTGTTGGGAGGATTCCAACTACCAGGACCGCCTTCCACGGATGCGGTTCTTGGCGGAAAATCCTTCGTAGTGCCGCATGATGAGTTGCGATTCCACCTGGTTGACCGTGTCCATGGCGACACCGACCACGATCAGCAGCGACGTTCCGCCGAAGTAGAAATTGAAGCCGAGGCCGTTGGTCATCCACAAGGGAAGATGCTCGAAGACGCCGCCTACCAGCGGCAGGTGGTTCAGGTGAATCCCCGAGATCAGGATCTGGGGTACCAGTGAGATCAGAATCAGGTACAACGCCCCGACCAGGGTCAGCCGGGTCAGGATGTCATTGATGTAGTCCGAAGTTCGCTTGCCGGGCCGGATGCCCGGGATAAAGCCGCCGTACTTGCGCATGTTGTCAGCGATATCGTCAGGACGGAAGACGATGGAGATGTAGAAGTAGGCAAAAAAGATAATCGCCACGATGTAAAGCAGCTCGTACCAGGGCTCACCCGCGCGCAGGCCGTCGAAGATTCGCGTGAGCACGGCAGAGTTTTTGACGAACTGTGCCTGGCCGAAGAGCAGCGGCGCCGCGAGTACGGAGGATGCGAAGATGACGGGCATCACGCCTCCGGAGTTGACCTTGAGCGGCAGGTGCGTGGACTGGCCGCCCATCATGCGCCGCCCCACGATGCGTTTGGCATACTGCACCGGAACGCGTCGCTCGGAGCGCTCGACGAAGACAATGAACGCCACCAGCAGAGCCATTGCGACGACCAGCAACAGAAGCGCGGGAATCGTCAATGCACCGAACTTTTCTGTCCGCGCGGTCTGCACCAGCTCGGCAATGCCGCGGGGCAACCCGACGATGATGCCGGAGAAGATCAGCAGGCTCATGCCGTTGCCGATCCCGCGATCCGTAATCTGCTCACCCAGCCACATGATGAAAGCAGTCCCGGTAGTCAGCGTCACGATGGTCAAAAGAATAAAGCCGGGACCCGGGTGCAAGGCAATCTGCTGGCCGCCCGAGCCATGGGAAAGCCCGACGGCGAGCGCGGTGGACTGAACAATGCCCAGCAGGATCGTGACATAGCGAGTCCACTGCGTGATCTTGCGACGGCCGGCTTCTCCTTCCTTTTGGAGGCGGGCCAGCGGCTCATAGACCACGGTCAGCAGTTGAAAGATGATCGAGGCCGTGATAAAGGGCATGATGCCCAGCGCAAAGACCGTCATCCGGCTCAGGTTGCCGCCGCTGAAGAGATCCACCAGGCCAAGCGGCGAGCCGCTTTGTGACCTGAAAAAGTTCGCCACAGCCGCGGTATTGATTCCAGGCGTCGGGATGTGCGCGCCGAGCCGATACACCGCCAGCATGCCGAAGGTGAACAGCACCCGGTTGCGCAACTCGGGAATGCGAAAGATGTTGAGAAACTTTTCCAGCATGCGGGGCTCTTCTCTACAGGACTCTACGGGCGGGGCAACGCCTTCAGAATACAGCGAATGGCAGCCCGCCGGAGGCGACTGCCATTCGCAGCATGGATCGCGGCCCGGCTAGGCCGCGATCAGAATGGCCTTGCCGCCGGCTGCTTCAATCTTTTCCTGGGCGGACTTCGAGAACCTGTGCGCATGAACCGTCACCGCAAGGGTCAACTCGCCGGTACCCAGGATCTTGATCAGTTCGTTGCGCCGTTTGAGGAAGCCGAGTGCATGAAGCCGTTCATGCGTCAGCTCGGTCTCGCCCATCTCCTCGATCCGGCTCAGGTTGAGCACGGTGTACTCAGTCCGAAAGATGTTGGTAAAGCCGCGCTTCGGCAAGCGCCGGTGCAGCGGCATCTGGCCGCCTTCGAAGCCGCGCATCATGCTTGAGCCGGAGCGGGAACCCTGACCCTTGTGGCCGCGACCGGAGGTTTTCCCCGTACCCGAGCCCATGCCCCGGCCCACCCTCTTCTTGTTCCGATTCGCCTTGGCTGGGGCGCGGAGATTGGATAGATTCATACTGTCCTCGCTAACGCCGGCTCTGCGCCGACTCGCTGTGTTCCAGGCGCTTCCGCGGCTGGATTGTTCTAAATAGGTACGCTCGCGACGTTCCTAGCCGCCATCAGGCCTCGAGAATACGCACCAAATGCGGAATCTTCTTGACCATGCCGCGAATCGACGGCGTGTCTTCGCGCTCTACAACCTGCTGAAGCCGCGTGAAGCCCAGGCCCTTCACCACGGATTTGTGCTTGGTGGGTGCCTGTATCTTGGAGCGGTAATACTGCAGGCGCAACATCGGGGTATTTTCAGCCATGGCTAGAGCTCCTCTACCGTTTTGCCGCGCAGGGCGGCTACTTCCGCCCGGTCACGCAGCTGAACCAGCGCGTCAAACGTAGCCTTGACGACATTGTGCGGATTCGCCGTGCCCAGACTCTTGGTCAGCACATTCTGCACCCCGGCCGAGGTCATGACCGCACGCACGGCTCCGCCGGCAATCACCCCCGTGCCTTCAGGGGCGGGCTTGAGCAACACCTGTCCGGAGCCGAAACGGCCCAGCACCTGGTGCGGGATCGTGGTCTCGGTCAAATTGATGCGAACCAGGTTCTTTTTTGCCGACTCGATGCCCTTGCGAATCGCCTGGGGCACCTCCTTGGCTTTGCCGGAGCCATACCCGACCACGCCCGAGGTCGGATCGCCGATCACGACCAAAGCCGCGAACGACATATTCTTACCGCCCTTGACCACCTTGGTCACGCGATTGATGGCGACCACCTGGTCCTTCAAATTGAACTGCCCCGCATCGAGCTTTCTTGTGCCGATTGCCATGTCTGTTGCCTCTGTCCCTGCTGTAGCAAGTCGTTTCCGCCCGAAACACGAGCGCCGTTCCCTGTTTAGAAATCCAGACCCGCCGCACGGGCCGCATCGGCCAGGGCCTTGATGCGTCCGTGGTACAGATAGCCGCCGCGGTCAAACGTGACCTTGCCGATACCTTTTTCCTTCGCACTCTCGGCTACAAGCCGGCCGACCTCGGTCGCCGCTTCCAGATTGCCGCCGGTCTTGATCTTTGCGGTCACAGAGGACGCGGAAGCCAGCGTGATGCCCCGGGTGTCATCGATGATCTGGGCATAGATGTGGTTGAGCGAGCGGTACACATTCAAACGAGGCCGCTCTGGGGTGCCGTGCACCTTTTGCCGGATACGGGAGTGAACCCGTTGGCGAACTGCATTGCGCTTGATCACTGGAATCATGAGTTGCCCTTCCTAACAGCGGAGCCGCCCCGCGGCTCCGTTCGGTTTACTTCGATCCGGTCTTGCCGGCCTTCTTTTTGAGCTTCTCGCCGGCATAGCGCACACCCTTGTTCTTGTAAGGGTCCGGCTTGCGCAGCGAGCGCATGTCCGCGGCCACCTGACCGACCTTTTGCCGATCAATCCCCGACAGCGTCAGGCGCGTCTGCTTGGCGTCAACCGCCGCCGTGATACCGGTCGGCAGAGGAAACTCGATCGGGTGCGAGTAGCCCAGGGTGAACACCACCATGCCCGCGCCTTTCAACTCCACACGGTAGCCGATCCCGACGATATCAAGGTCCTTCGTCCAGCCCTTGGTGACGCCCTCGACTGCATTGAAGACCAGCGCGCGCGTCAGCCCGTGAATCGCCGCCTGGGAGTCATTGTCCCGAACCGCGTGGATGTGGCCTTCTCGCGTCTCAAGCCTGATCCCCGCCGGGATCGGCTGCTGCACTTTGCCCTTGGGGCCTTCCACGAGAAATGTGTTGCCTTCAACCGCGTACTTCACGGTGGAAGGCAACGGGATGGGCTGTCTGCCGATACGTGACATCGTTTACAATCCTTCTTCTGGCTTGCGAGTCCCGCGTCGGCTTCCGCCGGGTCGCGTTCCACTGCAGCCCGCGGTAGCTGCGTTCCGCGCTTCCGCCCAGTTCAGCTTGGTTCCGCCTGGTTCCGCTTGGTTCAGCTTGGTTCCATTCCTGCTTTACGACGAAGCCTTTACCAGACTTCACACAACAGTTCGCCGCCCACCCCTTCGCGCCGTGCCTGCCGGCCCGTCATGACTCCCTTGGGCGTCGTCAGGATCGAAATGCCGAGCCCGCCCTGCACGCGCTTGATCTCGTCGCGGCCGATGTAAACCCGGCAGCCGGGGCGCGAAACACGGTAGAGATCCCGGATCACGGCCTCATTGTTCGGGCCGTACTTCAGGTACACCCGGATCACCGGGTGCCCATCTTCCTCGGTGGCCTTGTAATTGGCGATATAACCCTCTTCCTTGAGAATACGGGCAATCTCCGCCTTGAGCTTGGAAGCCGGCACATCCAGCTTCTGGTGTCGGGCGCGGATGGAGTTCCGGATGCGAGTCAAAAAATCTGCTACAGGGTCGGTCAGGTTCATCAGTTCTCCTCATCCCCCGTTCGCTCCGTCATCTGGCGGAGAACCTGCGGGAATGGCTGTCGTACAGGGTAGCCGGTTACCAGCTTGACTTCACCACGCCTGGGATATGGCCTTCATGGGCGAGCTGCCGGAAACACAAACGGCAGATACCGAATTTGCGGAGAAAGGCTCGCGGGCGCCCGCACAGTTTGCACCGATTGTGCTGGCGGCTCTTGAACTTGGGTTTGCGCTCATCCTTGACGCGCTTGGCTGTTGTGCTCATCCTGCTCTCTTTCCCCGGACTGGCCGGGCGCTACGCGTCCTGTGGCGCAGAATCTATGCAGCGACCCGGAATGGAATCCCGAAAGCCTTCAGCAGCGAACGGGCCTGGTTGTCATCCGGTGCTGTTGTCACAATCGTGATGTTCATGCCCTTCAGCTTTTCCACCTTGGAGTAATCAATCTCCGGAAAGATCAGCTGGTCGCGCATGCCGAGTGTATAGTTGCCGCGGCCGTCAAAGCTTTTGGTCGAAACACCGCGAAAGTCCCGCACGCGCGGCAGGCCGATCTGAATCAACCGGTCCAGAAATTCGTACATCGTGTTGCCGCGCAGCGTGACCATGGCCCCGATCGGCATGCCTTCGCGTACCTTGAAGGCGGCGATTGATTTCTTGGCCCGGGTCGTAACCGGTTTCTGACCGGCAATCGAGGCCAGGTCAGCGACCAGCGGATCGAGCAGCTTGGAGTTTTGCGTCGCTTCTCCCAGGCCCATGTTGAGGACGATCTTCTCGATCCGAGGCACGGCCATTGTGTTGGTCAGCCCGAGCTCTTTCTGGAGAGCCGGCTTGATCTCATTCTGGTATTTCTCACGCAAACGTGCTGCCATGTACTTTCTCGATTCTTTCCGGTTCTCGGAGTGGAGCGCTTGCGCTCGTACCGTTGCGGAATCATTCGGCTCGGCCGCGGATTGATCCGCGCACCGGCACTACTTCTTCGGCGCCAACACCTTGTCGCACTTGCGGCAGATGCGCACCTTGACGTCACCCTCGATGCGGAACCCGACGCGGCTCGGACCGCAGTCCGGGCAGACCAGCATCACATTCGAGATGTGAAGCTTGGCTTCCTGCTCGGCGACGCCGCCCTTGATGTTGCGCTGCGGATTCGGCTTCACATTTTTCTTGATCACCCGGATGCCCTGCACCAGAATCTTGCTTTCGTCCGGGAAAACACGCAGCACACGACCCTGGCGGCCACGGTCTTTTTCCGAGCCGGTGATCACCTGAACAGTGTCGTTGCGTTGAATCTTCAATCCTGCCATGATTCCTGCTCCTGCCTTGCCCTGCTAGATCACTTCCGGGGCGAGCGATACGATCTTTAAAAATTTCTTGTCACGCAGTTCACGTGCGACCGGTCCAAAGACGCGGGTCCCGACAGGCTCGCCTGCCTCGTTGATCAGGACACCGGCGTTCGAGTCAAAGCGGATATAGGTTCCGTCCTTGCGACGCACTTCCTTGCGTGTCCGGACGATGACCGCCTTCACGACCTTGCCCTTCTTGACCTGGCCGTCGGGCGAGCTTTCCTTGACTGCCGCCGTCACCACATCGCCGAGCGATGCGATCCTGCCTGTCCCGCCGCCCAGAGGCAAAATCACCTGGAGCTTGCGAGCGCCGGAATTATCGGCGACCTCGAGCATGGTTCTCATCTGTACTGCCATGGTTCTCTCCCCCGAAGCGATCCCTAGGTCCGCCGGTTTCAGCTCAATCTACTACTGTGCGACTGCTGCCCTGGCTGCTTCTTCAGCCTGCGCCAAGGCCGACCGGCGAAGAATGTCCTCGAGCTGCCAGCGCTTGAGCTTGGACAAAGGCCGCGTTTCCCGAATCCGAACCACGTCGCCGACACGAGCCGAGTTGGTTTCATCATGCGCGTAAAACTTTTTGCTGGTGCGCATGACGCGCTTGTACTTCGGATGCGCCTTGGCCATTTCAACCTTGACGACAATGGTCTTGTTCATCTTGGTCGAAACAACTGCGCCGACTTTTTCTTTCCGCCGGGATTCCTGCTCCCCTGTTGCCGCCAGTGATTCCACCATCACACGCTCGCTTTTCCGGCACCGACCTGGCGCCTGCTGGTTCCGGTTGCCGCAGGCCCTGCGCTACGGATGCCGGCACGTTCCCGCTCGATCGTCTTGAAGCGAGCAATATCCTTGCGGAGGGAACGGAGATTTTTGATCCCTTCAGTCTGCCCGAGTTTCATCTGAAAGCGAATACGAAAGAGCTGTTCGGCTGCCTTGCGCGCTTCTTCCCGCAGCTCGGTCTCGCCGAGCTCACGCACCCTGGTTGATTTCATGGTCTTCTATCCTCCGGGACGCCGGCCCCCTTGCCTTGGCGGCTCGGACCGGGTCTCCCGTCGATCGGCAGGTTCACTGCCCTTGAATGTATGCTGGACAGGCGCTTCGGTCACGCTGAAGGACCTGCCAATCTGCTGATCTTACCTGCAAACGCGTGAAAAAGCCAGCCTGCTCTACTTCGCCGCCGGTGCCTTGACATCGTGGCGCTGTACAAAGCGCACCCGCAGCGGGAGCTTGTTGGCCGCCAGACGCATCGCCTCCGCCGCGATCTCCGGCGTCACACCTTCCATCTCAAAAAGCATCTTGCCCGGGCGGATCACGGCAGACCAGTGATCCGGAGCTCCCTTTCCCTTGCCCATACGGGTTTCCGCCGGCTTCTTGGTGATGGGCTTGTCAGGAAACAGCCGCAGCCAGATCTTGCCGCCGCGCTTGATAAAACGGGTCATCGCAATGCGGCTCGCCTCGATCTGACGGTCCGTGATATAGCCGCATTCCATGGCTTTCAGGCCGTACTCCCCGAATGCAAGCTCGGCACCGCGCCAGGCCTTTCCCTTCATGCGCCCGCGTTGCTGCTTGCGGAACTTGACTCGTTTCGGCATCAACATATTCGTTACCCTTTTGCAGCGGGCGCGGCCTCGGCCAGGCCCGGTTCTGTCACGCTAGAATACTGGAGATCCGGCACCGGCGACCTGCGGTACCTGGCGGCGCTGCTGGTAGATATCGCCACGGTAGACCCAGGTCTTGACTCCGATGATGCCGTAGGTCGTATGCGCCTCGGCGAAGCCGTAGTCGATGTCCGCACGCAGGGTGTGAAGCGGCAGGCGGCCCTGGAGATACCACTCCGACCGCGCGATCTCGTTGCCGTTCAGCCGGCCCGAAACGCGAACCTTGATACCCTTGCACCCGAACCGAAGCGCCGAATCCACTGCCTTGCGCATGGCCCGTCGGAAACCGACACGCTTTTCCAGTTGCAGCGCGATACTTTCAGCGACGAGCTGAGCATCCAGCTCCGGCTTGTTCACCTCCAGGATATCGATAAAAACATCCCGGTTCGTGCGCTTCTGGATATCAAGCTTCAGCTTGTCGATCTCCGCGCCCTTGCGCCCGATAATAATCCCGGGACGCGCCGTGCGGATGATCAGGCGCAGCTTGTTGCCCGGCCGTTCAATCTCGACCGACGAAACCCCGGCGGCCTTCAGCTTCTCCTTCAGCTCCCGCTTCAGGTGAACGTCTTCGACGAGCAGTTTGTCATAGTCGCGCTCCACAAACCAGCGCGATCGCCATGGCTTGTTCACCCCAAGGCGGAATCCATACGGATGTACTTTCTGACCCATCGTTTCCTCTTTGCTCTTCCTGCCTTGGATCGTGCTAAGCCACGAACCAGGCCACTGCCAGATCTGATCTTATGCCTTTGCCGAGACCGGGCGCCTGCCGGAGCTCTTGTCCGTTACACCCAGCGTCGGCGCGGAACGCTTTTGCGTGAGCTTGCCGCCGCGAACCCGCCTTGTTTCCCCTGCGTCCACACCACCCACGCCGGCGTCCTCCGACAGTTCCGCGACAGAGATCAGGATGTGAGCCATGCGGCGCTGGTAGCGAAAAGCACGGCCCATGGGGGCGGGGCGAATCCGCTTCATGCGAGGACCTTCATTGGCGATTGCCGACTTGACATACAGCTGATCGACATCGATGTCGAGGCCCCGCTCCTCGCTGAGATAATTGGCGTTCTGAAGCGCCGATCGCAGCACCTTTTCCACCAGCGGCGCCACTCCCTTTTTAGTGAACATGATCACGTTCAGCGCCTGCCCGACCGGCAGCCCCTTGATCAGGTCCAGCACCAGGCGGGCTTTCTGCGGGCTGACCCGCTGAAACCTTGCTTCGGCACGAAACTCTCGCTTATCCAGCTGCATCTTGTTCTCGCAATCCCGCCGGCGCGTCCCCGCGCGGCTATCTGTGGTTCCGGTCCGGACCGGTTAGCGCGACTTGGCCGCGGCTTCGTTCGACTTGGCCGTATGACCCTTGAAAGTACGGGTGGCGGAAAACTCACCCAGCTTGTGCCCGACCATATTCTCCGTCACATACACCGGGATAAACTTCTTGCCATTGTGCACCGCGATCGTGTGTCCGACGAACTCGGGAAAGATCGTGGAGCGGCGGGACCAGGTCTTGATCACCTTTTTGTCATTCGCCTGGTTCATCGCCTCCACCTTGACCATCAGGTGCCCATCGATAAAGGGTCCTTTTTTTGTACTCCGTGCCATTTGAACCTCGTGGGCGCCTTGCGCCTTGTTTAAATCCTGTCTTGATCCGCGCCGGCAGCGCGGGTCATGCAAGTCCGCGTATCGTCCGGCCGGATCCTACTTCTTGCGCCGGTTGACGATAAACACATCCGTCCGCTTGTTGTTCCGCGTCTTGTAGCCGCGGGTCGGCTGGCCCCATGGCGTCACCGGGTGCCGCCCGCCGGAGGTTTTGCCTTCGCCGCCGCCGTGCGGGTGATCGACAGGGTTCATCGAAACGCCGCGGTTTGCCGGGCGTATTCCTTTCCAACGGTTGCGCCCGGCCTTGCCGATGGTGACATTTTCATGGTCCGTGTTGCCGACCTGGCCAATCGTCGCCATGCACTCGACCAACACGCGCCGCGTTTCCCCTGAAGGCAGCTTGAGCAGCGCATAGTCGCCTTCCTTGGCGACCAGCTGCGCCGAAGCACCGGCCGAGCGAACCATTTGCGCGCCTTTGCCGGGACGCAGCTCCACGTTGTGCACCGTGGTACCGGCTGGAATGTTTTGGAGCGGCAATGCGTTGCCGATGAGGATATCGGCTTCCGGCCCGCTCATAATGGACTGGCCCACCTTCAACCCGACCGGCTGGATGATGTATCGCTTTTCCCCGTCCGCATACGAGATCAACGCGATCCGGCTCGACCGGTTAGGATCGTACTCAATGGTTGCGACCTTGCCCGGAACTCCGTACTTCTCCCGCTTGAAGTCGATCAGGCGCAACATCTTCTTGTGGCCGCCGCCCTGGTGACGCATCGTCAGGTCGCCCGCGTTGCGGCGCCCCCCGGTACGTTGCTTGACCACGACCAGCGGCTTGTACGGTTGATCAGTCGTGATGTCATCGTTCACCAGCGTGGTTTTGAATCGCAGCGTCGGTGTAATCGGTCGGTATGTTTTGATCGGCATCGTTTGTTTTCCCGGTCAGCGTGGCCCGAGGAGCCCGGCACGCCTGTTCGCTGCCCGGCTGCTTGCCGGGCGATTCATTCCTAAAGACTATCCACGTACTCCGGCATCTTTTCACCAGCCCGGAGACGCACATACGCCTTCTTCCAGTCCGGCTTGAAGCCCGAAAACTTGCCCCGGCGTCGCTCCTTGCCCAGGTAGTTCGCGGTACGAACCGCTTCGACCTTGACTTTGAACAAGGCTTCCACCGCCTGCTTGACCTCGGTCTTCGTCGCCCTGGTCGCGACCTCAAAGACCAGCGTGGATTCGGCTTCCTTGACCTGCAACCCTTTTTCCGTGATCACGGGACGGCGGAGTGTTGTATGAAGTGTCGGCATTAGGCGACCTGTGCCTTTCGAGTCAGTGCGAGACGGCGCTTGGAGACGGTCTTCCGCAGCGACTCCTGCAGGGTTTCAAGCGCGGATTTCGAAAAGATGGCCCGGTCATGACGAAGCACATCGTAGGGATGCACCTCGGTGGACAGCAACAGTTCTACCTTGTCCAGGTTGCGCGCTCCGAGAATCGTGTTGGCTGCAAGCTCCTGGCTTGACTCGACCAGCAGCACCGTCCGCTTCGCGTCGAGTGTGTTCAGCGCCTGCCGATACAGCTTCGTCTTCGGCTGCTCCAGCACCAGGGTGTCGACCACGATCAGCTTGCCCTCGGCATACTTGGCCGCCAACGCCGAGCGCAGGGCACCGAGCACCTTTTTGCGGGGAAAGGCGTAGTCGTAGGAGCGAGGCTGCGGTCCATGAACCGTGCCGCCGTGCCGCCAGAGCGGCGAGCGGACCGAGCCGACGCGAGCGCGACCGGTGCCCTTTTGCTTCCAGAGCTTTTTGCCGGAGCCGGAAACCAGCTTCCGGTTCTTGGTGGCAGCGGTTCCCTGGCGCATGGCGGCCCGGAAGTGCTTGACCGCCTCCCACACGAGACCCTCGTTCACGGAGTCGGGCGCGAAGATTTCATCCGCCAGCTCGAAGCTGCCGACTGTGTCGCCCTTAAGATTGTGTACATCAATCGTTGCCATCGTTTTCTCTTCTTGCGGAACGGGCTAAGATGCCCTTGTCTCCGCGCTTGATCTTGTGCCGCAGGGCGGGCCGAAGCCCGCCGCTATTTCTTTTTGGCAGAAGCCTTCTTGGAAGCCTTCAGCGGGTCGACCGTACCGGAGCCGGCAAAGCCGCGACGCTCGCGCGGCGGAGACTTCGGCTTGGTGATCAGCACGAAACCCTCCCGGGTACCCGGCACGGCCCCCTCGACCATGATGAGGTTTTCTTCGAGATCAATGCCGCGAATTCGCAGGTTGCGTACCGTGGTGCGATCCGTGCCGTAATGACCCGGCATGCGCTGGCCCGGAAACACACGGGAAGGAAACGACGAAGCCCCGATCGAGCCCTGGACCTGAAACATATGACCGTGCGACTTGGGCCCGCCGCCGAAGCCGTGCCGGCGAACCACGCCTGCGAAACCGCGGCCTTTGCTCGTTCCCACCACGTCGACATACTTCTCTTCCGAGAAGATATCGACCAGAACACGATCGCCGGCCTTTACGCCGACCTCGGGTGTTTCTCCCTCGGCCACCGGCTTGATCGCTTCCACGCCGACTTCCTTGATGAGCCGCACCGGCGCGACATTGTTTTTCGCGAAGTGACCCTGCTGCGGCTTCGTCAGTTTCGACGCCTTGACGAACTCGACCAAACCGATCTGCGCCGCGTCATAGCCATCCCTCGCCATCGTCTTCAGCTGCGTGATGACGCATGGACCCGCCTGGAGGACGGTGATGGGATGCACCTCGCCCTTCTCGTCGAACACCTGCGTCATGCCGATCTTCTTGCCTAAAATGCCTGTCACTGCCATGGTTGCTTCCTTCCTCATCATGCGCCGCGCGTCTCGTTCAGCTCAAGCGTGGACCGCACTGCCGGGTGTTGGGCCTACTTTTCGAAGGCCTTGATTTCGACGTCCACGCCGGCCGGCAGATCCAGCTTCATCAGCGCGTCCACTGTCTGCTGCGTCGGCTCAAGAATGTCAATCAGACGCTTGTGGGTGCGGATCTCGAAAGCTTCGCGCGATTTCTTGTCGACGTGAGGCGAACGGAGAACGCAATACTTGTTTTTAACAGTGGGCAGGGGAATCGGCCCGGCCACCTGCGCACCCGTGCGCTTGGCCGTGTCGACAATCTCGCCCGTTGAGGTATCGAGTACCCGGTAGTCATAGGCTTTCAGCCGGATACGTATTCTTTGTCCTACCATGATTCAGCAATCTTTCTGTCCGGCGGTCGATCGAACGATCCACCGGACTGCCTTGCATTTACCTTGTGAGCGACCCCAACTACCCGATGATCTCGGAGATGGTCCCGGCGCCGACGGTCCGGCCGCCCTCGCGG
>CAXSBW010000068.1:5395-17826 GCA_964235795.1 uncultured Acidobacteriaceae bacterium | reverse complement strand
GCTCGCAACCGGTCGATTTCCGTTCGGCCTCGGCCGGGGCCGGCTGCCGCCCCGGTTGAGCCCCGGAGGAGCCCCGGCTGAGGCCTGGCTGAGCCCCGGTTGAGCCCCGGAGGAGGCATGGAGGAGCGCCCATCGGGCTCCTCCATGCCTCGAGCTATACTGAAACGATTCACGATGGCGATGCCCCCTACCCCTTTCCGAGCACGGCGTACCCGCTCCACTCACGATTTTTCGCTCGGCGAAGGGCGGCGCATCCGCAGCACGACCGTGGTCTGTGTACGGCGGGGCGGCTCGGTCGTGATGGCCGCCGACGGCCAGGTCACCCTGGGTGACGCGATCCTGAAGCACACCGCCCGCAAGGTGCGCCGGCTGTATGAGGGCAAGGTGCTGGCCGGTTTCGCCGGGTCAACGGCCGACGCGTTTTCATTGTTTGGACGGTTCGAGGGCAAGCTGGAGCAGTATGCCGGCAACATCGGCCGAGCCGCGGTCGAGCTCGCGAAAGACTGGCGCACGGACAAGATGCTGCGCTCGCTTGAAGCGCTGCTGATTGTCTCGGACCCCTCGCAGAGCTTTCTGATTTCCGGCACGGGCGATGTGATTGAGCCCGACGAGGGAATTGTGGCGATCGGCTCCGGCGGCTCGTATGCACTGGCCGCGGCCCGCGCCCTGTACGACAACACGGAGCTGCCGGCGCGCGAGATCGCCGAAAAATCGCTGCGCATCGCCGGTCAAATCTGTATTTACACCAACGACCAGATCATGGTGGAAGAGCTGACCGCGCTCGCGCCCGCTCCTGAAAAGAAGTAAAGGACACGCATGGCCATTTATCTGCCCGGAACCGCCGACGACCAGGAGCTTGCGCTCGAAGAGCTGACGCCGCGCGAGATCGTGGCCGAGCTCGACAAGTATGTGGTGGGCCAGCGCGCGGCCAAGCGCGCGGTCGCGCTGGCGCTGCGCAACCGCACCCGCCGCCAAAAGCTGGCGCCCGAAGTAGCCGAAGAGATCATGCCCAAGAACATCATCATGATCGGGCCGACGGGCGTGGGCAAAACGGAGATCGCGCGGCGGCTGGCGAAGCTGACCAACTCGCCATTTTTGAAGGTGGAAGCCTCGAAGTTTACCGAGGTGGGCTATGTGGGGCGCGACGTGGAGTCGATGATCCGCGACCTGGTCGAGAACGCGATCGACATGGTGCGCGACGAGAAGCTGGAAGAGGTGGAAGACAAGGCCGAGTTGAACGCGGAAGACCGCCTGCTCGACCTGCTGATGCCGCCCGCGGCAGCGCCGAACGCGACTTCGGCCGAGGTCGCGGTGATGCCGGGCGACCCCGATGCGGCCCTGCCGAGCGGCGAAAGCCTGAGCGCGGCTGCCTCCGATACGGAAGGGGCGCGGGAAAAGCTGCGGGAACAGTTTCGCGAAGGCAAGCTGGACGAGCGGTCGGTCGAGATCGACGTTCGCGAGCGCCGGGAGCCGCAGATCGAGATCGTGACCGGCAATGCGCCCGAAGAGGTTTCGGAGTCGAACCTGAAAGACCTGCTGCCGCAGCTGTTCGGCCCGCGCACCAAGAAGCGCAAGATGAAGGTGGCCGAGGCATTCGACTACCTGGTGCAGGAAGAAGAAGGTCGCCTGATCGACCTGGACCAGGTGCATCGCCTGGCGGTGGAGCGGGTTGAAAATTCGGGGATCGTGTTTCTGGACGAGATCGACAAGATCGCCGGCCGGGAAGGCGGCCACGGCCCGGATATTTCGCGCGAAGGCGTTCAGCGCGACATCCTGCCGATCGTGGAAGGCACGACCGTGAACACGCGTTACGGTTCGGTGCGCACCGACTACATCCTGTTTATCGCGGCCGGGGCCTTCCACGTCAGCAAGCCGAGCGACCTGATTCCGGAGCTGCAGGGGCGCTTCCCCGTGCGGGTGGAGCTCCACTCGCTCACGGTCGATGATTTTATCCGGATCCTGACCGAGCCCAAGGCCTCGCTGACCAAGCAGCAGATCGCGCTGCTGGAGACTGAAGGGCTGAAGCTCGAGTTCACGCCGGAGGCGCTGGCCGAGATGGCCCATTTCGCGTTCCGGGTCAACGAGGGCACGGAGAACATCGGCGCGCGGCGGCTGCACACCATCATGGAGCGCGTGCTGGACGAGATCAGCTTTCTTGCGCCCGACCTGCTCAAGGCGCCGCGCCATCCGAATGGCGTGTTTGACCTGTCTGTCGCGGCGACTGATGGGGCGGCCACGGTGCCGTTGCCGGTGGTGGATCGCGAGATCCCGACCGGCTATGAGCGGGTGGTGGTGATCGATCCGGAGTATGTGCGCCAGATGGTGGCCAGTATTGTGAAAGACCAGGATTTGAGCCGTTACATCCTGTAGCGGTGGAGCCGGCCAAGGGCTGCCCCGTTTCGCAACACAGACTTACCGTGTATTTTTGACCCGAATGCTATACTGCGGCTGCTTATGACTGATTGGACGCAAGGCACCAGCCTCTTTGCAAGTGCAGCACCCGCCATGGTTTCCGGCACGGCCACCCGCACCGCACGCCCTCTTTGCGTCGACCTCGACGGCACCCTGGTCAAGAGCGACACGCTGGTGGACTCGCTGCTGGTGATGGTGCGCACACACAGCCGCTCGCTGCTGAGCGTTCCGGGCTGGATCCTGAAGGGCAAGGCGACGCTGAAGCGCGAGGTCACGGACCGGGTGCAGCTGGACGTGGCGCACCTGCCTTACAACAAGCCGCTGATGGCGTACCTGGAACAGCAAAAAGGCCTGGGCCGGCGGTTGTACCTGGCCACCGGGGCCGACCACATGCTGGCCTCGCGGGTGGCGGACCACCTCGGCATCTTTGACGGCGTGCTGGCCAGCGACGGCCGCACCAACCTGACCGGTCACAACAAGCTGGCGTCGTTTCAAGAGCGATTCGGCGAAACCGGCTACGACTATATCGGCAATGCGAGCCCGGACGTGCCGCTGCTGACCCATGCCGGCACCGCCCTGGTCGCGAACCCGGACGGGGCGCTGCGCCGCGCCGCGCGCGCAGGCAGGTTCACGCCGGAGCAGCAGTTTATCGACAAGGCATCTCCGCTCAAGGCGCTGCGTCGTGCGATGCGGGTGCATCAGTGGGCCAAGAACGTACTGATTTTTGTGCCGTTGCTGCTGGCCCACGCTCTGCACACGCGCAGTTTTCTCCAGGCGCTGGCCGCGTTTGTGTGCTTCTCGCTGTGCGCGTCCTCCACGTATATCGTCAACGACCTGCTCGATATCGAGGCCGACCGTCGTCACCCGCGCAAGCGCCGCCGTCCTTTCGCGTCGGGCGATCTCCAGGGCAAGACCGGGGTGCTGTTGTCGGCGGGGCTGCTTATCCTGAGCTTTGCCATCGCCGCCACATTGACCGCCGGATTCGTGGCGTACCTGCTGCTCTACCTGGTCAGCACGTTGTCGTACTCGTTGTATCTCAAGCGCGTGGTGCTGGTGGACGTCGTCCTGCTGTCGGGCCTGTACACGCTGCGCATGCTGGCCGGGGCCGCGGCTACCTCCATCCTGATCTCGCCGTGGCTGGCCGGGTTTTCCATTTTTCTGTTCCTGTCGCTCGCCATGGTCAAGCGCTTTTCCGAGCTTCAGAACATTCGCGTCGCGGGCCAGGTGCCGTCCAACGGCCGCGGCTACCTGCTGTCGGATACGGAACAGATGCGCGCCTTCGGCACGGCCAGCGCGTATGCCTCGGTGGTGGTGTTTTCTCTGTACATCAGCGCGCCCAATGTGACGGGGCTGTACCCGCATCCGCAACGCATGTGGCTGATTACGCCTATCATGATCCTGTGGATCAGCCGCGTGTGGCTGCTGGCCAGCCGCGGCGAGCTCGATGAGGATCCGGTGATCTTTGCGGTGACCGACCGCATGAGCCTCCTGCTGGGCTTTGCCGCAGTTTGCGCCATTTTGCTGGCTGCCGTTTAGCCGGACCACCCCGGCCACGCAACGCGCTGCTTCACTGAAGGAATCGACCATGGCCCAAAGCGTTACCGATCCGTCGTCCGTCGTGAAAACCGCGCCGCCTGCCTTTGAGTCCTGGGGCCGTTACCCGAAGCTCGGGGGGGACCTCCGTCCGCTCTCCTGGACCACCGAATTTCCGCCGCGCGACGTGCCCGCCGGGGGCCGGATGCTGCCGGTCGGGGCGGGCCGTTCCTACGGCGATGTGTGCCTGCTCGAAGACGGCACCCTGCTCCACGCGCGCGGCATGGATCATATGCTCCACTTCGACCCGGCAACCGGCATCCTGCGCTGCGAGGCGGGCGTCACCCTGGCCGAAATCCTCGACTTTGCCGTGCCGCTCGGGTTCTTCCTCCCCGTCACGCCGGGCACCAAGTACGTGACGGTCGGCGGCGCGATCGCCAACGATATCCACGGTAAAAATCACCACCTTGCCGGCACCTTCGGCTCGCACGTGCTGCGGTTTGAGCTGGTGCGCTCCGACGGCTCGCGGCTGCTGTGTTCGACGAGAGAGAACCGAGACTGGTTCGCGATGACGATCGGCGGCATGGGGCTGACCGGCCTGATCACCTGGGCCGAGGTGCGGCTGCGCCCCATCGTGACCCGCCGCATCGACTACCGGGGCGACAAGTTTGTCGGTTTCACGGAGTTCATCGAGCTTTCGCGGCAGGCGGCCGACGTGGAATACACGGTTGCCTGGATCGATTGCGTGTCGACCGGCAAGAACTTTGCCCGCGGCATCTTTATGCAGGGCACCCAT
The DNA here is from genome assembly GCA_964235795.1 of uncultured Acidobacteriaceae bacterium. Classification (GTDB taxonomy): domain Bacteria; phylum Acidobacteriota; class Terriglobia; order Terriglobales; family Acidobacteriaceae; genus EB88. The sequence goes on along the minus strand of CAXSBW010000068.1, from coordinate 13,085 downwards.
GCGACCACGCCGGGGCCGCTGACCCGTTCGAAGGAACCGAAGCTGGTCTTTCCGGTCGACCTGCCGGAGTTCGCGCTGAACAAGTTCTCGATCGGGCTGTTCAACTTTGCGTATTACAACAAGCAGACCAAGAAGACCGTCCAGTCTGTCGTTGATTACGAGCCGTTTTTTTACCCGCTCGACTCCGTGCTGAAGTGGAACAGGATGTACGGCAAAAAGGGGCTGCTGCAGTTTCAGTGCGTGCTGCCGTGGGACGAGGACCAGCGCGGCATCTCGGATGTGATGAAGGCGATTACCCGCTCCGGCCTGGCGTCGTTCCTGGCCGTTTTAAAAGTATTCGGCGATGTGCCCTCACCCGGCGTGATGAGCTTCCCGAAACCGGGTTTGACGCTCGCGCTCGACTTTCCCATCCGCGAGGAGGTCTCGTTCGACCTGCTGGACCGGCTCGCGAACATCACGCTCGAACATGGCGGACGCATGTACCCGGCCAAGGATGCGACCATGACGCCGGCGCAGTACCAGGCGTTTTACCCGCAGTGGGAGCAGTTCGCGGCGTATGTCGACCCGGCGTTCGACTCCGGGTTCTGGCAGCGGGTCACGGGCCGTGGCTAAGGGGGTTGTTCCGCAAAAGGTCCTCGTCCTCGGTGCAACGTCGGCGATGGCCCAGGCCACCGCACGTCTGCTGGCCGACCGCGGGGCCAGCTTTTTCCTGGTGGCGCGCGACCCCTACAAGCTGCAGGCCGTGGTAAGCGACCTGCAAACACGCGGGGCTCGAACGGTGTACTCCGTGGCGATGGACCTGGACAACCTCGACGAGCACGGGCCGACGATCGACTCTGCGGTGCAGATCCTGGGCTCGATCGACCTGGCGCTGCTGGCGCATGGGGTGCTGGGCGACCAGAAAGCCGCCGAGCGCGATCCCCGTGCGGCCGAGGCGATCTACCGGACGAACTTTTTGTCCCCGGCCTCACTCATTACCTTTCTCGCGAACTACTTCGAGTCTCGGGGGACGGGCTGCCTGGCCGTGATCTCGTCGGTTGCGGGGGATCGCGGGCGCAAGAGCAACTATGTATACGGGGCGTCGAAGGGCGCGTTGAACGTGCTGCTGGACGGGGTGCGCAACCGGGTGGACCGCGCCGGGGTGCATGTGTTGACCATTAAACCCGGTTTTGTGGCAACGCCGATGACGGCGCACCTGCGGCGCGGGCCCCTGTTCGCCGAGCCGCGCGTGATCGGCCGGGGTATCCTGCGCGCGGTCGCGTCCCGGCAGGATACGGTGTACCTGCCGGGCTTCTGGCGGCTGATCATGCTGCTGGTGCGCGCGATTCCGGCACGTCTGTTTAAAAACATGAACATGTAAGGGCGGCATGGACACGGGCGCTCGGTGTCTTTTGCGCTGCTTCGCTCGTCTCTATCACTGTGCACTCGCGGGCTGCGAAGCAGCGCGACAGTGACGGACCCTGACAGGATGCCGGTTGCCGGCATCCCACTCGTATCCCCCGGACATGCCCTGGAGAACCTGACTCGTTATGTGGATTGTTCGCCTCGCACTGCGACGGCCTTATACCTTTGCCGTGCTGGCGCTGTTGTTGCTGATCCTCGGACCGGTCGCCATTCTTGCGACCCCGACCGACATCTTCCCCAACATCAACATCCCCGTGATCGCCATGATCTGGCAGTACCAGGGGCTGTCGCCCGAGCAGATGAGCAATCGCATCGTGCTGCTGTCGGAGCGCACCCTGACGACGACCGTCAACAACATCGAGCACATCGAGTCGCAGTCGCTCTACGGCATCGGCATCATCAAGATCTTTTTTCAGCCGAACGTCAACATCGCGGACGCCAACGCGCAGATCACCGCGATCGCGCAGACACAGCTGCGGCAGCTGCCGCAGGGCACCACGCCGCCGCTGGTGCTGCAGTATTCGGCGTCCAGCGTGCCGATCATCCAGCTCGGGTTGTCGGGCCAGGGCCTGAGCGAACAGCAGCTCAACGACTTCGGGCTGAACTTTATCCGGACGCAGCTGGTGACGATTCCCGGTGCGGGTATTCCGTACCCGTATGGCGGCAAGCAGCGGCAGGTGCAGGTCGATCTCAACCTCCAGGCACTGCAATCGAAGGGGCTGGCGCCGGCCGACGTGGTCTCGACCGTCGCGACACAGAACCTGATCCTGCCGTCGGGCACGATGAAGCTGCATGAGTTCGAGTACCAGCTGGAAACCAACTCCGCCCCGTCCACGATCCAGGGTTTGAACGACCTGCCGGTGCGTTCGGTCAACGGCAGCATGGTGTACCTGCGCGATGTGGCGCATGTGCGCGACGGCTTTCCTCCGCAGACCAACATCGTGCGCGTGGATGGGCAGCGGGCGTCGCTGCTGTCGGTGATCAAGACCGGCGAGGCGTCCACGCTCGATATCGTGGCCGGGGTGCGGGGCAAGCTGCCGGGCATCCTGGCGCAGCTGCCCCCGCAGTTGAAGATCACGCCGCTGGGCGACCAATCGGTGTTTGTACGGGCCTCCATCAGCGGCGTCATTCGCGAGGCCACCATCGCGGCCGCGCTGACGGCGCTGATGATTCTTTTGTTCCTGGGCTCGTTCCGCTCGACCATTATCATCGCGGTCTCGATCCCGCTGGCCATCATCTCGTCGCTGCTGCTGTTGTCGGCCCTCGGCGAGACGATCAACATCATGACGCTGGGCGGCCTGGCGCTCGCGGTCGGCATCCTGGTCGACGACGCGACGGTCGAGATTGAAAACATCAATCGCAATCTCGAAGAAGGCAAGGCGATTGAGCAGTCGATCCTGGACGGCGCGGCGCAGATCGCGGTGCCGGCACTGGTTTCGACCATCTCCATCTGCATCGTGTTTGTGCCGATGTTTTTTCTGTCGGGCGTCGCCAAGTACCTGTTCGTGCCGCTGGCCGAGGCGGTGGTGTTCGCGATGCTGGCCTCGTACATCCTGTCGCGCACCATTGTGCCGACCATGGCCATGTACCTGCTGAAGGAGCACGACGACGAAGCCGTGGAGGGCCGCAAGCGCAGCCGCAACCCCCTGGTGCGCTTCCAGCTTGGGTTTGAGCGGCAGTTTGAGCGCCTGCGCGCCGGTTACCAATCCGTACTGGAGCTGTGCATCGCCCGCCCTGCCTTGTTCATGCTGCTGTTTTTCGGTTTTACGCTCACCTCCGCCGCCCTGCTGTTTCCATTTCTCGGGCAGGACTTTTTCCCGTCCGTCGATGCGGGCCGCTTTACCCTGCACATGCGCGCGCGCACCGGCACCCGGATTGAAGAAACGGCAAAGCTGTGCGACCAGGTGGACGCGACGATCCGGCAGGTGATCCCGGCCGGCGAGCTGACGACGATCATCGACAACATCGGGCTGCCTTACTCCGGCATCAACCTGACCTATTCCAACTCGGCCCCGGTCGGGACGGCGGACGCGGATATCCAGGTGTCGCTCAACCCGAAGCACCACCCCACCGACGGGTATGTCGAGCGTCTACGGACTGAGCTGGCGGAGCGTTTTCCCGGGACAACCTTCTACCAGCTGCCGTCGGACATGATCACGCAGATTCTGAACTTCGGGCTGCCTTCGCCGATCGACGTCCAGATCGCCGGGCCGAACCTGGTCGGCAACCGCGAGTTCGCGACCCATTTGCTGGACCGGATGCGCTATGTGCCGGGCACGGCCGATCTGCGTATCCAGCAGCCCTTCAACCAGCCGCGGCTGTATGTGGATATCGACCGGACCAAGAGCGCGCAGCTGGGGCTGCGGCAAAACGACGTGGCGCAGACGATGCTTTCGGCGACCAGCGGGTCGTTTCAAACCTCGCCGACGTTTTTCCTCGACCCGAAGAACAATGTCTCCTACAACATCGCCGTGCAGTCGCCGCAGTACAACCTCGACACGCTGAACGACCTGGCCAATGTGCCGGTGACGCCGAGCGGCAGCGCGGCATCGGGCAACGGCAGCTCGGGGGCCAGCACGTCGGCCTATCCGGCTACCGGCGGCACGGCCCCGTCGAGCCTGGCGGCCATCATGCCGCAGAGCTCGGTCACCGGCCCGCGGCCGCCGCAGATTCTCGGCAATCTCGCGTCGTTTACGCAGGGCCAGGAGATGGCGACGGTGACGCACTACAACATCTCGCCCGCCATTGATATTTACGGCAGTGTCGTCGGCAGCGATCTTGCGAGTGTGAACGGCGGGATTGAAAAAGCGGTCGCGGCGATGAAAAACGAGCTGCCGCACGGCTCGCGGCTGACGATTCGGGGCCAGGTGCAGACCATGCATGCCTCGTTCCAGGGGCTGTACGTGGGGCTGCTGTTTTCAATCGTGCTGGTGTATTTACTGATCGTCATCAACTTCCAGAGCTGGCTCGATCCGTTCATTATCGTGTCGGGGCTGCCGGCCGCGATCTCGGGCATCGTGTGGATCCTGTTCCTGACGGGAACGCATATCAGCGTGCCCGCGCTGACAGGCGCGATCATGTGCATGGGCGTGGCCACGTCCAACTCGATCCTGGTGGTTTCGTTCGCGCGCGAACACCTGGAGCAGCATCCGGGTGAGGCGACCGGTTCCGCGTTGGCCGCCGGCTTTACCCGGTTTCGTCCGGTGTTGATGACGGCGCTCGCGATGATCATCGGCATGCTGCCCATGGCGACGGGCCTGGGCGAGGGCGGCGAAGAGAATGCGCCGCTGGGCCGCGCGGTGATCGGCGGCCTTTTATTCGCGACGGTATCGACCCTGTTTTTCATTCCCACGTTTTTCAGCGTGGTCCATAACCGGCTTGAAAAGCGGCGCGTGGAGCGGGAACGGCGCAAGCGCGACGCCGAACACGTTCGCGATCGCCAAGGCCTGGAGAACCAACCCGCATGAGCAGCCCCCAGCAGTCCCCCCAAAAAAGCTCTACAGAAAGCTCTTCGCACGAGGAGGGCGGAGTGCAGCGCCACAAGCCGCCCTCGACCGGCAAGGCGGTTGTGTTTATCGCCGCGGGGCTCGTGCTGGCCGTGCTGCTGGCCGTGCTGGGAATTTTGCCGCGCATCCACGCGCAAAACCATTTGCAACAGCAAACCACGGCCAATGCCGCACCCGATGTGCTGGTCGCGAAGCCGGTTGTCGGCAAGCCCCAGGACACGCTGCTGCTGCCCGGCGCTTTGCAGGCCTACATGGACTCGCCGATCTACGCGCGCACTTCCGGCTACCTGACGCACTGGTACGCCGATATCGGCGCCCATGTCAGGAAAGGGCAGCTGCTGGCCGTGATTCAAAGCCCGGAGATCGACCAGCAGCTGTTCCAGGCTCGCGCCGACCTGGCGACCGCCGAGGCGAATGCCCGCAATGCCGCCATCCAGGCGCGCCGCTACCAGGACCTGCTCGCGCAGGATGCCGTGTCGCAGCAGGATACCGACAACTATGTGACCAGTCAGCTTTCGACCAACACGCAGGTGCAAAGCGCCCGCGCCAATGTGCAGCGGCTGGTGGACCTGGTGAGCTTTGAGCGTGTGACTGCGCCGTTTGATGGGGTCATCACGGCACGCAACATCGACACGGGCCAGCTGATCAACGCAGGCGCCGGGGCCGGCGCGCAGCTGTTTGAGGAAGCGCAGGTCAACACCCTGCGCGTGTATGTTTCCGTGCCGCAGGTGGACTCGCTGGGCGCGAAACCCGGCGTGACCGCGCAGATCGCGATGGCCGAGTACCCGGGCAGGACCTTTACCGGGCGCATTGTTCGCACGGCCCACTCCATTGACCCGAACACCCGCACGCTGCTGGTTGAGATCGACGTGAACAACCGCGACGGCAAGCTGATGCCCGGCTCTTACGGCGAGGTGACGCTGCACCTGAACACGGGGGTCAGCAGCCTGATTTTGCCGGTGCCCACCATGATTTTTCGGGCGCAGGGATTGCAGGTTGCCACCGTCGTGAACGGTAAGGCGAAGCTGCTCCCCATCACGGTCGGGCAGGACGACGGCCGCGTGATCCAGGTCGTTTCCGGCCTGACGGCGGATGCCGAGGTGATCCAGAACCCGCCGGATTCGATCTTCGACGGCGAGGCAGTACGGATTGTGCAGCCGCAGGGCGGCGCGGGCGGAGGCGGCGCGAGTGGGGAGAACGACGCCGCGCAGGAGAAGACCGGATCGGATGAGTCCGGGCGCAAGGCCAACACGGCGCAGGGCGACGAAAGCACCGGCAGTGGTGGCAACAATGGAGGAGGCAAGCACTGATGCCCTTCCGCGTACACACAGCAACGGTTATCGCCGGAAGCGTAGCCCTGGGAAGCCTGCTGGCCGGCTGCACCGTAGGGCCCAACTACCGGGTGCCGACCACGGCCCCGCCGACGCTCAGCTATCGCGAGCTGCCGCCCCCGCCGGGCGATTGGACGCCGGCTGTTCCGGCGGACGCACTGGCACGCGGCGAATGGTGGCTGCAGTTCGGCGACCCGGCGCTGACCGATCTGGAGAACCGCCTGACCGGCGGCAACCTGCAGATGGCAGTTGCGCTCGAAAACTACACGGCCGCTGCCGCCGCCGTGCGCCAGGCACGCGCCGACTACTACCCGACAGTGGCGCTGGGGCCCACGATCGACCGGCAGCACCTGTCGCAGAACCGGCCTACCAGCCTGGCCAACGTGACCCGCGGGCAGTACAACGACTTCAACCTGTCGGGGCAGGCGAACTGGCAGCCCGACTTCTGGGGCCATGTACGCCGCGAGGTCGAGGGGGCGCGCTCGAACGCGCAGGCGCTGGCCGCGGACCAGGCGAATGTCGAGCTGTCGGTCCGTACGGAGCTTGCGCTGGACTACTACCAGCTGCGCGGCCTGGATGCTCAGCAGGAGCTGCTGGACACAACGCTCGCGACGTACAAGGCCTATCTCGACCTGACGAACCGGCGGTTTCGCGGTGGCGTGTCGACCGAGGCCGATGTGGCGCTCGCGCAGACGCAGCTGGCCACCACGCAAACGCAGGACGTGGACATCGCGGTCGCGCGCGCCCAGTACGAGCACGCCATCGCCACCCTGCTCGGAGTTTCGGCCTCGGCGTTTTCGCTCGGGCCGACCCCGCAGAACCGCAACCTGCCCACCATCCCGGCCGGCGTGCCGTCGGAGTTGCTGGAGCGCCGCCCGGACATTGCCGGGGCCGAGCGCCGGGCGCAGGCGGCAAACGCGCAGATCGGCGTCGCTATCTCTGCCTACTACCCCAATATCTCGCTGAATGGGGCAGGCGGCTTTGAAAGCGGCGAACCCGGCAACTGGATCCAGGGGCCCAGCGCGCTATGGTCGGTCGGCGCGTCCGCGATCGAGACCATCTTCGACGCGGGACGCCGGCGCGCCGTCACCGACGAGGCCCGCGCCAACTTCCGGTCCAGCGCCGATACGTACCGCCTGACCGTGCTGAACAGTTTTCAGGAGGTGGAAGACAACCTGGCAGCGCTGCGCATCCTGGCCGACGAGCAGCAGTCCGCGGCCGGTGCGGTCGAGGCCGCCAATCGCTCGCTTGCAATCAGCACGACACGCTACAAGGGCGGTGTAACGACCTACCTTGAAGTGCTGACCGCGCAGCAGGCGCAACTCGCCGATCAGCGCACTGTTGAGGACATCACAACGCGGCGGTTCGTAGCGAGCGTGCAGCTGGTTTCCTCGCTCGGCGGCGGCTGGACGACGGCAAAACTGCCGCATCCCTGATCGCTCCCTGATC
>CAXSBW010000068.1:2794-5295 GCA_964235795.1 uncultured Acidobacteriaceae bacterium | reverse complement strand
CTCCCTGACGGCGCGTGCCATAGAATGACGGTGCGCTCATGAAATCATCCACTTTTACCGACTGGCTCCTTGCCGATATACGCCTGCCGAAAGGCGCGCAAATCGCCCACGAAACCGAACACACCTGGTGGCGCGTGATGTGCCTGACCGGCGTCGACTACTTCTCGACACTGGGCTATCAACCCGGCATCGCGTTTCTAGCCGCGGGGCTGTTATCGCCCGTCGCCACGCTGGTCCTGGTGGTCGTGACGCTGTTTGCGGCGCTGCCGCTGTACAGTCGCGTGGCCGAGGCCAGTCCCAATGGCCAGGGCTCCATCTCCATGCTTGAAAAGCTGTTCCCCGGCTGGCGCGGCAAGGCATTTGTGCTGGTGCTGCTGGGCTTCGCCGCGACGGACTTCATCATCACGATGACGCTTTCCGCAGCCGATGCCGCGGCCCACTTCGTGGGCAATCCGTATGCGCCGCATGCGCTGCGCAGCCCCATGCTGGTCACGCTGCTGCTGCTCGCCGGGCTCAGCGCGATCTTTTTAAAGGGTTTCAAGGAGGCGATCGGGGTCGCGGTCGTCCTGGTCGGGACCTACCTGGCATTGAATACTGTTGTGACCGTCGTCGCGATCGAGCAGACTTTCAAGCACCCCGAGCTGTTTACCAGCTGGAAGCACGCCCTGTTCGCGCAGCACCCTTCTGTTTTCGGCATGATCGGCGTTTCACTCATCCTGTTTCCCAAGCTCGCGCTCGGCCTGTCGGGTTTCGAGACCGGCGTGGCGGTGATGCCGCTGATCAAAGGCGGCAAGAAAGATGACGAAGGGGGCGAGCTGCCGTTGCGTATTCGTAACACGCGCAAGCTGCTGGCCACCGCCGCCATCATCATGAGCGTGTTCCTCATGGCGACCAGCATTACAAGCACCCTGCTGATCCCCGCCAAGGCTTTTGCCGAGGGCGGCCCGGCGAACGGCCGCGCCATGGCCTACCTTGCACACCAGTACCTGGGCAACGCCTTCGGCACGATTTACGACATTTCGACGATCCTGATCCTCGCGTTCGCGGGGGCGTCGGCCATGGCCGGGCTGCTGAACCTGATTCCGCGTTACCTGCCGCGCTTCGGCATGGCGCCGGAGTGGGCGCTGGCGTCGCGGCCGCTGGTGCTTGTGTTCATGGGCGTCGCCGTACTCGTGACACTGCTGTTCCACGCGAACGTCGACGCACAGGGCGGCGCGTATGCCACGGGCGTGCTGGTGCTGTTTACCTCGGCCGCGGTTGCCGTCACCATCGCGCTGTGGCACAAGCCGCTACGCTGGGCATACCTGTTGATCACCGGCATTTTCGTCTACACCACCGTGCTCAACATCTACGAGCGGCCCGAGGGCCTGAAGATTTCTTCATTTTTTATCGCGGCTATTGTTCTGGTTTCTCTTCTGTCGCGGGCGCTTCGCTCGACCGAGCTCCGCATCACCGGGGTTGAACTGTCGGCGCAGGCGCTTGCCCTGCTGGCCGAGGATGAGGACCAGGTCATTCGCGTGATCGCCCGCTCGCCGCGCCCCAGCTGGGAGAACGAAACGGCGGCGGAGCTGGACGGGATCGACTGTTTTGTTCGCGAGCGCTACGGCCTGACCGCGGACGAGTCGCTGTATTTTTTCGAAATCACGCATACCGATGCTTCCGATTTTGAACACACCTTGTGCGTTGAAGGCCGGCGTCTCGGCAACAATAAAATCCTGTATGCAAAAAGCCCGGTCGTCGCCAACTCTGTAGCAGCGCTGCTGGTGGAACTGGAGCACCGCACCGGCAAGGTGCCGCACGGCTACTTCAAGTGGAAAGAGGGCAACCCGGTGATGAACGTGTTCAAGTTTCTCTTCCTGGGAGAAGGCGACACGGCCCCGCTCACGCACGAAGTGCTGCGACGAGCGATTCCGGATGCCGCCCGCCGCCCCGTGGTGCACGTCAGCTAGGGGGCCGAAGCGGGCTCAAGCACGATGTTGCACATTTGTTCGGCATAGCTCGAACGCATGTCGCTGCGGCCGCAGAACACGTGGGTCTGCCGGTAGCCGTGCGCCTGGTAAAAGCGGGCGTAGCCATAGCCGTCGCCGAAGGGAGACGGGGAATCGACCGGTTCAGCAGGCTCCCAGTCGCGTGTGATCTCGCCCTGAGGACCGCTCTCAAAGGTGCCGACCACGATAAAGGCTGGATGGCGTGCCAGCGCGTCCCATACGGTGGGGGTGGGCTCGGCACTGCTCCAGAACCAGTACCGGTGCGGGGCCTGGTTGAGGTAGATATTGCGCGGAAAATACAGCAAGGGCCCGATGCTGAAGTAGCCGAAGCCGGCTACCGGCGGCTCGGGCGCTTGGCCCACGCCTTTCCCCTTCAGGTAGTTCGCGGTCATGGCGTCGGGGGCGTAGGGCAACCTGCGCTCGGCAACAATCGCGCGGACGCTCCAGCCGATCTGCTCCGCGCATACCAGGGTGAGCACCGCGACGATGGCTGGTTGCACCCACGACCACGGG